>NZ_KI783301.1:3221416-3528135 GCF_000510645.1 Thermicanus aegyptius DSM 12793 | reverse complement strand
CCTTCCTTCCCCCCTGCTCGAGTCTTCTTCCTCGACTCTCAATTCTTCTTGCTTTTATTCCTCACAGGCGTTTCTGTTCAGTTTTCAAGGAACCATGGGTCTTTTTTTCCGCGCCGCCGTGGCAGCGACGTTGGTTATCTTATCACATCGAGGAGCTTTTTGTCAACAGAGAATTTTTGGTTTCTGTCCGGTCCTGATTCGGTTGGATTCATTCCCGGCAGCTCTTCTGTTTTTTGTCCCCCGAAGCGACGTTTCACATCTTACCACGAACCATTCCCCAAGTCAAGATGCTTGATGCATACAATTTTTCCCATAATCAAGTAATATGCTTATCTCGTGGCGTATCATAAATGACTCAACTTTTCGCTTTTCATAGATCATTCAAGGGAATAACCCTTTTAAAACAACGAGAAGAAGAAGTCCGGGTACTCCTAGAAACGCGAAAGTGATCACTGTATACAGATTGATGGGGAGGGAAAAGGAAAAAAATTGGGCACCCAGATTGAAGAGGTACAACCCTAAAGCGGAGAAAAGAATCCGCACAAAGAAACGGGAAATTTTCCCGTAATAACGTTTAATCCGTTCCGAACGAAACATCAGAAAGAGAACGGGTAAAAAAAGGAGAGACAGAAGAGTGTATTTAGGATTCATACGTTCCTTCCCTCCCGCTTCCCCCTTTCGATATGCGGAAGAAAAAGCGATAAAGAAGGCGATCCACGAGAATACGGTAACTCCATCGCTCGATTTCGCGATCTTTTTCTAACAGATTAAAGATTTTTTCATCCTCTTCCCATCTTTTTTTGATACGTAATAACTGATTTTGTACCTCATTCCCATTTCGTAATGAAATTTCCCGTCTCCTATATAAACTCATGTTGTACACCTCCTATGTCATTTTTATGCGGCATAGGGGTGTTTATGCCTATAACTCCCTTCTCCCTTCCATCGCTTTCGCTAATGTGACTTCGTCTGCATAGTCTAAATCTCCCCCCACAGGGAGACCGTGGGCAATCCGTGTTACTTTAATCCCGGTTGGTTTTAACAAACGGGAAAGGTAAATCGCAGTCGCTTCCCCCTCAACGGTCGGATTGGTCGCCAGGATGACTTCTTCTATCTTTTCGTCCTGTAAACGTTTTAACAATTCCGGGATGCGCAGGTCTTCAGGCCCTATTCCTTCAATGGGTGAAATCGCTCCATGGAGGACATGATATTTCCCTTGGTATTCCTTCATTTTCTCCATGGCGATCACATCTTTCGGTTCCTCCACGACGCAGAGATAGCGGGAATCGCGATGGGGATCGCGGCAGATGGGGCATGGATCCGTATCGGTAATATGATAACACTGACTGCAATAATGAAGATTCCGCTTTACATTTACTAATGCTTTAGCGATTTGAAGAACATCTTCTTCCTTCATTTTTAACACAAAAAAAGCCAGGCGAGCGGCTGTTTTTGGTCCAATCCCCGGCAATTTCATAAAACCGTCGATAAGTTTCAAGATCGGTTCCGGATAAATCATGAAGCTTCCTCGATTCTTTTTTTAGAATAGTCCCGGTAAATTTAGTCCGCCTGTAAATCTTCCCAAATCCTGTTGTACCAATTCATCCACCTTTTTTAGGGCATCATTGGTGGCCGTGAGGATAAGATCTTGCAGGAGTTCCACATCTTCCGGGTCAACAGCTTCCGGCTTGATTTGCACAGAAAGGATCTCTTTATGTCCATTCGCCGTTACAGTAACCACGCCTCCCGCGCTACCTTGTACGGTTTTCTCTTTTAAGGCTTCCTGGGCTTTCTCCATTTCCTGTTGCATCTTCTTTACTTGTTTCATCATTTGATTCATATTCATGGACTTTTTATGACCTCCTGTTTTTAATTTCTACAAAATCCTCTCCAAACAATTTGATCGCCTCTTGTACGATGGGAGGATTTCCTTCTCTATTTTCCTTGCTTATTTTTACCTTTAACGCCTCGTCCCATTGCTCCTGCATGATGGTGTGGATTTTAAATGGGATCTTTGTCTTTTCTGCCAAAACCTCTTCAATGATGGATTTATTTTCCGGACGATGGGTCATATCCCTGTGCAATGCACTTGTAAAGGATAAGAGAATCTCTTTATCCGTTACCAAAACGGGTTTCCCCTGCTTTAGCCACGCTTCCGTTCGTATTTCCTTCCTTCGAATCGCCTCTAAGATTTCAGGCCATATTTCCAACATCCGATTTAAATAATTATCTCGGGCATTCTCCATAAGTTGAATAAGAAAAGGGAATGATGGATTTCCCACATTGGAAATAGGGCCTCTTCTTTCCTCCTTTCTTTCTGCCTCCTCCATGTTATCCTGCAATTTTGGATTTTCTCTGAGCAACCGCTCTATTTTTTCGATTCGTTCCTCCAACTTTTTGATCCTTGGGCTTTCTTCTTCCGAAAAAGAAGAGATCCCAAATTCTTTTTTCATAGGATTCTGCGCCAAGATATGCATACCCAAATGGATCAATCCCGTCTCCAGGAGAATTCTTGGGTAAGAGGACCAGCGGAGATCATTTTGCATCTTATTGAGAAAACCCATCGTTTCATAGATACGGTCCAGAGGAAGAACTTGTGCCAATGTGACAAACGTTTGGCTTTCTTTCTCCCGCGCCACTTCATCCAACTCCGGTGCATAGTGGAAAAGGGATAAATCCCTCAGAAAGTAAAGAAGGCCCCGGAGGATCTGATCGGGTTCTTTTCCCTGGGAGAAAGCCTCATCGGTTAATTGAAGAAGATCAGCGATCCGTTGTTCGTAAAGGGCAAGGATAACTTGACCAAACCACTCGTTCGATAGGGAACCCACTAAAAGCTCTATTTCTTTTTCGGTAATTTCCTTCCCTGCAAAGGAATAAGCTTGGTCAAGTAAGCTTAAGGCATCCCGCATCCCTCCATCGGAAAACTGTACGATAAGCCGAAGAGCCCCCTCTGTAATGTGAATCTCTTCCTCTTCCGTAATTTTCCGCAAACGTTTCATCATCTCTTGCATTGAAACTTTCCGAAAGTCATATCGTTGACAGCGGGATAAGATCGTAAGAGGAACCTTATGTGGATCGGTGGTCGCTAGGATAAAGATAACATGAGAGGGTGGTTCTTCCAAGGTTTTAAGTAAGGCATTAAAAGCCTCCGTCGTCAACATGTGTACTTCATCAATAATATACACTTTATACTTTAAAAGACTAGGACGCAAATAAGCTTTCTCCCGAATATCCCGAATCTCATCTACCCCTCGGTTAGAAGCGGCGTCAATTTCCAAAACGTCCATGATCTCCCCAGAGGTGATCCCAACGCAATGATCGCATCGATTACATGGTTCTCCTTCCTGGGGAGATAGGCAATTGACGGCTTTAGCCAGAATCTTAGCGGCACTTGTCTTTCCGGTTCCCCTGGGGCCGCTGAAGAGATACGCATGGGTCGTTCGTCCATCACGGACGGCGTTCCTGAGCGTCTGGGTGATATGTTCTTGCCCGACCACTTCAGAAAATGTTTGCGGTCGATAAACCCGGTATAAAGCTTTATACGCGATGGAAAACACCTTCTTTACAACCATCAATACGCTTTTATTTATCTTACCATATCCTAAATCAAAGAGGAATGAAGAAAAGGCAGAGAAACTTGAAAAGTGGTTCCAAACCCTTTGCTACTTACCCGAATGGATCCCCCAATGTCTTGAACAATCCGTTGGCACACAGAGAGGCCAAGGCCTGTCCCATTCTCCTTTGTTGTATAAAAAGGGTCAAAGATACGGTCAATGATATACGGTGGAATTCCCGGCCCGCTATCCCTGATCGATACCATTAGCTTCTGCTCTTCCCGATTAATATCATAATCAATTTCTATATTACCCTCTTCACCAATCGCCTCTATGGCATTTTTAATAAGATTAAGGAATAATTGTTTAATCAACTCGGGATCTGCAATGATTTTCGGTAGTGAGGATAAACGCCGATTCGTAATCTCTATACTATGTAATGTTGCTTCACTTTCTACCATCGGGATGATCTCTTCTAAGACTTGATTTAGATCCAGAATACGGTACTGAATATTCCTGGGTTTACCAAGAAGCAGAAATTGATCCACCAAATTATTTATTCGCATCACTTCCGTCAACATTAAATCAATATATCCCCGCTCCCGTTCCAATCCTTTTTCTTCTAAGGAGCTTCCGATCATCTGCAAAAACCCCCTTATGGCGGTAAGGGGATTTCGTATCTCATGGGCGGTACCTGCCGCCATTTGCCCGATCATGGCAAGACGATCCGCCCGCTGTATCTTTTCATCAATATTAAACAGATGGACTGCCTCGCGAAATAAAATAAAGGCTCCTATCTGTCTACCCGTTTCATCATTTAATTTATACGTATCGCGTAGGAAATCCATAGGCTTCCCGTTTACGTTCCAACGAAAGGGTTTGTTTCTCTCCGTTATCCCCTTGAGCAGTTTGTCCGGAATGAGGTTTAACTCTTCAGGAATGTTCGGAAAAATCTGTTCGAATCTTTTTCCGATTGCGGTTTTTTTGTCCAGATTAAAGACTTTCAGGGCATAATGATTCATCCATAAGATCTTTCCCGACAAATCGGCCGCAATGACTCCTTGCTCCATATCATTTAAGATGTGTTGTAAATAATGGTTATGATCCTGGCGCTTTGATGTTCTCTCCATGCAGTTCACTCCACTCTCTGGGATCTATACATAATTATTCGATACTTTCCTTCATTATTCCTTCCATAAAAAAGGGGGCTTTTTCCCCCTAAACAAATCCCTCTATGGTTTTTCTGCCGAGCTCTGAGACGGCTGTCCGCTTGCTTTTCGTAACTCTTCCGCCAGTCGATGAAATTCCTGTCGATCTTCCTCCGTCTTACAAATAAACCAGGCCGCAGATAAAAACCGGATAATTTTTTCGGCATCTTCCCGATTTAACATCTTTTCATCCTCCCCTAAAAGATATGCATATTCATTCATGTCTACAGGTCCCGAAATTCCGTCTACGCTCCCTTGGTTTGTATATTGGAGCACCGTCCACCGCTCCCATCCCCCTAAATCCTCGGGTGGATCGGAGCGGTACGAGGCTAGCCACAGAGGGTAACGAACAAGCTCCCCTGGGGTTATCGCCGTGCGGATAAAATAGGGGAATGAATAGAAAAGGGGGAGTTTTCCGGTCCTTTCATATACGATCGCCATCCAACGGCCCGCAAGAGCCGTAAGCTCCGCCGGATCTAATCCCGCTTTATTTTCTTCCAAATCGTAGGCGTGAGGGAGATCGTTCTTTAGATTCCCAACCACAGACAAAAACCAGTTCGCCTCCTCCTCTGCATCCTGTAAAGTGGATGGTGTCGCATAATGGTAAAACCCTATTTTAATCCCTGCATTTTGAGCTCCCTGAACATTTTCGTAAAAACGCGGATCCGTATACTCTTTCCCTTCCGTCGCTTTAATAAAGGCAAACGAAATCCCATCCTCTTTAACTTTTTGCCAATCGATATTTCCCTGCCAATGGGAAACATCGATACCTTGAGGGTTTCCTCTTTCTCTCCCTTGCATGAATCTTCCTCCTTCCTTACCCTCTCCTCCTTATAAATACGCTTTAGTCATTAAAAGAGAAAGGATGAACGGAAAAAATCCCCTTTCACCCATATGTATTTAATTAAACCACATTCAACCTCTTTCTCCTTCTTTTGCTTTTGATGAAAGATAAATTTTAAGGAGAAAATAAAAAAGCCTTTTCTGCCGTTTTACAGGCAAGAAAAGGCATGATGGTATGTAAAATGGTGGAGGCGAGAGGATTTGAACCCCCGCGACGGAATAACCGCCCTAGCTGATTTCGAGTCAGCCCCCTTCGGCCTCTTGGGTACGCCTCCAAAGTTAAGCATCAGTAAGTATAACACGCGATCCTCCTTCTGACAAGGGTGATAACTGGCAATTACCGTTGCCTGAGCCGGCGAAAGAATTGGGTCAGGAGCGCCCCCGCCTCCTCCGCCAACACCCCTTCCACCACCTCTACTTGGTGGTTAAAACGAGGTTCATGCATTAAATCCAAGATGGATCCCGCCGCTCCTGCCTTGGGATCCCTCGCACCGAAGACAAGGCGAGGGATTCGGCTTTGCAGAATCGCACCTCCACACATGGGACAAGGTTCCAGAGTGACGTAAAGCGTCGTCCCGTTAAGTCGCCATCCTTTTAAGGTTCTGCTTGCTTCCTGAATCGCCAGGATCTCCGCATGAGCAAGAGGATTCTTATCCACCTCCCTTCGGTTATACCCTTGTCCGATCTTCTCTCCATTTCGGACGATAACGGCCCCGATCGGTACTTCCCCTAATTTTCCCGCTTCTTCTGCCAAAAGCAAGGCCTCCCTCATCCAATAGCGGTCCATTTCTTCTTGATTCAGTTTCATCCACCTTCCTTTCACACAATGGCATGAAAGTCAAAATCACAATTGTGACAAATTTGTTGCTGCAAATGTGAACAGATTATGAATTTCTCTCCCTCTTTCCCCATGATCCTCGTTTTTGCTGCTACAATCATGGTGGTTATGTTGCAATCATGTGATGTGAGGAGATGAATTTTATGAAACAAGGAACGGCATCTGATCTGTTCTCCCTTGGACTCATGATCTTTAGCTTGGTCATCGGATTGGCTATTCTTTATTTCTAGGGGCATGAACTCTAGGGGGATGAACGAAAAGGAGACGGAAATTCCGCCTCCTTTTTTATTTATGTATGGAGCGGACGACGAGACTCGAACTCGCGACCCCAACCTTGGCAAGGTTGTGTTCTACCAGCTGAACTACGTCCGCAAAGATGGTGGGCCTTCAGGGACTCGAACCCTGGACCCCCTGATTAAGAGTCCAACAATGGGCATTTTACACTAATTTTAAGCGATTGTCAAGAGCATTAAAAAGCCTTGATACATAAGGGCTTTTATCGGTTTAGCACTTTTATTATGTATAGCCAAAAATGAGGTTAAATGGCTCAGTTCGCACACAAACCCGCACACAAAAAAAGGGTACGATTATTCTTCGGACCCTTTTTTTGTTTCATTATCATATCGGTTCATTCTCCCTGCTCTTTGTCGTAGTTGTACATATTCAGGGAATAAAGCGTCTAGGACTGTTATGGCCCTGATCCTATCCTCTTTTTTTAGAGGAAAACCGTTATACGAAGGAAATACATATCTTTGGGTAGTCTCAAACCAAAAGTCATTCATTAAAAAGCGTCTTAAATCAGTAACATGCCTAACATATTCAATCAATTCGGATTCTATATCATTTTTCTTTGAACCTGCATTTTTAGATTTCTCATATGAAAATTCGTTCACAGCTTCAATAAAGCTCATTTTATCAGCTAATTTTTTATAACCTGCCATATAAAGTAAATCGGAAAACTTCACACCCAAATGTAAAGACATCTTTTCTAGATATTCAGGCTTAGGCTTTGTTTTTCTTTTCCCTGTTTCATATTGTGAAATATGAGAAGTTGAATAACCGGTTTTTTCGCTCAGCTCAGCTAACGTAAGTCCTTTTTCCTCTCTCAATGCCTTTAACCATTCGCCGAATTCCTTAACATTTAACGGTCCTCTTTTCACATACGGTAAAGCATAAGCCGGTACATCCTCAGGATTTAAGTCAAGACCCTCTTCTTCAATCCTTTCTATTTTTTTATCCTTGTCTCCATTCTCTAGCTCTAGATCTTTTTTGTCTTTTTCCATTTTTAATAATCCTCCTTTTTACCCTGTTAATATAATAATGTTTTTACTCAAATAAGTAAATATTATTCTTGACAATATTCTAATCAGGTTGTATGATTTACTCAAATGAGTTTTATTTACTTTAGTAAATGAAAAGGAGGTGATGATAATGACCGTAAGGATCGCGAAGTTCTATCTTGATGAACCAGGAGGGTTAGCTAAGGTAAACGAGTTCCTTTCCACCAAGGATCCAGGGAACATCATTGACGTTAAGATTGAATACCCTTTGGCTTTCGTGGTTTTTAAGGAAATTACAAAAGAATGGAGGCCTAAAACAATTGTTGGGAACGAATACTAAGAAGGAAACCCGTCAAGTCACTATTACTCTCCCACATCACTCTTGGAGCGAAGTAAAAGCCTTAGCAGGCAATGGAAATATTGAGAATGTACTTAGCGCTCTGATTATCAGGGGTTTAGGCGTGGGAGAGTGGAGTAATGCAGCTGCTCTGGGATATGCGATCATGGCGGCAACCGATCTAGGGATGAACAGGAAGCAGATTAACGACCTAACCACAGCGATGTATCGGCGGTTTGACCGGAACACTCAGGCAGAAGCAGAGCAGGCTTATTATGAGTGGTAAAGGAGGTGTAAAAATGTGGCACAATAAGTTAGAGCAAAAAATTAATGAGGAAATGATTTGGGGAGCGAAAAAACTTCGTGAATACGAGATTAAGGAACTTAAAGTCAAACAAGTTATTTTACGTACTGGTTGCGGGAATTATCTTTTTCTGAAAAGCATTTTCGACATTACCACCGGTGAAGAAGTGATTGAAGACCAGCTATGGCCGCCCGAGATTGTTGAAGATTTGTTTTAGGCAAGTTTCTCAGCAAGTAGGTATTAAGTTTAAGGAGGCGATTAAATGAGGGAACCAAAGATGGAGCTTACTCTTAGACAAGCGAGGGAGAACAAGGGCTTGTCAAAGAAAGAAGTGGCAGAGCGGGCTGGGATCTCAGTTAAAACACTTAGCCGATGGGAGAAGGACAATCGGATGGCGCATCTACCTTCTTTCCATTCCCTTTTACGAGTGCTAAACATCTCAGGAGATCATATCTACATTGGCAAAGAGGAGGACGGTCTTAGGCTACAACAGGAGTATTTGAAGAAGTATATGGAGACCGAATTAAATTCGGCAGTCAAATAAAAAGGAGGAGAAAAACGATGGAAAAGAAGCTGCTTTTAGTTGAGGATGTAGCGGAGATCCTGAATCTTTCGGTCCAAAGCGTTTATACCCAAGTGAGGGAGGGAATCATCCCAGCGATCCGCATTGGTCGGCAATTGCGCTTTGATCCTGATAAGCTCCAAGAGTGGATGGATCAAGGAGGTACAGCTCTTCCAGGCGTATGGAAGAAAGATGCTTAAAAGAGAAAAAACCGCCTTTTTAGGGAAGGCGGGACAAAAGGGAATTAGTATCCGAGGCAGTAGGGGACTGCTCCAAAAACATTTGGTCCCTTACTGCCAATACCATTTTCAGTTTAGCACAAATACGCTTTGGTTGATAGATAAAATTTTTACCTTTACGAAGGCATGAGGGGGGAGTCGAATGGAGCTTAAAGAAACTTCTTTGAACTTAGGAAGGATATTAGATTTTGACGAGATAATAAGCCTATTCAATTGCAAGCTTATTCCCTTAAAAGGGGAATCTGATAAGAATAGAGTCATTAAACCACCGGAGAAAAGGTACAGTGAAGCAAAAAAACCTTTAGAGACCGGATGGAATTCACCGGATTACAAAGGAATATCTAGCGATGAAGCCTGGGCATTGGATGTGATCCAAGGCGGATGGATAGGGATGCTCATTCCATCTGGTTATATTGTAGTCGATATTGACGATAAGGCCGAAGCGGAGCTATTAAACGGCGTTTTAAAGGAGCAAGGCCTTAAATACCATTACATCATAACACCGCACGGGGGACAGTTTATCTTTCGGGATACCGGAAGAGTGGAACGGCAGAACGTGAAGGCCTTTACTCCTTTAGGTTTCCTTGCGGATTATAGGTTACCAAATAAAGGGTATATCGTTTTACCATCCGCGACAACAATAGGAAGATACTGGGAAACTGTCAGTGATGAAGCATTATCCCCTCTTCCTAGTTGGCTGGAGATATTAAGCACAAAAAAAGAAGAGCGCCCATTTGAGCTACCTATAGCGGAGGGCGCAAGGAACGATACTCTATTTAGGCACGCAAGCAGGCTTCAACAGTACGGTTACACGGATGATGAGATCTATAAGATTATCGAGATGATGAATGCTTACCTTGTATCACCGCCATTGGGTGATAGGGAGATTCAAACGCTCATCAGAAGTGCCTTAAGATACGAAAAAGGATCTAGCAGTATTATAACACCTGTAGAATATTTTGATGAAGAAACTTTAGCAGTACCGTTTAAGGAAGAGAAGGTAGAACCTTTTCCAGAGGTATTTCCAGAGCCTTTACAACGATTCATAAAGGAAGCCTCCAAATCGTTATATTGTCCTCCTGATTTTCTAGGAGTGCCCATGTTGTCAATAGCAGGCTCTCTCATAGGAAACAGCGCTTATATTAAACCAAAGGACGATTGGAAGGAATATGCTAGGATATGGTCTCTTATCATTGGTAAACCAGGAGATAAGAAAACACCAGCTCTTAAATTATTGATGGAGCCAATTTTCTCCATCCAAGAGCGGCTTAAAATGCGCTATGAGTTTGAAAAAGCGCAGTATGAAGAGGAACTTCAGCGCCATGCGGAGGACAAGAAGCAACCGAAGCCCATTCCCCCTATAATGAGGCAAATTTATACAACGGACGCTACCATAGAATCCTTGGCCGAACTACTAAAAATTAACAATAATGGGCTTCTCATTTATCAAGATGAAGCAGCCGGATGGGTACTATCCATGAATCAATACAAAGGCGGGAAGGGATCCGACAAGCAGCAAGCATTGTCTTTGTGGAGCGGCACCAGTCTTATGGTCAATAGAAAAGGAAGAGAGCCGCTTTATATTACTAACCCGTTTGTGGGCTTTACCGGAGGAATCCAGCCTCAGACCTTAGGACAGCTAAGAAGCGAGATGTCAGAAACGGACGGGTTTATACACCGGTTCATATTCGCTTTCCCTGAACCGGTTAAACAAGATATTACCTTAGATGTTGTTTCTATTGAGACTAAGCAAGCTTGGGATAATGCATGTAAAAAGCTTAATGAAATAGGTTTAGAAGGGCAAATAGAATTAAATCTTACCAAAGATGCCTTAGATACATGGATGGAATGGATGAGGGGAAACATAAATGAGCAAGAAGCAGATGATTTCCCAGAACATCTCTTAGGGCCTTGGGCTAAGTTTGGGAGTTATTCTTTACGCATATCAATGGTCCTCCATTTATTACGATACGTTACCGGCGAAGTGAACAACAAAGAGAATGTAGATTATGAGACTATGATTAGAACCATTAAACTAATGCAATACCTAAAATCACACGCTAGAAAAGTATATTCGATGCTCAGGGAGACACCTGAGGACAAAAAGATCAGATTAGCAATCAAGTGGATTGAGAAGCATGGAGGAGAGGTTAGTTATAGGGATCTTGTTAGATACAAAGTAGCAGGAGTAAAAAAAGCTACTGAAGCCGTTGCATTGGTGAATGAGATTATTCAAAGGGGACACGCCATAGATGTAAAAGACGGCAAATCCCAAAAAATTAAACTGGTAAAAGGGGGATAGGCTTTGAGCTATATATATCAACACTTACTCGACACTCGACAGTTTTTTAAAAAAACCTTATCAAACAAGATGTTTAAGCGATTTTTTGAACTCGACAAATAGTCGACAGTTACTCGACAGTTTAGCTAGGTTTTTGAGAAAGTGTCGACAAAGTGTCGACGTATCGTCGACCAAGAAAAATGGCTATAAAGCCTTATGTATCAAGCAATTAGCGATAAAGTGTCGAGTGTCGACTAAGTAACGGATATGAAAGTAAGAGGTAAGAATGTGTGTTGGAAGTATTGTAAGTAAATGGAATTAAAAATAAGAAGGGAGACGGCAAAAAATGAAATGGGTACTTACACCAGATGAAAAACTTGTAGATTTATCAAAGGCAGAGATGCTTATTTGGACCGAAGGAGATAATCCATATCGACCGAATGGAATCTATGCTTTTTTCAACGGGGATGATAGGGGGATTTTGATTATCAAAGTGCCTAAAGAGCATAAGCGAGGAGCTATCTTAAGACTATTGTCGTTTATGAAAAGCGGAAATGAATTCTTAGATTTATCTTAAGTTAATAATTACCTTAGTTGATATTTTTTAGAATATGAGTTAAAATATTCTTAGGAGGGTATAAAATGCCTAATCTTCTACAAAGACTATTCAACCGAAAGAAAGAACCGTCCAGGGTAGACCGTGTGGACGTGATGAGCGGAAGCCCGGCCACCTTCACTCCCTTCTCTGGAGATGCCTATGAGAGCGACATTTACCGGGCGGCCGTGGATGCGATTGCCCGGAACGCTGCTAAACTGAAAGCCTCTCACGTGGTTACGATGGGAGGACAGAGAAGGCCTGGGGACAGCTTCTTAAACCGGATCCTCCAAGTGAGGCCGAACCCGTATATGACCGCCTATGACCTGCTCTATAAACTTACCACCCATTACTACCTGTTCAACAATGCCTTTGCCTATCTCCAGAAGGACGAGAGAGGTAATCTACAAGCCATATGGCCGTTACGTCCCTTGAGCATGGAATACCTCATGGATGCGACCGGAACGCTTTACGCTAGATTCGTATTTTCCGGCGGACAGGAAGTCACCCTGCCTTTTTCAGAAGTGTTTACCGTAAGGCGGCACTTCAACGGGAACGATTTATTGGGAGATCCGAATACGGCCATCCTCCCCACCCTGGACTTGGCCCATACCCAGAATGAAGGCCTTAAAAATGCCATCCGGGCCAATGCGACCATCCGAGGAATCCTCAAATTCCAGCAGGTCCTCTCCCCGGAGAAGCTTAAAGCCGAGAAAGAAGCCTTCATCAACGATTATTTGACCATCACCAACGCTGGAGGGATTGCGGCCTTAGATTCCAAATCGGAGTACATTCCCTTAGAGCTTAAACCCTATAGCATAGACGACAAACAGCTCCAGGCCGTAAAGCAAAAGATCTATGACTACCTAGGGATCTCTGAGAAGATCGTCAATTCCACCTACAACGAGGAGGAATGGGCCGCCTTCTATGAATCCGTGATCGAGCCTTTAGCCCTTCAATTCTCCCTGGAACTTACGGACAAGCTCTTTACGCCCAGGGAACAAGCCTTTGGGAATTCCATTCTCTTGGAGAGCAACAGGCTTCAGTTTGCGAGCAACACGACCAAAACCAACATCCTGAAGGAGCTCATGCCCCTTGGCCTGTTTACCATCAACCAAGCCTTGGAGATCCTGAACCTCCCATCCGTGGAGGATGGGGATAGACGCTTACAGACCCTTAACGTGGTGAGCGCAGAGAAGGCCGACCAATACCAGTTAGGAGGTAACAATGAGTAAATTAACGGAGATCATCCTGGAGATTGAATCCGAATTAGAATCAACCGAAAGTGAGGAAGATCACAATGAAGGAAATTAGGACTGCAGAGATCCGGGCAGCCGAAGGAAACGATCTGATCCTTGAAGGCTATCCCATTGTGTTTGAACAGCCAACGACCATTCAAGAGGCCTTTGGCGAATATACCGAAGTGATTAAACGCGGCGCTCTGGATTCGGCAGACCTGAGCGATACCCGTTTAATATATAATCACGACCTCTCCAAGATCCCCTTGGCGAGAACTCCAAAGACGATGAAACTTACCATCGAGCCGGCAGGCTTAAGGATGGTGGCTCATCTCCCCGATACCGAAGAAGCAAGAGCCATCCATACGGCAGTACGGAGAGGCGATCTATCGGGCATGAGCTTTGCGTTTAAGGTCCCAGAGGGCGGCAGCACCTTTGACCCGATCACGAACACCCGAACCATTACCCGAATTGAGAAAGTCTATGAAGTGTCCATTACCCCCTTTCCTGCCTATCCCCAAACATCCGTGGAGGCGAGAACCGCCATTCTAGGGATGCGGGAGAAACTCAAATCCCCGGAGAGGGCAGCGGCGAAAATTAAAATCCATCAGATCCTAAGGAGGAGCATTTAACCATGAAATTTAATACCGTTCAAGAAGCGTTTAACTTTTACCGGAACTATACCCTTGCCCAGATTGAACAACGGGCGCAAGAGATCGGCAAGATCATTGACACGGACCCCAATGCCGACATTCAGGCCTTAAACATTGAACTGGATGGCCTGAAGGAGGCCAAAAAGAACATCGAGGAGCGGAGTAAAGCTCCTCAAGGACAGTCTTTTAACCCTGTAACCGGCATGAGCTTTCAGGTAAAGGACCGCTTGCCGGAAGGGGATCTCTTCGCAAGCCAGGAGTACCGCAGCGCCTTCTTCAAGAACCTCCTGGGACAGAAGATGACCGATCTTGAGACCAAGGTCTTTAACAGGGCCAAGGAGCTCATGGAGACGGAACGGAGGGCCGATGCGTTCAACACGACCACCAATAGCGCAGCCGTTCTCCCCACCGTCACCCTGAATGAAGTGATTAGCAAGGCACGGGAAATGGGCGGTTTAATCAGCGTGGCCAGGAACTTCAACCTGCCGGCCAAGGTATCCGTACCCATCGGGACCCCTGCAACCAAGGCGGCATGGCATACGGAGGGAACCGTGGTAGACCGCCAGAGCCTTACCACTACCAACATTAGCTTTAACGCTTATGAGATCCTGAAGATCTTCTCCATGAGCGCAGCCGTAAGCCGGACTTCTATTAGCGCCTTTGAGGCCTACCTCATTCAGGAGCTTAACGCAAGCGTGATGGAAACCATTGCGGATGCTTTGGTGAACGGAACCGGAGTCAATCAGGGGACCGGCGTATTAACCGGGATCACCTGGGACGAAACCAACAGCTTTACCTTCCCGCTTAACGGAACCCCGACCTATAAGGACTTTACCAAGATGATGGCTATGCTCAAGAGAGGGTATGCAGGAGGATCCGCCTTTGCGATGAACAACGCTACCCTGTATAACCTGGTTTATGGCCTGGAGGATAGCCAGGGAAGACCCATCTTCATCACAGATCCTAAGACGGAAGGGATTGGGTATATCCTAGGCCGCCCTGTGGTAGTGGATGACTTCATCCCCGATGACGTGATTCTCCTGGGGAACTTCCAATACCTTGGATACAATCTCCCTCAAGGGATCATGATTGAAGTAAGCCGGGAATCTGGATTCACGAGCGGGCTTATTGACTACCGGGCAATGGCTATTGCCGATACCAAGCCTTTGGTAAGCGAGGCCTTTGTGAAACTCTCCAGGGCGACAGCTTAATCCATTCTAACCAAGGGGGTATCAGTGTAAACGCTGGTATCCCCTTTTCATAAAGGAGTGATACCATGATCCTCACCATCGAAGAGGCCAGGGATGCCGTCAGGGTAGATGGACCGGATAATGATGTGATCTTGGTTCCATTACTAGAGGCAATCCCTCATTACCTGGAAGTATCAACAGGAAAGAACTGGGAAACGGAACCGATCCACCCATTAGCCAAGACCACCGCTAAGTTTATCTTGGAACTGTGGTATAACCCACAAGGGCCGGACACCGAACGGTTAAAGAAAACCATCGACAGCCTTCTCACCGCCTTAACGGCGATAGGAAGAACTTTACCCTAAGGCGGGCCACCTACTACAGGTAACCAAAAGGATGCTCACATAATGAGCACCCCTGTTAGCCCAAAAGGAGGAGCAAGGCCAATGGCTCAGGACTATGCGAAAGCGTTCTATAAAAGCAGAGCCTGGATCAAGTGCAGGGATGGCTTCTTGAAGAGCCGACACTATATCTGTGAACGTTGCGGGGGATTGGCGGTTATTGTTCACCATAAGAATCCCATCACACCGGAAAACATTGATGACCCTTATGTGACGTTAAACTGGGATAACCTAATGGCCTTGTGTCATGAATGCCATAATTGTATTCATGGCAGCCAAATCACAGCCGATGGATTAACCTTTGACGTAAATGGAAATCTAATCCAAATTGACTCCCCCCGGTCCAGTGCAGCAGGCTAACCGCCTGGGGACCGGCGCGGGCCCTCACAAAACCTCTCCCTTGTATTCCATATATTGGGAGAGATAAACGATTACCAAGAAAGGTAGGATTTACCATGACATTAGCCAAGGTGACCAACATTTCTAATGAGATGAAGAAACTTAAGGACATTTTGAAATTGGTTCCTGAGGATAAGCTTCCCATTGCCAAGAGCCTCTATGGCGAACTGGAGTTTATGCAGAAGACCCTGAATACCCTGAAGCAGCAGATTGAAGAGCAGGGCCCTACCGCCATGTTTAAACAGGGAAAGCAGCAGTTTCTCAGGGAACACCCGGCCCTAAAGGCCTACAACGTCACCCTCAAGAATTACAACAATACCTATAAGCAGCTAACAGACCTCCTCCCTAAGACCGAAAAGAAGAAAGACGATCCCCTCCTAGACTTCATCAAGGGGAATTAAGAATGAATTATGTTCTCCAATACTGGGAGGCCATTGAAAGCGGAAAGGTATTGGTATCTAAGAGGGTAAGGAAACAGTATCAGAAGCTTGTGGACGAGATCAGGAACCCTGGGAAATACCTCTTCGATGAAGAGAAGGCCAACCGTCCCATCCAGTTTATTGAGACGTTTTGTAAGCACAGTAAGGGGGAATGGGCAGGGAAACCGCTCAAGCTGGAATTATTCCAGAAAGCTTATATCTCTGCCTTATTCGGATTTATCCACCCCGAGACCGGGCTTAGGCGATACCGGGAGAGCCTGTTCTATGTGGCGAGGAAGAACGGGAAAAGCTCTCTGTTAGCCGGGATTGCTCTTTACATGATGATTGCCGACGGCGAGGGCGGAGCGATGATCTACAGCACGGCCACAAAGAAGGATCAGGCAGCCCTCATCTTCGAGGAGACCCATAACATGGTGAAGCAATCCCCCGATCTTTCCAGGCACATTAAAAAGCGTAAGGCGGACCTTTACTTCCCTGCCACCCTCTCCTCTTTCAAACCCTTAGGAAAGAACAGCGACACCCTTGACGGCCTGAATGCGCATTGCGTGATTATGGACGAACTGCACGGCGTGAAAGACCGGAACCTTTACGAGGTTATGAAACAGAGTATGAGCGCAAGGCGGCAGCCGCTTCTCATCATGATAACCACAGCGGGATTCATCCGGGAATCCATCTTTGACGATATGTACTCCTACGCCTGTGGGATTGTGGACGGGATCTTCCAGGATGACACCTTCCTCCCCATTCTCTACGAGTTGGATGACCGGGAGGAGTGGCTTGACCCCACCAAGTGGCAGAAGGCGAATCCAGGACTAGGGACGATCAAGAAGATGGAGGATCTCCTCCAGAAGGTAGAGAAGGCAAAGAACAGCCCCAAAGATATAAGCGGCCTCCTCACCAAGGACTTTAACATCCGGGAGACCGTAAGCAGCGCTTGGCTCTCCTTCCAGGACATTAACAACGAGGAGACCTTCGACCTGGAGCGATTTAGAGGCTCCTATGCCATAGGCGGAGCGGATCTCAGCATTACCACAGACCTTACCGCAGCCACCCTGCTCTTCTTGGATAAGGAGACGGAGAAAAGATACGTCCATCAAATGTATTGGCTCCCCAGGGAGAACTTTGAGAAGAGGGTTCAGTTGGACAAGATCCCTTATGACAAATGGTATCAGCAGGGCCTTTTAAGACTTTGTAACGGGAACACCATCAATTATAGCGATGTAACCGCTTGGTTTTTGGAGATGCTCCATGACTACGACATTACCCCCCTGTGGATTTACTATGACTCCTATTCCGCCAAATATTGGGTAGAGGAGATGGAGAGCTATGGTTTTAAGATGGTGAGGGCAATCCAGGGAGCCAAGACCCTAAGCCTCCCCATGCAGATGATGGGAGCGGATCTCCAAGCGAAGAGGATCAATTATAACAACCATCCCATCTTAAAGTGGAATCTTACCAATGTAGGCGTACAGACCGACCGGAACGGGAATATTGTACCGGTTAAGAACCAAGCGGCGAAGATGAGGATAGACGGCGCAGCCAGTCTCCTAGATGCCTATGTGGGCCTCTTTGAGCATTACGAAGAGTTTCTAAGAGCGCTATAGGGGAGAGAAGCCCTGAGCGAGTCGATGACCTAACGGGCCGTTAGATCATGATTCTAAGAGGGTTTCAAGACCGCTCTGAACGTATCTTCCTTTCCAAGAAAAACCTTAGGAGGACATAAAAAAGCCGTTAGAAACGATTTTAGGAGGCGATAGAATGCCAAGGCTTAAGGATAAGAAGATCACGATTTTACAAAACAATGGGTATTATGATGAGTATGGCCAATTGATTAGCGTTTGGGAGCCTCTCCCGGGAGGAGAAAACATCTGGGCCTATTACCGGCAGGCCTCAGCCGATGAATTTTTTGGAGCGGCTCAGGTGAATTACAAAGTAGAGGCCATCTTTGAGATCAATTGGCGGAATGATATTCATCCATCCATGAAGATCCTTTTCCGTGGGAAAGAGTACAGCATTACCCGGATCGACGACTTTGAGGGGAACAAACAGGATTTACGAATCTATGCCTATAGTCTCAATTAGGAGGCTAGACCATGATAGGGGAGTATAAGAAGCTGGATCGGCGGTTAAATGATGCCCTGGAAAACTTCCGGCTAGAGGTACAGTTTGACGTTGAGACCTTTGAACAGACTCATAAGGATGAATACCTCACCAAGAATGACTTGGAGGAACTTGGCCGGCAGGTCTATTACTGCTTATCCGATATGAGGAATGCTCTTCTGGACTATCTCAAGACCGATCTTAGGCAGAGGTAAGGAGGCCGAGGGATGTGGACTGGATTCATTGGACCGAATCACAGCTCAGGTTCTATGCGGCCAGGGATCAGAGGAGAGAAGATATTCTCTTGGAATTAAAAGCCTTAGACGGTGACACCGGCGTAAAAGCCGTCACCCTGGATGGGATGCCGAGAGGAAAAGGGCTTCCCTCTTCCATTGTGGAAACCGTGGCCATCCATACGGAAGAAGCCAGGGAAAGCCTCTTAAAGAAGCTGGAATGGCTGGAGGAGGATATACGAACGATTCAAACAGCGCTGGATCTGCTTTCTGAGATGGAATATAAAGTCCTCTACTTGGCCTATTTACGATGCGATTTTAATTACGATTCGACCATAGCGGAAATACTTGGGATACCTTTAAAGCAATTTTGGCGGATTAAGATTACCGCTCTTCGCAGGATTTATGAGATGCTCACAGGGGAAAGGCCGGAAGTAGACCTGGATGCTCTTGTAGCCAACGAGGAGAAGAAGGATCGGGAGAACAAGGAGGAGGCCTGGGAGGAATGGATGGAGTTATTAAGCCGGGCAGCAGGGGAAGGGTAGGGAAATGGATAAGGACCTAGCGTTTCACGACCCCCTTTAGGACGTATATTGAAAATACATCCTCAACCATGAATTACGACTCCTCAATTTTGAGGAGTCAACCAAGGATGGGGTTTAAAAACATCTCCCTTATCCATTGAGTAACAAATAGGATGTCCACAATATTTGGACACCCTTCTTGGTGTGGTAAGCTCAATTTTGAGCAACCCAATGAAAGGTATTCCCATGTTAGGATTACCTCCAAAAAGAGAGGGTACTCACTTTATGGGTACCCTTTTCATGATTGCAAAGATAAGGGATGCACAATTCGTGCAGTCCTATGGCGCTCATAATGTGAGCGACCCTATTTTTTTTGCTTGAAGCAAAAAAGTGTATCAAGATATAATCTAAGTGAGGAGGTGGCTTCATGGCCGGTTCTATTCAAAAGCGCGGAGATAACGTATGGCTTGTCAGGGTTTATATGGGCCTTAATTCTGAAGGCAAGAGGAAATACCACAACAAGACGATTCATGGAAACAAAAAGGATGCGGAGAAATACTTAAATAGCGTTTTGAGAGAAAGGGACCTTGGGACCTTCGTGGAACCTACAAATAAGACTGTCAGAGCCTACCTTGAAGAATGGTTAGAGCAAGCTGCTAAGAAAAGGGTATCCGAACGAACGTATCAAGACTATAGAGGATTATTAGAACGTTATGTATATCCTGTTATCGGAGAACATAAGCTATCTAAACTGAAACCGCTGGACATTCAAAAGCTCATCAACGATATGCACGATAAAGGGATCACACGAACGACTCAATACACCGTTACTGTCTTAAAACAAGCGCTAAAGCAGGCCGTTAAGTGGCAGCTTATCCCCAGAAATCCGGCGGAACTTGTGGAGATCCCAAGAAAGAAAGCGATCATTGATGATGATGAAGATGGAAATATGCGGGTTCTAACCAAAGAAGAGGCAATATGGTTTAAAGAAGCTGCTTCATCTGATCCTTATTATGCCCTTTTCATGCTCATGCTAACCACAGGAGTAAGGCCAGGAGAAGCCTATGCGCTAAAGTGGGATGAAGTGGATCTGGAGAATGGAAGGATCTTCATCAAAACTTCTCTATACCGCACTAAGGATGGATGGAAGCTAAAAGAGCCTAAGACAGCCGGCAGCCGGAGAAACATTACGATACCACCTGAAATGATCAATATCCTAAAGGAGCATAAGGAAAAGCAAGAGGAGCGTAAGAAAAAGAAGGCGGAGAGCTATAAAGACTATGGCTTTGTCTTTACAGCAGACAACGGAGAACCAATCACCCACCGGAACCTTGTGAAACGCCACTTTAAGCCAATCCTTGAATTGGCAGGTTTACCCCCTATCCGCATTTATGATCTTAGACATACATGCGCTACCCTTCTCCTTCTTGCTGGGATCTCCCCAAAGGTCGTGGCCGAACGCCTTGGCCATGCAAGCGTAAATATGACTCTCAATCGTTATAGCCATGTTTTACCGGACATGCAGCAAAAAGCCTCAGATGCGTTACAAGAAATGCTTTTCTAAAATCCGCACACTATACGCACACATAAGGCAACAAAAAAGCCATACCTTAAGGGGGTATGACTCCTTTCTCCTTGATACGTATGGCTTTTTTGGTGGGCCTTCAGGGACTCGAACCCTGGACCCCCTGATTAAGAGTCAGGTGCTCTACCAACTAAGCTAAAGGCCCAATGGTTGCGGGGACAGGATTTGAACCTGCGACCTTCGGGTTATGAGCCCGACGAGCTACCACTGCTCCACCCCGCGATGTTCTTTTATCAGCGACAAAAAACATTTTACAATGAAACTCCCAAAAATGCAACCGTAAATAATTGGAAATCAATTTCCACCCATCAAATTTCCAATTTTCCATCCAACTAAGTCCGGTAAGGTAACCGTTCCTAATCATAAAGGGGATATTGCTCCCGGTACACGAAATAGTATTCTTAAATAAACAGGCGGGACTAAAGTAATCCCCCTGCACATGAAAGGAGATCAGATGATGCGTAAACTCACTTATTTGGCTGTGTTTGAACCAACTGAAACAGATTATAGCGTCTACTTTCCTGACCTTCCTGGTTGCATAAGTTATGGAGAGGATTTTGAAATGGCGCGGAAACAAGCCACCGAGGCGTTAGAGCTTCATATATACGGTATGGAAAAGGATGAAGACGTAATTCCAACACCCTCTAAAAATCTTCAGGTAGATTCAGAAACAGCATCCGGGTATTTGGTATCCCCTATTACGATTTTTCCAGATATTGTTGGGAATGAAATAGCTGTACGGCGTTTTTTATAAGCCAAGGCAACGTTTGATTGGAAAGATAAGAGATAAAACCGGAATAAGATAAAAATGCGGTCCCTAAAAATCAGGAAAACCGCATCCATTACAAACATTTAATGGTGGCCCCGAGAGGACTCGAACCTCCGACCCACAGTTTAGGAAACTGCGGCTCTATCCGCTGAGCTACGGGACCACAGCACAGATTATAATACCATAGGGAGGAGGGGGATTCAACCCCCAAAGCCTGGGAGCGGCGGTTAAACCAAATGGCAGGCTACCAGATGACCCGACCCCATATCCCGTAACTGAGGAACCTGCTCGGAACAAATCTTTGTCGCGATCGGACAGCGGGTATGGAATTTACACCCCTTTGGAGGATTGGCCGGACTCGGAATATCCCCCTCCAATATGATTCGTTCCCGCTTCGCCGTCGGATCGGGAATCGGCACGGCGGATAAAAGGGCCTTCGTATAAGGGTGAAGTGGATTCTTAAAGAGCTCGTCCCGGGATGCCTTCTCCACAATCGATCCTAGATACATGACGGCGACATGGGTGGAAATATGTTCAACCACGCTTAAATCATGGGAGATAAAGAGGTAGGTAAGATTGGTCCGTTCCTGCAAATCGGTGAGAAGGTTAATAATCTGCGCCTGAATCGACACATCGAGGGCGGAGACCGGTTCATCCAAGACGATAAAATCGGGATTTAAGATGAGTGCCCTCGCGATCCCAATTCTCTGTCTCTGTCCTCCGGAAAATTCATGGGGATAGCGGTCGTAGTGGTAGGGAGCAAGTCCAACGACCTCCAAAACCTGAAACACTCGATCCCTCATTTCCTCCCGGGTACAATATCCATGATCTACCAAGGCCTCCCCGATCGCCTCTCCCACCTTATAACGGGGATTTAAAGAACTGTAGGGGTCTTGGAAGACAAGCTGCATTTTCGGACGAATACTCCGAAGCTCCGACTTCGACAATTGATGTATATTCTTTCCTTTAAAAACTACTTTCCCTTCCGTTTTATCAAAGAGCCGCAGAATCGTTCGACCAACCGTACTCTTCCCACACCCCGATTCGCCAACCAACCCTAAGGTTTCCCCTTTGTTAATCCGGAAAGAAACCCCGTCCACCGCCTTCACATGCCCGACCGTCCTTTGGAATACGCCTGCCTTTATGGGGAAGTATTTTTTCAGATCGTTTACTTCAAGGAGAATTTCGCTCATTTTTGCAACACTCCTTCATAGAGCCAGCAGGCCACCTTATTCCCTTTCTCATCCTTCCTAAGCGGGGGTTCTTTCTCCCGGCATATATCCATACAATATTCGCATCGTTCGTTAAAATGGCACTCATTCCCTAGATTGATCGGGTTAGGAACTTGTCCAGGTATGGTATATAGTTTTTCCGTTCTTTTCCCGATGATGGGTTTCGCTTTAAGAAGACCTTTCGTATAGGGATGCCGCGGATTTTTAAAAATATCGATCACAGGCGCCTCCTCAATCACTTTGCCTGCATACATCACCACCACATAATCCGCCATCTCCGCAACCACTCCTAAATCATGAGTGATAAGCATGAGGGCCATCTTCCGTTCCTCCTTTAAGGTGCGCAGTAGATCAAGAATTTGGGCTTGAATCGTCACATCCAATGCCGTCGTCGGCTCGTCGGCGATGAGAAGTTTCGGGTCACAGCTTAAGGCGATGGCGATCATGATCCGCTGCCTCATCCCCCCGCTCAATTCATGGGGATACTGATCCACGATCTCATTTGCCCTTGGAATCCTTACCTGCTCGATTAGCTCAATCGCTTTTTTATAAGCCTCTCGTTTGCTCATCAATTTGTGTTTCATCAGGGGTTCCATGATCTGTTCCCCGATTTTCAAAACCGGGTTTAAAGAAGTCATGGGTTCCTGAAAGATCATGGCGATCTCATTTCCGCGGATCATCATCATTTCCTGATTCCGCAATGCTAAGAGATCTTTCCCCTCGAAGAGAATTTCTCCTCCTACCATTTTCCCAGGGGGAGAAGGAATAAGCCTCATGAGGGACAAGGCGGTGATACTCTTCCCACAACCCGATTCCCCAACAACAGCTACCGTTTCACCTTCCCTAATGACGAAGCTGATATCATCGACGGCCTTTACGACCCCTGCTTCGGTATAAAAATAGGTTTTAAGATTGCGAAACTCCACCAGATTTTTTCCCATCTTCCCTTAATCCCCTACCTTTTCTGTTTCGGATCTAATGCGTCCCTTAATCCGTCTCCGATAAAGTTGATCGCAACAACCGTCACCAGGATGCTTACCCCCGGTGGAATCCAAAGCCATGGCCTTTTTTGAAAGTCAATCAGATTATTGGCCACTGAAAGCATCTGCCCCCAAGAGGGAGTGGGAGGGATCACTCCAAGCCCCAGATAGCTTAAGGCAGATTCGGTCAAAATGGAGCCAGCCACGCTTAGCGTCGCCGTCACGATAATGATGGGGACCGTATTGGGCAATAAATGGCGAAAAATCTTTCGGCGATCCCGAATTCCCAACACCTCGTTGGCGATCATAAATTCTTGTTCCTTCAAGCTGAGGATTTGGCTGCGCACAAGTCGGGCTACTCCCATCCATCCGAGCGCCCCCAACATAAACATCACCACGTAGATCCTTTGTTCCGGAGGAAATTTTAAATCGGATAAAATCGCGCCGAGCAGGATTAGGATCGGCAATGTGGGGATGGCGTACATGATATCCACAAATCGCATAAGAATGACATCAACCCATCTCCCGTAATAACCCGAAACAGCACCGACCAAACCGCCGATGATGACAACAAGCAGAGTGGCCACGAGTCCTACCGTAAGGGAGATCTGCCCTGCCTCCATCACCCGAAGGAGAACATCTCTGCCCAAATTATCCGTCCCTAACCAATGGACGGCACTGGGAGGTTGGTTCGCATCCCGAATCGTAATTTTGGCTTCTTTATACGGGGAAAAATAAGGGCCCACAAAGGAAAAGAGGAACATGAAGAGGAGGATGAAAAATCCTGCCATGGCTAGCTTGTTTTTAACCAGACGCCGAAATGCGGTCCGCCAAGGAGATTCACTACGAGTGGGTTTTATCTCTTTTTGAAGTGAAATACGGGTCACGGTTTGGATCATTGGGCTCCCTCCCTTATTTCAACCGCACACGGGGATCGGCAACCCCATATAAGATGTCTGCCAAGATGTTGGCCAGAATGGTTAATACGGCAATGATTAAGGTATATCCCATCATTAGGGGATAATCCCGTTGAAATAGGCCGTCCAGGGTAACTTTCCCAATTCCCGGCCAGTTAAAAATTCGTTCGGTAATAATCGCCCCAGCGAATAATCCGGGAAGCTCCAAAACGAATAAGGTAATCAACGGGAGGAGGGCATTGCGGAGGGCATGTTTAAAGATGACCACCCGTTCACTTAAACCTTTCGCCCGTGCCGTTCTCACATAATCCTGGTGAATCACTTCCAGCATGCTGGTTCGAAAGTAGCGGGTTAATGGGCCGATGCCTAAAAGCGTCAAGGAGGTGACGGGCAAGGACATGTGTTTCAACACATCCCATAGATAGGCGAACCCTGTATAATCAACCCCTGTCGTTTTCATCCCTCCCAGTGGAAAAATTTTGTAATCCACGGCAAACCATTTCAATAATAATAGCCCTAAAAAAAAGGAGGGGAGGGACATGGCAATAAATACAAGGAGCGTCACGATGGAGTCGTAGATGGAGTATTGCCTAATGGCCGCAAAGATTCCAACCACCGATGCGATGATCCACTGCAGCAAGACCACCACGATGGCGATGATAAAGGAGTTCCAAAGGAAAGTGCTCATCACATCGGACACAGGCTGGCGGTACATATAGGATTCTCCCAAATCGCCTCTTAACAGACTCCCTGCCCAAGCGAGATAGCGTTCATGGAGGGGGGCGTCAAACCCATAAAGGGCGCGAAGCTCCGCCATACGTTCTGCCGTAATATGGGGATTGGCACCGAACCGGGCCGTGATGAAATCACCGGGGGTTAAGGTAAAGAAGAGAAAAATAACGATCGATGCGCCAACTACGGTGGGAATACTTTGAAGTAACCTTCTGACGATATACTGTATCATCGCTTCCTCTCCTCATTGTGCAAATATGCCCAGCCCCAGGGCCGAGCATATTTGCATAAAAGTCTGATTTCTATAAAATCGACCTCATTGATTTTGAATGGTAACCTGGTGAAGGCTCCGACTGAAATCTTTATATGGCGAAATATCAAATCCGGTTAGGCGGGCATTGAAAGTGTTCATGTTGTACCTCTGATAGAGGAAGATATAGGGGAGATCATCGTTTAGCACCTTATAAAGCTCCTGGTAGATCTTTTTCCGATCTTCCTGTTTCAACGCCTTTTGCCCTTCGATGATTAAGCGGTCTACCTCCGGATTGCTGTAACCCAAGGTATTCTGAGTCCCTTTGGAATGGAATACGCTGTAATTATCCGGGTCAACGGTTAACCCCCAGGCGAGGAAATACATTTCAATATCGCCTTTATCCACTTTATTGGTGACGGCGTTGAAGTCGAGTTGCTCCACCACCAGATCGATGCCGAGTTCTTTATAGTTTTCCTTCATGATGGGAACAAGGGCTTCATTGACTGGGTTGGGAGTGGTGGCCGTAAAGGTGATGGTAAACTTTTGCCCGTCTTTATAACGGAACCCATCATCTCCCACCTTCCAGCCTGCCTCATCCAAGAGCTGTTTTGCCTTCTCCGGATCGTAATTGTAGTGGATAATATCTTTTTCATCCGGATAAGCCCAAGAGACTTTCGATTCGGGCACGTCAATCACATTGGCGAATCCCTGGGAATAGGCAAACACCGCCTCCTCCCGGTTTAGCCCGTAAGCCAGCGCTTTCCGCACCCGCTTATCCTTAAATTTATCCAATTTGTGATTCATGCCGATATATCCGTACCCGTTGTTGAGCAGGAGACTTCTGTTCAGGAACGGAATGGTATCCAAAAGTTCCATGTTGTCTTTGTTTACGGAGATCCCTTCTTCGAAGTCGGTTTCCCCGTTCTGCAACAACTGGATATTCGTTTCTTCGGTCGTCGCTTTAAAGATGATGTTCTTTACCTTTGGAGCTCCTTCCCAGAAATTAGGGTTCGCTTCCATTACCACTTCCTGGCCCGGGGTATATTTTTTTAGCACATAGGGACCGCTTCCCATCGGTTTCTGGTGAAGTGCGGTGATTCCGCTTAAATCCCCTTTCTTAAAGCCTTTTCCGTAATATTTTTTGGAAAGGGCCGGAACGTTAATTTCGAAAAGGGTTGTTCCCTTTGGCTCCTTTACCGTCACCTCCAGGGTTTTTTCATCGACGACCTTTACCCCCGAGATGGTGGTCACCTTTCCTGCTTTATCATTTTTGTACTCATCATATCCCACGATGCCGGCGGTGGTTAAATCGGCCACTCCGTCAAAAGTGGGATCCCCGATGATATAGTAGGAAAAAGCGAGGTCTTCGGCGGTAACCGGCGTCCCGTCGGAGAATGTAGCATTCGGATCGATGTGGAAGGTGTATGTTTTGCCGTCCGCGGAAACATCCCATTTGGCCAAATCAGGGATGAGCGTAGCATCCTTATCGGGTTTCACCAAAAATTGAAAAAGGGTATCCATGACGTAGACGTCATACTGGGAAGAGCCGTAAAGGGGATTGAATACGCCCTCGGTCGCGTTCATTCCGATGATAATGGTGTCGGTGCGAGCCTTGGCGGCTGCGGGAACGGCGGTGGGATCTTTGGCAGGGATGAAACCGAGAGTCGGCTTTTCCGCGGTATCTCCCTGTTTGTCTGTGCCTGTTACTTGCGTTCCGGTATCGGTATTCCCTCCGGCAGGGGGAGTGGTGGTTTGAGGGGCAGGTTCCGAGGTATTCCCTCCGCATCCTGAAAGGGCGACGGCTCCCAAAAGAAGCAGACTAACGAGGATTAGAAAAGCTTTTTTCTTCATCCTTTTTTTGACCTCCTCATTTTTATAAAATTTCGCACAGTTAAAAGATAAAAGGGCTCCTTTTTAGAAAATATGAGGCGAATCTCCTATTTGGTCAAGTCCTAATTGTGGTGTAAATTCTCCCCTCCCCGGTGATTGCATTATGTTAACTAACCTTTCGGACGCTCTGCTGTGACTCCGCCACCTCCTTCTTCCTACGCTCCTCCCGCCAGACGTAATAGTCTTCCATGTCAAAGTACCGGTGACCAGATTGCCATTTCTCGTCAATCTCCATCAGCAAGGCACCTAGAAGCCGTATCGCCGAGTCTCGATTCGGGTAGATTCGAATCACCCGATCTCGCCTGCGAATTTCCTCATTAAGACGCTCCTGACCGTTGGTAGTACGGAGACGTTTCCTGTACCGTTCTGGCAGCTCCAGTACTGCCGTGATGTCATCAAAGCCCGACTCGAGGATATCCACAGCTTTTCGTGCTCTATCGCTGTACTCTTTCACAACCTGCTCCATCAACAAACGGGCTGTCTTCACATCTGGCGCATCAAGGATGGCCCGCATTTTCCCATACAGCTCCTCCTGTAAACTCTTAGGCACGGCGTCCAAGAAGTTGCGCATAAAGTGCGTTTGGCATCGTTGCCAGGTACAGCCTTGAAACTGGGTGTGTAGGGCTTTCACAAGCCCGCTGTGGCTGTCAGAGACAACGATATCCACACCATGCAGCCCTCGGTCCTTCAACCAGCCGAAAAACGCACTCCAACTGGCTTCAGACTCGCTATCCCCGATGCGCATTCCTAGCACTTCACGGTATCCGTCTTCACCCACACCAGTAGCAATCAAAGCAGCCCTCGAGCGCACCCTGCCATCCTCACGAATCTTTAGCACCATGGCATCCACGATCACAAAGGGGTATTCCTTGTCCTTCAGGCTTCGTTCGTTCCATCCTTGGACAACGGGGTCCAATCGTTTACAGAGCTCCGATACGGTAGACTTGGAAAACTCTTCTCCACATAGCTCCTCCGTGATAGCGGCTACCTTCCTTGTGGATACACCATTAATAACCATCTCCATCATCGCCAGTAAAAGTGCCTGTTCACTGCGCTGATAACGGGCAAAAAGCTCTGTGGAAAACTTGCCGCTACGGAGTCGTGGCACCCGCAATACCAGCGTACCGACGCGGGTCGTGATGGGATGGGGGCGAGTACCATTGCGATAACCCTGACGATCTTCAGACCGTTCGTAGGGCTCTGCATTCAACTGCTCAGTGGCCTGGGCTTGAAGAACCTGATTCAGCACCTGTTCTAGTAAGACAGCCACCCCCTTATCTCCAGAAAATAGATCTTTCAAAATTTCATCGTTCAAGGTAATATTATATTGTGCCATCTCCATACCTCCCTGTAGATTTTGTTCACAAACTCATTCTACCAGAGAAGGGCGGGGGTGGCACCTGTGTATTATGTCACCCAGCTGAACGATTGATTTTACACCAATTATACGGACTCAACTTCCTATTATTTCCGAGGTCCATTATGTATAACGTATTATGTATTTTGTTAACAACATGAGAAATTCGAAGATTCATATTTTCTAAATTTGTTATAAATATTACCATCAATAATGCAATCTTGTCAATACGGTTAATCTATAATATTTTTTGAAAACACTTTTTATGACAAAGACCTGCCTAAATAATTAGGCAGGTCTTTTCGCAGAATGGATTGTTCAGGGGATCAACCGATAAATTCTTTTCCCATGTAGGGCTGTAGGGCTTCCGGAATTCGAATCCTTCCATCCTCAGTCTGATGATTTTCCAATAAAGCGATAAGGATGCGGGGGGAGGCAATCGCAGTATTGTTTAAGGTATGGCAATATTTTAGCTCCCCGTTATCCTCCCGGTACCTTAGTTTGAGGCGGCGGGCCTGGAAATCGTGAAATGTGGAACAGGAATGGGTTTCCCCGTAATTGCCCCGGGAAGGCATCCAGGTTTCTATATCATGTTTTCGAATCTGTCCTTGCCCCATGTCACCTGTGCATACCTGTACCACACGGTAGGGAAGCTCCAAGCCCTGCAGGATCTCTTCCGCATTCTGTAGGAGTTCGTAATGAAGGCGCTTCGATTCCTCCTCATCGTTCCGACAGATGATTACCTGCTCCACCTTTGAGAACTGATGAACCCGGTATAACCCGAATACATCCCGTCCCGCCGATCCCACTTCCCTGCGGAAGCAATCGGAGACTCCGGCGTACCGCTTCGGCAGTTCTCCTTCCGTTAAAATTTCCCCATAATGGTAAGAAGCAAGGGAAACCTCCGCCGTCCCCACCAGGTATTTATCCTCCTTCTCCACATGATAGGTCTGCTCCGCTCCTAAGGGAAAGTACCCAGTCCCCACCAACGCCATCTCATTGACCAGGACAGGAACAACCATCGGGGTAAATCCCTTCTTTCCCAGTTGATCCAGGGCAAATTGAATGACGGCCCGGTGGAGAAGGGCGCCGTCATTGATGAGGTAGTATGAACGGCTCCCCGCCACTTTCACGCCTCGCTCAATATCCACCATTCGGTGCATCTCCATCAGTTCTACATGGTTTCGGGGGGTAAAGGGAAATTGAGGAGGTTCCCCTACCCGCTTCACCTCTACATTATCCGAGTCATCTTCGCCTACCGGGGTGTCCGGAGTAGGGGGGTTCGGGACGCGAAGCATCAGTTCCTGATACTCGGTCATCACCTTTTCCAACTCCGCCTCCAACTCTTTTATTTGCTGGTTGATTCCTTTTGTTCGTTCGATGAGACGATCCTTTTCTTCCCCCTTAGCACTTTTGACCAACTTTGAATTGGCGTTACGTTCTTGTTGCAACCGCTCCACACTTTGAATCAATTCCCTTCGCCGCCCATCTACGAGAACCAAGCGATCCACATCGACGTCGACTCCCTTGTTGCGGGCCGTCTCCTTGATGAGATCAACATTCTCTCGGATAAAAGAAATATCGAGCATGTCCTAAGTCTCCCTTCACGATACATTTTTTCCTGCTTTTAAACGGTTTTTGATATTCATAAAAAAATACTCTCCCCCTTCTCCATGGGACGAGAGTACACCCGCGTTGCCACCCAAATTGGCCGCCCGATACGGCCCTGCTTCTAAAGGATAACGGACTCTCCGGATCAGGTTCACGCCTACCGACGCCCCCTGATCTACTCCAGGGTGGATTTTCGGAAAAAAGACCGGTGCGGTTTTCACCGACCACCGCCTCTCTCTGCCTGGTCTTTCCCCTACTTCCCCTATCATCGTCTGAATCGATTCTTCCAGCTTATTGCGTACGTCTCTCTTTGGCTTCTTTCACCTTTTGCAAGAAATAGCGATGAAGACGATAATCCTCTGTCAATTCAGGATGGAATGCGGTGGCAAGTAGCGTTCCCTCTTCTACCGCAACGATCTTATCCTGATATTTTCCCAACACCCGGGCTTCCCCTCTCACCTCCGTCACATAGGGGGCACGGATAAAGACCGCAAGAAAGTGATTGGCTACCCCGGGAAGCATCAATTCTGTTTCAAAGCTTTCCCGTTGACGTCCAAAGGCATTCCTTTCCACCTGGATATTCATCAGACCAAGGTGATTTTTTCCCTCTCCCCGGATCTCTTTGGCAAGAAGGATCAGACCTGCGCAGGTGCCGAAAATGGGCTTCCCTTCTTGATGAAATTCTTTGATTTTCTCCACAAATCCATAAAGGTTCATCAGACGGCCCATGGTGGTGCTCTCTCCGCCAGGGAGAATGAGACCGTCAAGATCGTTTAGTTGTTCCGTTTTTTTTACCACCACCGCCTCGGCTCCGGAAGCCTGAAGGGCTCCCACATGCTCCGACACCGCCCCCTGAAGGGCTAAAACGCCTACTTTCATCACTTACCATCCCCGCTCCGCCATACGATCCTTCACTTCCAGGGTAGAAATCTCGATCCCCTTCATGGGCATTCCGAGGTTCTTGGAAAGCTTGGCAATGAGGTCGTAATCTTGGTAGTGGGTGGTCGCTTCAACAATCGCCCGTGCCACTTTTTCCGGATTTTCCGATTTAAAGATGCCGGATCCCACGAAGATGCCGTCTGCACCCAAATTCATCATCAATGCTGCGTCTGCAGGCGTGGCGATTCCTCCGGCAGCGAAGTTGACGACGGGAAGATGTCCATATTTGTGGACCTGTTCCAGCAATTCATAAGGAGCTCCCAATTTCTTCGCCTCCGTCATTAACTCATCGTAGGACATCGATTGTACTTTGCGTATTTGGCTTTGAATCAAACGCATATGGCGAACCGCCTCTACCACGTTTCCGGTACCCGGTTCTCCTTTGGTCCGGATCATGGAGGCCCCTTCTCCGATGCGACGGAGCGCTTCCCCTAAATCTCTTGCACCACAAACAAAGGGAACGGTAAATTCTTTTTTGTTTATATGAAATTGTTCATCGGCAGGGGTAAGAACTTCACTTTCGTCAATGTAATCAACCCCTAAAGCCTCCAGGATGCGTGCCTCTACGAAATGACCGATCCTCGCCTTCGCCATAACAGGAATGGAGACGGCCTTCATCACTTCCTCAATCACGGAAGGATCCGCCATCCGGGCAACTCCTCCGGCCGCACGAATGTCGGCAGGAACCCTCTCCAAAGCCATTACCGCTACGGCTCCGGCCGCTTCAGCGATTTTCGCCTGCTCCGCGTTCACCACGTCCATGATGACGCCGCCCTTTTGCATCTCCGCCATGCCCCGTTTTACCCGGTCTGTTCCTATCTGACTCATCTTACGACTCCTCCTAGATTTCTGTACCTCGTTCTGATTTAACAAAGTCTCCCTAAATTGTAGCGCATTCGCATCAAAACTACAATCCCGATGCGTGAAATCCTGCCCTTACTTATCGGAACCATCCACCGATCATTTGGACCATCTGATGGAAGAGATTGCCGATGAAATCAAAGATGGCCCGGAAGAAAAGCTGGATAAATCCGCCCTTCTCCACGTCGGTTCCCGCGACCAACGCTTTTTCCGCCTTCTTCTCCTCTTCCGGGGTGAGGTAGCGGAACGGCTCTTTTCCCTTATACGTTACTTTAAGGGTCCCTACCCGATCCCCTTTCTTAATGGGAGCCACCAGCAAAGAAGGATCTTCCGTCACCTGCATGTCAAAGAGGGCTGCCGTTTCTCCTTTCCGCGTTACATCCATATAGGGGGCCGCGGTAACCATCTTCACCGTTCTTTCTTTCCCTTTCGATACGCTTGCCTCTTCATGTCCTGGTACGGTTGCTCCGGAAGGAAGGATTTGTGTCAATTGGAAATTATTAAACCCATAATCGAAGAGCTTAATCGTCTCCTGAAACCGTTTATCCTCCGTTTCCGCCCCCATCACAACGGCGATCAGGCGCATATTGCCCCGTTTTGCCGTCGCGGTGAAACTCCATTTTGCTTCCGTCGTGTGGCCTGTTTTTAAACCATCCGCCCCTTCATATGCATATTTCAGACCGGGAAGAAGAAGATTCCAGTTGCGCATGGAGATCTCATCTTTCTGACCCTCCCTAAATTTCGCAAACGGAACGGAAGTAAACTGTGTCACCTCGGGATGGTCGGTGATCAGTCTTAGCCCCAGAATGGCGGCATCCTCTGCGGACATGAGTTGTTTTCCCTCAATCTGGGGTCGATACTCTTTTAATAAATCCTCAGGATACCCTGAGGCCGTCACGAAGTGGGTATTCTTCATTCCGAACTCTTTTGCTTTTTCATTCATCATCTGAACGAAGGCCGTTTCACTCCCGGCCAACAATTGCGCCAACATAACGGTGGCATCGTTCGCCGAATAAATGGCCATGGCGCTAAAGAGTTCCCGAACCGTTCTTTTTTCCCCTTTATTGATAAAAACCCTGGAACCACCGTTTTTTCCCATGAAGTAGACATAATCATCCGCGGTTGCCACATCATCCCATGAAAGTTTCCCATTCTTTATCGCATCAAGGATTAAATACTCGGTCATCATTTTCGTCATGCTTGCCGGAGCAAACGGCTCCTTAGCATTCATCTCAAAAAGAACTTTTCCCGTGCTCGCCTCTACCAGAATCGCGGATTTTACCTCTAATGCCAGATTAGGAGCCGCCGCTTTCACTGAAAAAGGGAGAGAGGATATTCCCATGGCGATGAGAAAAATACTGAGTAGGGTAAGTACGATTTTTTTATGTTTGGATTTTCTATCTGTGCACTGCATCTCCTCTTCCTCCTACTTTTATTCATGGTCATTGTAACATAGGGGGGAAAACAAAAAAACAGGGTAAAATCTCCCTGGTTTTTTGCAAAAGATCTCCACGATTCTCATACATGTTCATTTTCTATAATCGATGTGGAACGACTAAGAAATGGAATAATTCGGGGCTTCCTTGGTGATCTGCACATCATGGGGATGACTTTCCCTGAGGCCCGCCGCCGTAATTCGGATAAACCGGGTGTTGGACTGCATTTCCCGTATTCCTTTCGCCCCGCAATACCCCATTCCGGAGCGCAAGCCACCAATCAGTTGAAAGATGATTTCCGAAACAGGACCTTTATAAGGAACTCGGCCTTCAATCCCTTCCGGAACAAACTTGGGCGTTCCTTCTTGGAAATAACGGTCCCCGCTCCCCTCTTTCATCGCACCGATTGATCCCATCCCCCGATAAACCTTAAATCTTCTCCCTTGAAAGATTTCCGACTCCCCTGGGCTCTCTTCCGCTCCGGCTAAGAGGCTACCCAGCATAACCGTGTCTGCTCCGGCAGCTATGGCCTTCGCTACATCACCCGAGTATTTAATCCCTCCGTCGGCTATAATGGGGATGCCATACTCTCGGGCCACCGTGGCACACTCATAAATGGCGGTGATCTGGGGAACCCCGATTCCTGCAACGACCCGAGTGGTGCAGATGGAGCCGGGCCCAATTCCTACTTTAACCGCCGATGCGCCTGCTTCGATGAGATCCTTCGTGGCCTCGCCGGTTGCCACATTTCCTGCGATCAGTTCCAAATCCGGATATGCGGCCCGCACCTCCCTAACCACATCCAATACCTTTTGTGAATGCCCATGGGCTGTATCAACGACGATGCAATCAACACCAACCTTAACCAGTGCCTCTACCCGTTCCATGGTTCCTTTCCCCGTCCCAACGGCTGCACCTACCAAGAGTCGCCCATGGGAATCTTTTGCTGCGTTGGGGAATTGGATCGCCTTTTCGATATCCTTGATGGTGATCAGTCCTTTCAGGACTCCATGTTCGTCCACCAAGGGGAGTTTCTCAATCTTATGCCGCTGCAGGATCTTTTCCGCCTCTTTGAGGGTCGTACCCACAGGCGCCGTGATCAGATTTTCTTTCGTCATCACTTCCTGGATGGGAATGGAGTAATCGTGGATAAAGCGGAGATCCCGATTGGTGAGGATTCCCACCAGCTTATGATGCTCATCCACGATCGGAACTCCCGAGATCCGATACTTGGCCATTAATTCCTCCGCATCATACACCTTATGATCCGGGGTTAAAGAGAAGGGGTTCGTTATAACACCGCTTTCCGAGCGTTTGACCCGATCTACTTCCTCTGCCTGTGCTTCAATGGTCATGTTTTTGTGAATGATGCCGATCCCCCCTTCCCTCGCCATTGCGATGGCCATCGCGCTCTCCGTCACCGTATCCATTGCCGCGCTGATGATGGGAATATTCAATTCAATCTTGTTGGTTAAGCGAGTCTTTACATCTACTTGATTCGGCAAAACCTCAGATTTTCCCGGAATAAGGAGGACATCATCAAAGGTTAATCCTTCCTTAGCAAATTTTTGCGACCACACCGTTTATACCTGCCTCCTTCTCTTTACCTTTCAAAGTTATTGAAAGTGTAGCACTGCCTATAAGCTACGTCAAGGAGGCGAATACTAAACCTGTCGGTGGAAACAAAGGAGAAGGTAAATGCTTTCCCGTTATGAGGAGAGATTTGGATCGATCTCATCTTCTAAATCTTCTTTCATGGAAGGTTCCATCTCTGATCATGGAGAAGCTTCAAAAAATCCTACCCCCGGCAAATAGAGGTTGAACATCATACAAAAGCAGAAATCAAACGGCAAAATAGCGTGCTTTAGGATGGGAGACCACAATCGCCGACACCGAAGCTTCCGGCTCCATCATATCCGCTTCAGTAAGTTTTACCCCGATTTCCTCCGGTTTAAGAACTTTGAAAAGAACGCGCTGATCTTCAAGGTTTGGGCAAGCCGGATAACCAAAGGAGTATCTGCATCCCTCATACTTGGCCGCCAAAATCTCTTGCATTGGGAGATCTTCATCTATTCCCCAGTCCCTGCGGATCTGATGATGCAGCCTTTCTGCAAACGCTTCTGCCAGCTCCAAGGCGAGCGCTTGTACCGTGTAAGAGATAAAATATTCCCCCTCTTTTTTCAGTGCTTCACTCCACTCTCGAATCCCTTCTCCACAAGTAACCACGAACAGAGCCATGGAGTCAAAGCGAGAGTCTCCGTCGGGGTAAGGGCGAATGAAGTCTGCAATGGAGAGGTAACTTCCCTTCTTTTGTCTGGGAAAGGTAAACTGAGCCACTTCCTTCTCTTTTCTCTCATCCAAAAGGTGAATGGTATTTTGGGAGGAATAGGCGGGGAAAAATTGATATTTTCCCTTCAGGCGGAGCCGGGAACGTACGCTTTCATCAGCCAATAATGCTTCTACCTTTTTCCGAATGTCCCTCCTCTTCTCCTCCGGACTTCCCTGATGAAGTCCCAAATGTTTTCCTAACAGCATATTCCAATTAAGATAGGGGATCACCTCTTCCAACGGATAATCATGGAAGGTAACCGGATCAAGAAAAGGAGCTTCCCGGAGCGGATGATCATGGAGAATGACTGCTCTTTTTTCTTTCTCTTCCCTATCCTCTCCCCCTACTTCGATCCCTTCATCACCATAAGAACTACCCCTTTTCTCTTCTTCATGTTTCTTTACGGTATGGAGTAACTTTTCCCTCTCATGAGGATCATGAAGGCGGTTTAAGAGAGAAAGTCCTTCCATCGCATCCCTGGCATAAAAGACCGGTCCATCATAATGTGGAGCGATCTTCGTCTCCGTAAACCGCTTCGTCAGCGCTGCCCCACCCGTTAATACGGGTAGAGAGATGCCCGCCTTCTTTAGGTCCTGTACCGTATAGGACATCTGCTGGGCTGATTTCACCAAAAGACCGGAGAGGCCGACGTAATCGGGACGGTGTTCATGAATCGCTTCAATCAGTTTTTCCGATGGAACTTTGATCCCCAGGTTAATCACCTCGTAGCCATTGTTTGACAGGATCATCTCCACCAGATTCTTGCCGATGTCATGTACATCCCCCTTTACGGTGGCGAGGATCACCTTCCCTTTCCCCACCTCTTCCCCCTTTTCCATAAAATCCTGCAAATAAGAGACCGCCGCCTTCATCACTTCTGCCGATTGGAGAACTTCCGCAACGATTAATTTATTTTCATTAAAAAGCTTCCCTACTTCGTCCATCCCTTTCATGAGGGGGCCATTAATAATCTCCAATGGGGAAAGCTCTTGAAGCGCCTCATCCAAATCCTGAAGAAGTCCGGTCTTTCTCCCTTCTACGACTCTCCGGCTAATTCGCTCCAACAGGGGGAGCTTTTCCTGGGTCTCCTGATGTTCTTCTTTATAGCGATAAAGGGAAACGAACCGGGCAATAACATCCCCATCGGAGGAAGACAGAATACGGGATGCCATCTCTATTTCCTCTGTGCGAAGGGAGGCATAGCGCACCAATTTCTCTGTATTTACGATCGCATAATCAAGCCCCCTCTTTGTCGCCTCATAGAGAAAAACGGAATTTAGAACCTCCCTGGCTTTCGGAGGAAGTCCAAACGATACATTGGAGATCCCAAGAATCGTCAGGCAGTGGGGAAACTCCTCCTTTAACTTCGTGATTGCATCAAGAGTGGCCATCGCAGAACCTTTATATTCTTCATCACCGCTGGCTGCCGGGAAGACCAGGGGATCAAAAAGGATGTCTTCAGGAGGCATACCGTACTTCTCCGTCAAGAGGGAATAGGCTCTTCCTGCGATCTCCATCTTCCGCTCCAGGGTTACGCCCATTCCCTTTTCATCTATCAGTCCAACCACGAGGGCCCCTCCATATTCCTTAATGAGGGGAATAACCCGTCTGATTCGATCCTCCCCATCCTCCAGATTGACGGAATTAATGATCGATTTCCCCTGAATTTTTTTTAACGCCCGTTCAATCACCCGCTCATCCGTAGAGTCGATCATAAAGGGAGATTTAACGATCTTGACGGCATAGGATAGAAATCGATCCATATCCTCCCCCTCATCGCAATCCGGGTTCGCCAGGCATACATCGATCACCTGGGCACCTGCCCTTACCTGGTCCCGTCCAATTTCCGCCGCCTCTTCATAATTCCCCTCCTCGATGAGACGTCTGAAACGCTTCGATCCGATCACATTGGTCCGTTCCCCCACCAAAATAGGCCGCTCCTTTGGATCATATTGAAGCCGTTCCATTCCCGCCACTGCATGAACCCTTTTATGGCAAGACGAGGAAAATTCTTCTTTTCTCTCCTTATCCTGTTCATATGTTCTGACCACATGAGATAAGGCTCGGATATGTTCCGGGGTGGTACCGCAACACCCTCCGAGGATGTGGACCCATCCCTGTTCCAAAAAATCGCCCATCTTTAATGCGAATGATTCCGGTTCCTCATGGTAATGTCCTTCCTCATCCGGCATTCCTGCATTGGGATAACAAAGGGTAAAAGGAGGATTTAGAGAGGAGAGGGTTCGCAGGTGATCCCTCATCTGTTCCGGACCGGTAGCGCAGTTGATCCCGACCGCCAAGGGATGAAGATGTTGGACGGAGGTATAAAAGGCATCAATGCTCTGCCCTGCCAGCATCGTACCGGTCGGTTCGATGGTACCTGAGATGAAAATCGGCACTTCCTTGCCGAACTCTTGGAACGCCTCTAGGACCCCTCTTCCTGCCGCCTTTACGTTAAGTGTATCCTGGGAGGTTTCGATCAGGAGTGCATCTACTCCCCCCTCCAATAAGGCTTTTGCCTGTTCCTTATATTCTCGGGTTAATTCATCAAAGGAGAGGCCTCCGGTGACGGATAGAGCCCTCGTGGTAGGTCCCATGGATCCGGCTACGAAAGCATGTTTACCTGTTTCTTCTTCATAGATTCTGACTGCTTCCCGAGCGATTCTGGCCCCGGCCAGGGTAATCTCATACGCCTTTTTCCTTAAACCATATTCAGATAGAACGAGGCCCGTTGATCCGAAGGTGTTGGTCTCGATAATATCTGCCCCGGCCTGGAGATAAGAGAGGTGAATCTCTTTTATCCTCTCCGGGGCTGTCAGGTTTAATACTTCATTACACCCTTCGTAACCCTCTCCTCCGAAATCCTCTGCGGTTAATCCCATTCCCTGAATCATCGTTCCCATGGCTCCGTCCAGGAGGAGAATTCTTTTCTTTAATTCTTCAATCAATTTCACCGCCACTTAAATTCCCTCCTTTATGCGGCGTGTCAGTTCGGCCGTGATCGAATAACGTAAATATGGAGTAATCAGATAAAAACCATTAAACCATTTCTTCCCATACTGAATCAGGGAATCGGCCAATTCAATTCCTACCTGTTCCGCCTCTTTTCCCTCTTTACCAGAAAAAAGCTCCACATGCTCATCCGGAATGAAGATCCCGGGGACCCCTTTAAGAAAGAGGGCATTTTTATGGGAAACGATCGGCATGATACCGAGAAAGACGGGAATTTCGGGATTCATTTCCCGGGAAAACTTCCCTAACGCTTCGATCGCCTCCTGGCTATATACAGGTTGGGTGAAAAAGAAGCGAGCTCCCGCCTCCACCTTCTTCATCATTCTGCCCCTATGGGGGATATGATTCTTCCCTGAAGCCAGAGCCCCTCCGTATAGGAAATGGGTTCTCTCCTCCTGTTTTACTCCTGTAAAGAGTATCCCCTCATTCATCTTTTTTACTTTCTCCATCAGCCCGATGGAATTCAGTTCAAAAAGAGATTTCGTCTGCGGCATATCCCCCATCTTCACCGGATCTCCGGTGACGATGAGAAGATTCGTTATTCCCAGGACATGAAGACCGAGGAGATAAGACTGCTGTGCGAGAAGGTTTCGGTCCCTGCAGTTGATATGGACGATTCCCTCGATTCCTACTTCATCCTGGAGCCGCTTTGCCACCGCCATATTTGCCACCCGGGAATGGGAGAGGGAATTGTCCGCGATTGTAATCGCATCGGCTCCTGCCTCTTTAAGAGCATGGGCCCCCCTTAAATAGCGGCTTAAATCCGGGTTCTTGGGTGGATCAAGCTCCACCACGATGCTCGTCTCTCCTTTTCTTACCTTCTCAAAAAACTTCCCCATCCTTCTTTATCTCCTCTCCTTTTTGCCCATGAAAAAACCCCTCTCGATAAGAAGAGGGGTTTCTCCTCTTATCTTTCAGAGCATAAGCTCTGCAGGATTTGGCACCGCGTTTTTTAAAACCGGTTGCCGGGCATCATTGGGCCAGTCCCTCCGCCACTCTCGATAAGATGATTTCGCAGTATATAATTGTAGTATACAATAACCTATACATGCATAGGTGTCAAGACTTTATCCAAGCATCTATCGAAAAATTGTTGCGTGGATCCCACAGCAGAAAAGAATCGATTCCTAATTCTTTACCCGCCCTGACCTGGTCCAACACCTGTATCCCTGTGTAACGGATCCACTCTCCTTTAGGTAAGTAGCTGGCGGTAAAATCTTGATACCATGGGCGGATCGTCGCCGTCTTAATCCCTTGGGCATGGAGCGCCGCATCCTTTTTCTGAGCATCAAGGATCGTACCTCGAATCACCTCGTAAGGATGAGCATCCGGTACGGCGATCCCAAAGGTATATTTGGCATAATGGGAAGGATACGCCATCGGGGAGATATAATCCACTTCCGGTGTAATCAGCTCCCACCTTTGCCCAATCCCCATATCGTCGCTAACGGATGGGACGAGACCGAAGACGTCCGCCGAAAGAAATACCGGATAGGGCTTCAGATTCTCCCGCACATAGCGAATGAAATCCCGGATGAGTACCTCCTTCGTCCTACCTTGGGGATTGTAATAAGAAACTTCGGCGTCAACTTTTTTCCCATTTTCAGGAAACCTTACGTAATCTAATTGTATCTCATCAAAGCCCTTTTTAGCCGCTTCAATGGCTACGGAGAGATTGTAATCCCATTGTTCCTTTCGATAGGGATCTACCCACATGATCCCTTTCCGGTCCTTCCACACGCCGCCTGTCTTCTTTTGCAAGGACCATTCTTGTTTTGCTCCGGCCATATAAGGATCTTTAAAAGAGACAATTCTGGCAATGGTGTAGATATTTTTTTCATGAAGTACTTCTAAAACATGATCAATGTCCTGAATATAGCGGGTATGATCCGATTTGATCTCATGGACAAGAGGAATGTTGGAACGATACGTAATATCCCCCTTATCCTCTTTCACATCGATCACCACCGCATTAAGTTCAGATCGGTCGAGGAGGTCAACGATCTTTTGAAATTTCTCTCCCCCTGCAGACCAGCCGGTCATATAAACCCCTTTCACCTTATAGGGGATCTTCATTCTCTTCACTTCCATAGGGGATGGAGAGCGAAGGGCATCTTGCCACTCTGCGGAAGTATATCCTTTCCCTTCTACCGGACTCTCCCCGTTTCCTTCCGCGAAGAGTGGGTTCCCTATGAAAAATGAAGAAGAGAAAAGGAAAAAAATGAGAACGGGAGGAAAAAAGATTCTGCCGAATCGCCGTTTCATGGTCCGCCTCTCCTTGTACATGAACATCTCATTGGTATTCGATCAATATTTTCTCTAAATGTAGCTCTTTTCGATCCATGAGGGAAATCGGATCTCCATCGACATCTAGAATGGGTCGTAAAGGGGAAGTGGGCATGAAATAGAGAATCTTTCCCACTCTGCCGTCACTCAACAAAACCGGTGTACCCAATGGGAGCTGAAGTAAGGATTGAATCAAGGTATGGAGATAACCCGTATCAAATTGATTCGTCATCTCTACCCTCATTTGCTCCATCACCTGAAATGGGGAGCAGGCGGTTCGATAGGGTTTCGTTGAGGATGCGGCGTGAATCACATCGGCAATGGCCACAATTTTCGCGTATGGATGAATTTTCTCCCTCGTTAGGTTTAAAGGATAGCCTGAACCATCAAGGCGTTCATGGTGTTGTAAAGAAGAAAGAATCACCCCTTCCGTGATCCCTTTCACGTTCTTTAACAACTCGAAGCCGTAAACGGGATGGCGGCGGACCTCTTCCCACTCCTCCTTTGTCAGAGGACCTTTCTTTTGCAGGATGGAAGACGGGATCTTCACTTTCCCCAAATCGCTTAGAAGCCCGGCCAACCCGATCTGCATCCATTCATTTTTGGGAAGTTTTGCACTCCGTGCAATGCCAACCGATAGCAATGCCGTCCCGACGGCATGATAGGCCTGGTAATTCTTTGGGCTATTCTCCTGAAAGGAGTAAAGCCAGCCGGTGCTTCCTTCCGTTTTCTCTACCAAAGGTTTTAACCACTGCCGGATTTCAGCGACGGAAAGAGATCCTCCTGCCATAAGCCGAATGAAGATCTTCTCCATCTCTTTGACCGCATGACGGAAATCCTTGATGAAGGACGATTCTTGTTCCCCCTTGGGAGAAGGAGAGGAATGATCTTTTTTGGTCCCGTGTTTGCCCTCACCTTCTCTGCTTTCCTCCTCTACCGAGATCGTTTGGATCTTAAAGGCGAGGAGAAATTCCACATCCTTTTCCCTTAAGGGATGTCCTTTTTGATAGAGTAAACCTCCAAAAGGAGATAAGATGTCCTTATCCAATTTTTTCCCGATCATCCCCCGGCTGACTGGAATTTCCGGCATTGGAATCTTCCCTTCTTCGTCGTTCCTCTTCATTTTATTATGAATACGGCGAAACAACAATACGCTAATTCTCATCCACACTATTTTGTACACGGGCGACGGTAGCCACTTTCTCTTCATCATTCTCCAGGCGAATTAGTTTTACCCCTTGGGTATATCGGCCCATGGTGGAGATGTTTTCCACATTAAGTCGAATTACAACCCCTGTTTGCGTAATGATCATCACATCCTCTTCTGCGCCAATCACCTTTATGCCGACAATGGGACCATTTTTCTGGGTTACATTTAAGGTCTTAATCCCTTTCCCTCCCCGGCTTTGCGTCCGATATTCGTCCAACGGAGTCCTCTTCCCATATCCATTTTCCGTCACGATAAGGAGGGAATCCCCTTCCTCGAGGATATCCATATCGATGACCTGATCTCCCCTCTCCAATTGAATCCCTTTTACACCTGCAGCAGTTCTCCCCATGGGGCGTACCTCTTCTTCTTTAAACCGGATCGACATTCCCATCCTGGTGCCTAGAATAATCTCTTGATTTCCATCGGTGAGGCGAACTCCAATCAATTCATCTTCTTCTTTGAGCGTAATGGCGTAGAGACCATTCTTTCGGATGTTCTCAAACTCACTGACGGGCGTCCTCTTTACCAAACCGTTCTTCGTAGCAAAGAAGAGAAAATTGTCTTCCCGGTAATCCTTCACCGATACAATGGTCTGGATGGTTTCCCCTTTCTCGATCTGTATCAGATTAATAATTGGAATTCCCTTTGCGGTGCGGCCGTATTCGGGCACTTCATAAGCCTTAAGACGGTAGACCCGCCCCCGATTACTGAAGAAGAGGATGGTGCTGTGACTGTTCGTCGAGAGAAGATGTTCCACGAAATCATCTTCCCTCGTTCCTATGGCTTGAATCCCCCGTCCTCCTCTACGTTGGCTCCGGTAGGTATCGGAAGGAAGGCGTTTAATATATCCCGAATGGGTTAGGGTGATCACCACATCTTCTTCCTGGATCAAATCTTCGATCTCCAGTTCCGCTTCATCGGCGGTGATCTTCGTCCTTCGTTCGTCATTATATTTCTTCTTAATCTCCAGTAGTTCTTCTTTAATCACTTCATTGAGTCTCACAGGGGATTCCAAAATCTCTTTCAAGTCTTTAATCTGCGCCAGTAATTCCTCCAATTCTTCCATGAGCCGTTCAATGGACAGGCCGGTCAGTTGTTGCAGGCGCATATCAAGAATCGCTTCTGCCTGCGGTTCGGTAAAACCTAAGGGAACCTTGCGCCCTTCAATTGTAAAGGTCTCTGCCATGAGGTTTCCCTTTGCTTCTTCTCTATCTTTCGCGGATCGAATGGGACCCTTTCGGTCGACCAAATCATCGACGATGTCGATTGCCTTTTTCAACCCGTCTACAATGTGTTTCCTCGCTTCCGCTCGTTTCAGATCATATTCAGACCTGCGTCGGATGACTTCTTGCTGGTGTTTAATATATTCCTTCAGCATTTCGGCCAGGTTTAAGATGCGGGGTCTCCCATCGACCAAGGCCAGCATGATGATCCCAAAGGAGGTTTGCATCGCGGTCAGCTTATAGAGATTATTCAAGATTACCTTTGCATTGACATCCCGGCGCAGTTCGATGACGATGCGCATCCCCTCACGATCCGATTCGTCCCTGAGATCGGTAATTCCATCCAATTTTTTCTCCCGAACCAATTCGGCAATCTTCTCAATCAACCTTGCCTTATTCACCTGATAGGGGAGCTCGGTGACGATAATCCTTTCTTTCCCGTTGTTATGTTCTTCAATCTTTGCCTTCGCCCGGACAGTGATCGAACCCCGTCCCGTTTCATAGGCGCGCCGGATCCCATCTCGTCCTAAAATTAAACCACCCGTGGGGAAATCGGGACCAGGGATTTTTCTCATCAACTCCTTCACGTCCGCCTCCGGTCGTTCGAGGAGAAGGAGAACTCCGTCGATCACCTCCCCCAATTGGTGTGGCGGAATATTGGTCGCCATCCCCACAGCGATGCCTGAAGCGCCGTTTACTAGAAGATTAGGAAAGCGGGAAGGAAGAACCTTCGGCTCTTGTTCGGAACCGTCGTAGTTATCCTGAAAATCGATGGTCTCTTTTTTTATATCCCGTAAAAGTTCCGTGGCAATCTTGGAGAGGCGGGCTTCCGTATACCGCATTGCCGCCGGAGCATCGCCATCCACGGATCCGAAGTTTCCATGTCCATCTACCAATTCATAACGGTAGGAAAAGTCTTGAGCCATGCGAACCATGGCATCGTATACCGCCATATCACCATGGGGGTGATATTTACCGATCACTTCCCCGACGATCCTGGCCGATTTCTTATGGGGTTTATCGGGAGTCATGCCCAATTGGTGCATCGCATAAAGAATGCGCCGATGGACGGGCTTTAATCCATCCCGAACATCGGGAAGTGCCCGGCTTACAATGACACTCATGGCATAATCCATAAAAGAGGTTTTCATTTCTTGGCTTATGTTTATTTCTTCAATTCTGCTTTCCGGTATCATCGTATCCTCCTAAATCTCAACTGGCCTGATATGTATCTAGTCCCCATCTTTTCCACTATACACTACTTTTTATCAAGAGAAAAGAGGGGGGCCAATCCGCCGCAGGAAAAGGCTGTTCTGCAATCATACGTTTTTGATGGGATAAAACAGCTTTTTTCGTGCTTGAATGAAACGGCGAAAATTCCCGCACCATAAGAAAAAGAGGAGATCTCTCCTCTTTTTTCATTTCAGTTTTCTTTAGACTCTGTAAGGTAAAAGTAAAGGATGGAGGTAAGGCATATTTCAATTAGCCGGTTATTTTTCGAACGCATAAAGGTTGCCCAACGGTTATACGTCGAGATTCCTTACATAATGGGCGTGATCGTGGATGAAATCCCTACGCGGTTCTACCCGGTCCCCCATCAACGTATCGAAGATCTGGTCCGCTTCCATGGCATCTTCCAGATGCACTCGAAGGAGTATACGATTTTTAGGATTCATTGTCGTTTCCCACAGTTGTTCCGGATCCATTTCACCTAAACCTTTGTATCGCTGAATCTCGATCTCTCCTTTTCCCTGGAGAGATTTCTTTACCTTTTCCAATTCCGATTCTTTGTAGGCATAAAGAACTTTCTTCCCTTGCGATATTCGATAAAGGGGAGGCTGTGCGATGTAGATAAATCCATTCTCCACCAACGTGCGCATATGCCGATAGAAGAAGGTGAGCAGAAGCGTTCGGATGTGAGCTCCGTCCACATCCGCATCGGTCATGATGATGATTTTGTGGTAACGGGCTTTCGTAATATCCAGTTCGTCTCCAATCCCTGTGCCCAAAGCGGTGATCATGGCACGAATCTCTTCGTTGGAGAGGATTTTATCGAGACGCGCCTTCTCCACGTTGAGAATTTTCCCCCTCAGGGGAAGGATGGCCTGGAAGTTCCGATCCCTTCCCTGTTTCGCAGAACCTCCGGCAGAATCCCCCTCCACAATATAAAGCTCGCTGATCGAGGCATCCCTGGAGGAGCAATCCGCAAGTTTGCCCGGTAGAGAGCTTACTTCGAGGGCATTTTTCCTCCGGGTGAGTTCCCTCGCTTTCCTCGCTGCTTCCCGAGCTCTCGAAGCCAAAACAGCTTTCTCTATGATTTTTTTTGCAACCGATGGATTTTCATCTAAGAAAGTAGAGAAATGCTCAGAAAAAAGGGATTCGGTAATGGTCTTCGCTTCACTATTACCCAATTTCGTCTTCGTCTGCCCTTCAAACTGTGGCTCCGGAATCTTTACGCTAATAATGGCCGTGAGGCCTTCTCGAACATCATCCCCGGTAAGATTCTCTTCATTCTCTTTAAGTAAATTATTTTTGCGCGCATAATCATTAATCACCCGGGTGAGACCGGTCTTAAAGCCAACCTCATGGGTTCCTCCCTCGTGGGTGTGGATATTATTGGCAAAGGAGTAGAGATTGGTGGAGAATTCATCATGATACTGAATCGCGATCTCTACATCAATCCCTTCCCTTTGATCATGCATATATATGGGAGAATGGAGTACATTCCTGTTCTTATTGAGGAAGAGAACAAATTCCGCAATACCCCCTTCGTAATGAAATTCCTCCCTTCGGTTTGTCCTCTCGTCGGTCAGGGTGAGTTTTATTCCCTTGTTTAAAAAGGCTAATTCCCGAATGCGGGATTGAAGCACATCATAATCAAACTCCGTTGTTTCTGTAAAAATTTCGGGATCAGGTTTAAATGTGATGGTGGTCCCGCTTATCTCCGGGGATATTTCTCCGACGATCTTTAAGGGTCCTTCCGGTACGCCCCTGTGATAGGTTTGCCGATACATCTTTCCCTCTTTCTTCACTTCGGCGACGAGCTCCTCCGAGAGGGCGTTTACCACAGAAAGTCCCACTCCGTGGAGTCCTCCGGAAACTTTGTATCCTTTTCCCCCGAATTTACCGCCTGCGTGAAGAACGGTCAGGACCGTTTCTACCGTAGATTTTCCTGTCTGTGGATGAATTCCCACCGGGATTCCTCGTCCATTATCGATCACGGTAACACGATTATCTCTCCGGACGATAATATCGATTTGATCCGCGTAACCGTTCATCGCTTCATCGATCGAGTTATCGACGATCTCCCAAACCAAATGGTGAAGCCCCCTGGAACTGGTCGATCCAATATACATACCAGGTCTTTTCCTCACCGGTTCCAGTCCTTCGAGTACTTGAATTTCGCTCTCCGTATATGTATTTTTACCGTTTTTCACGATTTCACCTTCCCTCTACGCTTACTTTTCCGTTTTCAATATGATAAAGGGAGGCCATCTTAAGAAATTCCATAGGAATAGCCTCAACACCCGTGGTGGTAATAAATGTTTGGCATTTGTCCCAAAAGCCGGTAATGAGATGGGTCTGCCGCTTTACGTCCAATTCGGAAAATACATCGTCGAGAAGGAGAACGGGATACTCTCCTATCTCTTCACGTATCAGTTCTATTTCCGCCAATTTTAAGGCGAGGGCAACCGTTCGTTGTTGTCCTTGAGATCCAAAAGATTGAACCTCGTTTCCGTCAATGGTAAAAAGGAGATCATCCCGATGAGGGCCATATTGGGTAAAACCCCTTTCCACATCCCGCTCCGCCTTACTCTGAAGTACTTCAAAATACTTCTCTCGCAACGTCTCCTCGTCCGGCTGTTCTTCTAGCGGAATACTGCCCTGATAGTGAAGGAGAAGTTTCTCCTTGCCATCGGTGATTCTACGATGGATCTCATCGGCCCACGAGGAGAGCTTTTTCAAGAAATCAAGGCGTTTCCTCCATATCTTGGGAGCATAAAGGGCTAACTGCTCATCCCATGCTCCCATGAGGGATTGGTCCATCTTTCCTTTCGCGATCTCTTTAAGACCATGATTCCTCTGTAAAAGTATTTTATTATAACGATTTAAATAATACAAATAGGCAGGGCTTACCTGTCCAATTTCCATATCTAAAAATTTTCTGCGCACTTGAGGAGTCCCTTTGATTAATTCCAGATCCTCAGGTGCAAAAAGAACCACATTTATCATTCCGATAAAGTCGCTCAGTCGTCTTTGTTCCGCCCCATTAATCTTTACCTTTTTTCCCTTGTTCGTCAACAACACCTCTAATTGGACGGATCCAACGTTCCTCTCTACCCTTCCTTTTACAAGGGTAAAAGAATCTCCAAAATGGATCAGCTCTTTATCTTGCGCGGTACGGTGAGATTTCGTGAGAGAAAGGAAATAAATCGATTCGAGAAGGTTCGTCTTACCCTGGGCGTTCATTCCATAGAGAATATTGGTATGGGGGGACCACTCCATACGAAGGCTCTTGTAGTTACGAAATGAGGTTATTTCAGTTTCGTTGAGTTGCAAATAAAGATCCCCCTACTCTCTCGCCTTACCGAGGATGCGGTAATCTTTCTCCCCTGGAATATGGATTTCATCACCGGCATAAAGCTTTTTCCCTCTTCTCATCTCTAATTGGTTATTCACGAGGATCCCTTTCTCTAAATAAGCCTTTACCTCTCCTCCCGTTTGGACGATCCCCATTTTTTTTAAAAACTGACCCAAAGTGATATACTCCCCTTCGATCGAAACCTCCTCCATTGGTTCCCTCCTCCTTTGCTCCAAGTAAGAAAAGATTTTCTAACCCCATGGTTCCCAAAAAATTGCAATTTAATCTAATTGGTACGAACCGGCACGATCAAATGGAGGATTTCATCGGATTCCTTCGGATGGATGAGAAAAGGGGTAACAGGACCTGAAAAATGGAGTTCCACTTCAGGGTGATCGACGGTACGCAACGCATCGAGCAAATATTTTACATTAAAAGAAATTTTTATTTCTTCCCCTTCTATTTGAACTCCTCTTATTCTCTCGGAAAACTTTCCCACTTCAGGGAAAAATGCATAAACCTCAATTTCTTGATTTTCTATGCTGCTGATGCGCACGACATGATTTCTTTCATGTTGAGCGATCAACTGCGCTCTCTCCAAGGATCCTTGAAGCGAATCGGTGGAAAGAGTTATTTGGGTCTTGCTTCCTTTGGGAATAATCATACTGGTATCCGGGTATCTTCCCTCTAATAATCTTGATATGAAGAAGAGGTTCTCCGCTTTTAGAAGAAGCTGTGTATTCGAGAGAAGGATTTCCACCTCTTCCTCTCGATCCTCCAACAATTTTATAAGTTCTTGCGAATTCTTACTGGGAACTACGATGCGAATATCATCCACATCACTTTCGGAAAGAGTAATTGTCCCTTTCGCGAGACGATGACTGTCGGTTGCGGTCAAGGAGAGTTTTCCGTTCTTTAAAGTCCATTCAATTCCTTTTAAGATGGGACGTGAATCCGAATTGCTGCTTGCAATAATGACCTGTTTTAGAAGTTTTCGCAACGAAGAGCTATGAAGGCGAAAATGATAGTGATCTTCGACCGAGGGAAATTGGGGATAATCCTCAGGATCCATTCCATGCAGATTAAATTCAACCGTTTCCGAATGAATCACAACCAAACCGTGCTCTTTCTCTTCAATTTCCACATAACCATCGGGGAGGCGCTTAACCATATCACCAATGATTCGTGCAGATAGCACAATACTTCCGGTTTGTTCCACTTTAACGAGAGGAGACTGAGTGTTTTCTTGAATGGGATAAGAATATGAAATGGAGAGATCGGAATCGCTGGCAGTAAAAGTAACCTTTTCATCATCTGCATCGATTTTAATACCTGCTAAGATAGGGATAACCACTCGGGAAGAGACGGCTCTGCTTACCGTTTGAATGGCGTAAACGAGCTGTTCGCGATCGATCCATAAATGCATTAAGGTACCCTCCTCCCCCTTCACATGGATGTAAAGGGGTAATAGTTATATAAATTGCTTATTAAAAAAAATTGGTCATAGTAGTAGGCCCTGTGAAATTGTGAATAAGTGATACAAGGCGATGAAGGCGAAGAATTCACCTGGGGATAATTTGTGAATCTTTTAACCGATCAATGTTTTTATTCTCTCTTTGATCTCTTTGATCACTTTCTGGACATCTCGATCCGTATTGAGAGCCGACTGGATTTTTTCGTGGGCATGGATAACTGTGGTGTGATCTTTCCCTCCAAATTCCTCTCCGATTTTTGGTAGAGATAGATCTGTCATTTCTCGGGAAAGATACATGGCGATCTGGCGGGGAAGAACAAAGGTCTTGGTTCTCCGCTTTCCTTTTAATTCTTCAATGCGTATCCCATAATAATCGCTCACAATTTTTTGGATATCATGAATGGTGATAGCTCGGTTTTTTGATTGACTTAAAATGTCTCTGAGCGCTTCCTGGGCTAAATGGACGGTAATATCTTGATTGGTGAGAGAAGAGTAGGCGACCACCCGGATCAATGCGCCTTCCAGCTCACGAATGTTGCTATCGATTTGATTTGCGATATAGACCATAACTTCATTAGAGATATCCAGCTGCTCCGCTTTCGCCTTTTTTCTGAGAATGGCGATCCTTGTTTCCAGATCCGGGGGTTGGATATCGGTGATTAAGCCCCATTCGAAGCGGGAACGCAATCGTTCTTCTAGAGTGGGGATCTCTTTCGGAGGACGGTCGCTTGATATGACAATCTGCTTATTCGCTTCATACAACGTATTAAAGGTATGGAAGAATTCTTCCTGGGTTTGTTCTTTTCCGGCGAGAAATTGAATATCATCAATTAAGAGGATATCGACATAGCGATATTTGTTTCTGAATTCTTCAGGCCGGTTATCTCGAATCGCATTAATAAATTCGTTGGTAAATTTCTCGGAAGAAATATATACCACTTTCGCATTGGGATTATAGTCTAAGATATAATGCCCAATCGCTTGCATCAGATGGGTTTTACCTAGACCTACTCCACCATAAATAAATAAGGGGTTATAGGAGCGTGCAGGTCTTTCGGCGACGGCTAAACAAGCCGCATGTGCAAAACGGTTGCCGTCACCAATAACAAAGGATTCAAAAACGTATCGAGGATTTAAGGTTTTTCTGTAATCAGGTACAACCGGTTCCTTCTCTTCAAATTCAGCGTTTACGTTTTCTTGATCTTGATCATCAGGGGAGATGAAACGAATTTGGTAAAAAGTCCCGGTCATTTGGGCAAGCATCTCTTCCAAAAATTTTTTGTAATGTTTTTGAAGCCAGTCTTTTATAAAAAAGTTAGGCGTAAAAATGTGAACAAGATGATTGGTTACTTTTACCGCTCTTGTTTCCGCAAACCATGTGTCGTAGCTAGGTTTTGAGATTTTAATTGAGATCTCCCTTTTTATCTCCTCCCAAAGGGCATGTACATCCTCCATGCAGGGAATCACCTCATGATCGATAAAAAATGTGAAAGATGGCGTGGAGCGTAATGCAGAAGAAATAATAAAAAGCAAGCGATGAGGACATGTGGATCATTCAATTCACAGCAGAGGGAAAGATGAATAAAAAAATCCACAGGCTGTGGAAAAATATGTGGATAAATGGAGATATCCACAAGAAAGAGTAATCTAATCATAGCAAAAAGGTGCAGGAAAATCAATGACTCGCCTATATTTTTCATTTATCCACAATTTGTGTCGAAAAAAAATCCCCAACACAAAATCTTGTGGATAGAATCTGATCACGGCGTGCATAACGTCATGAAAACAGATCGATGGAACGAAGAATACAAGTGATTTAATCCCAGGCACTGTGGAAAAGTTTCTCATCATTGACAGATAGGGGAGAACTGTTTATAATGAGTCAGAATGTACGATGAGGGGGTGTGAGGATGGCAAAGCCTACGTTTAATCCGAATAATTATAAAAGAAAACAGGATCATGGGTTTCGGGAAAGAATGAGTACGAAAAATGGCAGAAAGATATTGAAAGCCCGCCGCCGCAAGGGTAGAAAAAGATTATCTGCATAGGCCACCTTTGTGTGGTCTTTTTTAACCGTTGAAAGCGTTTATTTATCAGGAAATATGTCTAAATTTTAAATAGCCTCTCAAAACATCCTCTTTAAAAGAGAAAGGGGAAAAAATGAGGATTCATCGTCTTAAGAAAAGCAAGGATTTTGGGTTAACTTTAAAGAGGGGCAGGTCGATCGCAGATTCATCTCTCGTTATATACTACACAAAAAATGATGAGAGCCTCCCCTTTCGCGTCGGCTTTTCCGTAGGGAAAAAAGTGGGGAAAGCGGTGGAAAGAAATTATTATAAACGAATTTTACGGGAGATGGTGAGAAACCATTCTCCATGGATAAAAAATGGTTATGACTTGGTGATCATTGCAAGGGTGGGGATAAGGAAGAACGGGTATCACGAGATTGAGAAATCTCTGTTGAAGTTATTAAAAAAAGCCTCTTTATTGAAAGGGGATTTCATGGTATAAATAAATAGGACAAGAAGGGATGTACCTTGAGAAAAATTCTTCTTTTTTTCATACGTTTTTATCAGAAAGTACTATCTCCTTTAAAGCCACCTACCTGCAGATTCTATCCATCGTGTTCCACATACGCTTACCAGGCAGTAGAGAAGTATGGCCCTTTAAAAGGCGGTTGGCTTAGTGTGAAGCGTATCAGCAAATGTCACCCCTTTCACCCAGGTGGATTTGATCCCTTAAAATGAGTGTTTACGAATTGGATATCATTTAAGGAGTGAATCGATTGTCCCGTTTCAGATTTCTTAGCCTTTTAGTGCTATTACTCATGTTTATTACTCTTTTAACCGGATGTGGTTCCGTCAATACCCCACCGGATCCGAGAAATGGCTTTTGGGACGCTTTTTTTGTTTACCCTCTTTATTGGTTGCTTGATTTCTTGGCGCAAAATATGTGGGGTTCATACGGGTTAGCCATAGTCATCATGACATTAATGGTACGTTTCGCCATTTTACCCTTAACGGTGAAGCAATACAAAAGCTCATTGGAAATGCAGAAGATACAACCCGAAATGATGAAAATTCGGGAGAAATATAAGGACAACGCACAAAAAATGCAGGAAGAAATGATGAAGCTGTACCAAAAGCATGGAGTTAATCCCATGGCGGGGTGTCTCCCATTGCTCATTCAAGCACCGATCTTGATTGCTTTTTATAATGCGATTAGCCGCAGCGAACATATTAGGGAATCCTCATTCTTATGGCTCCAATTGGGCAGCTCCGATCCTTTTTTTATTCTTCCCATTCTGGCGGCACTTTTTACGTATATTCAAATGCGGGTGATGAATTCGATCAATCCGGCTCAAATGAGCAATCCTCAAATTAAGATGATGAATAACATCATGCCGTTCTTTATCCTTTTCATGGCCATTAGTCTCCCTTCAGCCTTGTCTCTCTATTGGGTCGTTGGAAACCTCTTTTCAATAGGGCAAACATATCTCCTAAAAGACTTGATGAAGAGGGAGCCGGTAAAGGAGAGGGCATAGATCATGGATAAAATGATTTTTTTTGGCAAGACCGTGGAAGAGGCCGTTGAGCGTGGTCTTCAGGAAATGAAGGTTACGAAAGAGAAGGTTGTGATTAAGGTTTTAGAAGAACCTGTAAAAGGGTTGTTTGGAATTTTAGGGAGTAAACCGGCAAAGGTGGAATTGGAACGAATTGTTGATCCCATTGAAGAGGGGAAAAATTTTTTGATGAATGTGATAGAAAAGATGGGTATGAAAGTAGATATTGAAGTTTTCCATCGGAAAGAGGCGGTTTATTTCAATTTGGTCGGTGATAGACTGGGGGTTCTTATCGGTCATCATGGTCAAACCCTAGATGCTCTTCAATATTTGGTGAATGCGGTGGCAGGACGGTATGCGAAGGGAAAAGAGAGGATCATTCTAGATGCAGAAAATTATCGGGCAAAGAGAAAAGAGTCTCTCGAGGAATTGGCCGAGCGAGTTGCTCGAAAGGTGTTAAAGACAAAGGAAAGTGTAAAGTTAGAGCCCATGAATGCGAATGAGAGAAGAATTATTCATACCCATTTGCAAAACGAACCGCATATTTTAACCGTGAGTGAAGGCGAAGAACCGTATCGATCTGTTGTCATCCATTATAAAGAATAGTAGTCTTTTTAATTACTATTTCTGCGGACTGGGAGATACACGCCATCTTTTTCAAGAAAAATCTGATGAGAGGATCGTCTGAAGGTTTCAGAGTATATCTGAAACTTTTTTGTTTCTCAAGAAGTGGTTACAATAGAACATAGAAGGAGTAAGGGGTGACAACCATGGACACCATTGCGGCGATCTCAACCCCCATAGGCGAGGGGGGAATAGCCATCGTTCGGGTGAGTGGGGATGAAGCCATTTCGATCGTGGACAAAGTATTTCTCGGAAAGAAACTTCTCCGTGAGGTGAAGAGCCATACCATTCATTATGGTAAGATTAAATCGCCCAAGGACGGAGAGATCATCGATGAAGCGTTGGTGACTGTGATGCGTGCACCACATACCTTTACCCGTGAAGATGTTGTCGAGGTAAATGTTCATGGGGGGATTGTCTCGGTTACCAGGGTTTTGGATTCAATTTTAGAAGCCGGGGCCAGAATGGCCGAACCTGGAGAATTTACAAAAAGGGCATTCTTAAATGGACGAATTGATCTAACCCAAGCGGAAGCCGTTATTGATTTGATCCGGTCAAAATCAGATAAAGCGGCCAGGGCTTCACTTTCACAGTTGGAAGGGAGTCTATCTCAGGAGATAAGGAAAGCCCGTCAAATTCTCATCGAACTTATGGCACACATCGAGGTAACGATCGATTATCCGGAGCATGACGTGGAGGAAGTAACGTATGCGCAAATCGAAAATAAACTGAAGGAAGCACTGGACGTTATAAAGCATCTTGAGGAGAGGGGAAGGGAAGGAAAGATCCTACGTGAAGGCGTTGAAACAGCCATCATTGGTAAACCGAATGTGGGAAAATCCTCACTCCTTAATGCGTTAACTAGACAGGCAAAGGCAATTGTGACAGATATCCCGGGGACAACGAGGGATGTCGTAGAGGAGTACGTGAACGTCCGGGGGATTCCTTTAAAGTTAATGGATACCGCCGGAATTCGAAAGACGGAAGATGTCGTTGAAAAGATCGGGGTAGAAAAATCGAAAGAGATCATAAGACGTGCAGAATTAATCCTAATGATGGTAAATCAAGGAGAACCTTTAGAGGAGATCGATTATGATCTTTTTGCCATGGTGAAGGGGAAGAATGTAATCCTTTTATTAAACAAGGCAGACTTACCGGAGCGAGTCCGGATCGAAGAAATTCGAAATTATTTTCCCAAAGAACCCATCGTAAAGCTATCCATTTTGAGAGGAGAAGGTTTAGAGGAATTGGAGAAGGCGATCGCAAACCTCTTCTTTAAAGGTGGAATCTCCAGGAATGATGAAACCTTTATGCTAAATTCCCGTCATCTTCATCTGATTCGCACAGGGAGGAAAGCGTTAGAAGATGCCTTGCATTCAAGCCGAGAGCGTCTCCCCTATGATATGATTGAGATCGATCTGAAAAGGGGATGGTCCACATTAGGCGAGATCATCGGTGAAACCGCCGGTGAGGAAATAATATCCCAGATTTTCTCCCAATTTTGCCTGGGAAAATGAATGGACAACTGAAATGAAAGAAAGGGATGATCATACAATGTCTTATGAAGCAGGATCTTTCGACTTGATTGTGGTAGGCGCAGGACATGCCGGTGTAGAGGCGGCATTGGCCGGTGCGAGGATGGGGTTAAGAACCCTTTGTCTTACCATTAATCTGGATACGATCGCCTTTATGTTCTGCAACCCATCGATTGGAGGGCCGGCCAAGGGGCATGTTGTTCGGGAAATTGACGCATTGGGTGGGGAAATGGGAAGAAATATTGATAAGACTTATCTTCAAATCAGAATGTTAAACACGGGAAAAGGTCCGGCGGTTCGAGCCTTAAGAGCTCAAGCGGATAAATATCTTTATTCAAGAAGTATGAAGGAAACCATGGAAAAGACGCCTAACCTCTACCTGCGACAAGGAATGGTTGAGGAACTTATTGTGGAAGATGGAGTCTGCAAAGGGGTGATCACTAGAAACGGGGGAATTTATCGTTCTAAAGCCGTTGTTCTTACAACAGGCACTTTTCTCAGGGGGAAAATCATTATCGGTGATTTATCGTATGAAAGCGGTCCAAATAATATGCAGCCTGCAGTGAAATTGTCCCATCATTTAAAAGAGCTAGGTTTTTCCCTCGTCCGGTTTAAAACGGGTACACCTCCGAGGGTTGACGGGGATACGATTGACTATTCAAAAATGGAAATTCAACCCGGGGATGCGGATCACCCCTTTTTTTCATATGAGACAAAAGAAGGGATCAAAGAAGAGCAATTACCCTGTTGGCTTACCTATACCCAACCCACAACTCACCTACTTATTCAAAACAATTTGGATCGGGCTCCATTATATTCAGGAGCAATAGAAGGAACGGGTCCCCGTTATTGTCCTTCTATCGAGGATAAAATCGTCCGATTTGCGGATAAGCAACGGCACCAAGTTTTTTTAGAACCGGAGGGACGGCACACCAATGAAGTATATGTACAGGGGATGTCTACCAGTCTTCCGGAAGATGTACAGATCGAGATGCTTCGTTCTATACCTGGTTTAGAGAACGTCCAGATGATGAGAACAGGATATGCGATTGAGTATGATGCCCTCGATCCTACCCAATTGTGGCCTACGTTGGAGACGAAAAGATTACCCGGGTTATTTACAGCCGGACAAATTAATGGGACCTCCGGGTATGAGGAGGCAGCCGGTCAAGGAATTATTGCCGGCATAAATGCCGCCCTTAAAATCTTAGGAAAGGAGCCTCTCATCTTAAAGCGGTCGGAAGCTTACATCGGTGTGCTAATTGATGACCTGGTAACGAAGGGAACGAATGAGCCCTATCGCTTACTCACTTCAAGGGCGGAATATCGGCTACTTCTCCGCCATGACAATGCGGATCTTCGCTTAACTCCCATCGGATATAAGATCGGACTTATTTCAGAAGAAAGGTATCAAAGATTTAAGGAAAAAGTACGGATGATCGATGAGGAGATTAAGCGTTTGGAAAATACGAAGCTTCGTCCGGATGAGAAAACGAATCGGATACTCTCCGCTATGGGATCGGCTCCTCTCACTTTAAGCATAACGGCGGCCGATCTATTGCGAAGACCCGAGATCACCTATGAACATTTGGAACAAATCGTTGAATCAAATGAGACGATATCGAAAGAAGTAAAGGAACAGGTAGAAATACAGATTAAGTATAAAGGTTATATTGAAAAGCAATTGCAGCAGATCGAGAAGCTGCAAAAGATGGAGAACAAGCGTCTTTCAGAAAATCTTAACTACGATGAGATCCCGGGACTGGCAACGGAAGCGAGGCAAAAGTTAAAGAAGATCTCACCACTCACCATAGGTCAAGCTTCCAGAATTAGTGGGGTAAATCCTGCGGATATCTCTATTCTCTTGGTTTACTTGGAGCAGCAGGGAAGAAAGAAGGAAGTAAATCCTTAAGGAGGGAGTTTCTTGCCGCATTGGTTTAACGAAGAGATCAAAAAAGCAGGCATAAAATTGGATGAAAGGAAAGTGGGACAATTTCGCCGCTACTATGAAATGTTGGTATTGTGGAATGAACGAATCAATTTAACCGCCATCACGGATGAGGAGGGGGTGTATGAAAAGCACTTCTACGATTCGTTGATGCCTACATTTTTTACTCCGTTTAATCAGGTTCACAGGATTGCCGATATCGGATCAGGGGCTGGTTTTCCATCCATTCCGATAAAAATCATCTTTCCACATCTTCAAGTGGTGGTGGTTGATTCTTTAAAAAAAAGGATTACCTTCCTTGAAGAACTGGTAAAGGAGCTGGGTTTAGATCGGGTAGAACTAATCCATGGGAGAGCTGAGGAGGTAGGGAGAAAACCGTACTACCGTGAGTCTTTTCCCATCGTATTGGCAAGGGCGGTGGCAAGATTAAACATCTTGTTGGAATTCACCCTCCCCTTTGTAGAAGTAGGTGGTTATTTTATTGCTATGAAAGGAAAAAGTGGGGAGCAAGAATTAAAAGATTCTATGAATGCTTTAAAAGTATTAAGAGGGAAGGTTGATAAAATAGAGAAAGGAACTCTTCCCATAGAAAAATCAGAACGAATCTTGTTATGGATAAAAAAAGAGGGTTCTATACCGGATAAATATCCGAGAAACGGAGGGAAAATCGAAAAAAAACCGCTATAATGCGGAGCAAAGGGGATTGTTTCACGTGAAACAATCTCCTTGAAGGATTTAAGTCAATTCTTATAGAATAGTATTGATAATCGGGGCTTTCGTCATAGTGAGGTGTTAACATGAAAGAACAATGGAGCAAGATTTTTGGATTTCAAGAGAAAAAAGATGGAGAAGAAGAGAGGATCTCGCATATTCCTGTCTCTTCTATCGTTCCTAACCCTTTTCAACCCCGTTTTCTCTTTGATGATGAAAAATTGGAAGAATTAAGCGAAACCATTCGCACACATGGAATGATTCAGCCGATCGTAGTGAGGAAAACGGAAAAGGGTTTTGAATTGATTGCAGGTGAAAGGAGATGGAGAGCTTATCAAAAGTTAAACTATGAAAAAATCCCTGCAATCATAAAGGAGTATTCGGACGCACAAGCAGCTTCCGCAGCTCTCATCGAAAACCTGCAAAGAGAAGGATTAACCTCCATTGAAGAGGCCCTGGCTTATCAGAAACTAATGGCACTCCATCAGCTAACGCAAGAAGGATTAGCACAACGATTGGGAAAGGGGCAGTCCACAATTGCCAATAAGATTAGGCTTCTTCAGTTGCCTGAAGAGGTGCAACAAAGTCTAATGGAAAGAAAGATTACGGAAAGACATGCAAGAGCATTGCTAACCTTAAAGGAAAAGTCTACACAACTAAAAATCTTACATGAGATAATAGAAAAGGATCTTAGCGTAAAACAGACGGAACAAAGGATCGAACAATTGCAGCAGAAGGATTTAGGCAAGAAAAAGCCAAAAAGAATTTCTATTCCACGGGATGTGCGTATTGCCGTAAATACCATACGTCAATCCGTACAAATGGTGATGAAGACAGGAATGAATATCGAATCGAAAGAAGAAGACCATGGAGATTTTTATCAGGTCGTAATACGCATTCCAAAAAAGGGAGGAAGAGTGCTATAGATTTTCCGATTCCCTGGGAAAGCATATTCGTCGGACGGTCGTACCTATCGTCTAGGTGTTAGCAAAGGAAGAGGTGAAACTGTGGGTAAGATTATTGCCATCGCCAACCAAAAAGGCGGTGTGGGCAAAACAACGACTGCTGTGAACTTGGGAGCAAGTCTTGCCAATCTAGGTAAAAAAGTTTTGTTAATCGACATGGATCCACAAGGAAACACGACCAGCGGAATCGGGATAAATAAGGCGGATGTAGAATACTGCATTTATGATGTGATCATCAATGAAATCGATCCCGGCATAGCGATTCATGAAACGGCTGTATCCAATCTTTTTATCCTTCCTTCCACCATACAGCTTGCAGGAGCCGAGATTGAACTTGTACCCACCATCTCCAGGGAATTAAGGCTAAAAAGGGCCATCACCCCATTAAAAAAAGAGTATGATTATGTAATCATCGATTGTCCTCCTTCTCTTGGATTATTAACCATCAATTCTTTAACTGCAGCCGATTCCGTTTTAATTCCGATTCAATGCGAATATTATGCGTTGGAAGGACTAAGCCAGCTTCTGAATACAATACGTTTAGTACAAAAACACTTAAACACCTCTCTTTCCGTAGAGGGCGTGCTTTTAACCATGTTTGATGCCCGGACCAATCTTGGAATTCAAGTGGTAGAAGAAGTGAAAAAATACTTCCAAGAAAAGGTTTATCGCTCGATTATACCAAGAAATGTACGGCTCAGCGAAGCACCGAGTTATGGGCAATCGATCGTCACTTATGATCCAAAATCAAAAGGGGCGGAAGTTTATCTCGAATTGGCGAAAGAGGTGATTGAACGTGGCAAAGAGGCTAGGGAGAGGGCTTGACTCCTTAATTCCTGGGTTAGAGATCGATGGCGGAGATCTTGTAAAGGACATTCCTATTGAACAGCTGAGGCCCAATCCGTATCAACCAAGGAAGGAGTTTAATCAAGAGTCCTTAGAAGAATTGAAGGAATCGATCATCGCACATGGGGTGATCCAACCGATTTTGGTTCGTAAGAGTCTGAAGGGATATGACATTATTGCCGGAGAGAGAAGGTATCGGGCGGCACAGTTAGCCGGCCTTAAAACGATTCCTGCTGTGGAACGAAAATTTAATGAGGAACAGATGATGGAAATCGCCCTCATTGAAAACTTACAGCGGGAAGATTTAAATCCCATTGAAATTGCAGAAGCATATCATACGATCATGGAGCGTTTCCAGTTAACTCAAGAAGAGTTGGCGAAGCGTATGGGGAAGAGCAGACCCCTCGTAGCGAATTTTCTCCGGCTTTTAAACTTACCGGAAGAAATTAAAGAGCATGTTTCACGTGGAACAATTTCTATGGGACATGCGAAGATCCTTGTTGCGATTGGAGACCCCCATCTCCAAATGGAACTTGTAAGAGAGACCATCAATAAAGGGCTTAGTGTACGGGATTTAGAACAACGTGTTCAGGAATTGGGAAGTGGGAAGAAGAAAACCCGCAAGGAAGTGAAAAGGAGAGAAGATGATCTGTACTATAAAGGAGTCGAAGAGAGATTGCGGGAACACTTCGGTACCCCTGTATCCATACGACCTGGCAAGAAAAAAGGGAAAATTGAAATCATCTTTCTCACCATTCATGATTTAGAACGCATCTTGGATAAAATAGAAAATAGATAGGTGTGGTTTTGAAACAAATGATACTTATGGGGACCATTGTAAACACGGCGGCGATCATCATAGGAAGTTTGGCTGGGTGGCTCTTTCGAGGAGTAAGGGAAGATATCGGAAAAACGGTCATGCAGGGGATCGGTTTGGCTGTTATTCTGCTTGGTTTATCGATGGGATTGGAAACGAAACAATTTCTCCTTTTAATCGTTAGTTTGGTTTTGGGAGGGATGATTGGCGAATGGCTAAAGATTGAAGAGGGACTGATCCGTCTAGGGAATTGGGTGGAGAGAAGATTTACTTCCGGCGGGAATGGTAAAGTTGCGACAGCTTTTGTGACCGCTACTCTCGTTTATACCATCGGATCGATGGCTATCTTAGGTTCGTTGGAGAGTGGTCTTAAAAATGACCACCAGATCTTATACACAAAGGCGATGCTGGATGGATTTTCTTCCATCATATTTACGAGCACGTTAGGGATCGGCGTTATCTTTAGTGCCATCCCTGTTTTTCTCTATCAAGGGATCATTACGGTGGCGGCATCCTGGATTAGCCAATATATCGCGCCAACTTTGCTACAACAAATGATCCAGGAAATTACGGCAGTAGGTGGACTCCTTATCGTGGGAATCGGTATAAACCTATTGGAGATCGCGAAGATCAGGGTAGCAAATCTCCTTCCCGCCATCTTCGTGGCGGCTTTCCTTGTCTATTTCATACACCGATTTTCTTTATCGATTTGAGGTGGGTTGATGGAAGAGGAGAAACTCTATTACTTTCTCGTGAACCCTGTTGCGGGATGCGGCAAGGGAAAGAAGCGATGGAGAAAAGTGGAGAGATATTTAATACAGGTGAAGATCCCTTACCAAGTTTACTTTACGCAGGGGGTGGGGGATGGATTCACTCACATCTATAAACGTCTGACGGAGAGTGAGTCGCTCCCCTCTGCCGTAATCGCGGTAGGAGGGGATGGAACGGCCAATGAGATCATCAATGGTATTTTGAAGAGCGGGCGTGATGTTCCATTTGGATTAATCCCCGCAGGGTCAGGGAATGATCTGGTAGGCTACCTCCATATAAAAAATTGGAAAGAAGCGCTCACCACAATTCTTGTTGGAAAGATCTCCGCTATTGATGTGGGTATGGTGAATGGAACCCATTTTTTTGTCAATGGAATTGGGGCAGGATTCGATGGAGAAGTGGCTCACCATTCTTTTAATTCTCCTATGAAAAAAGTATTAAACCGGATTGGACTCGGAAAATTAATTTACCTCTTCTCTTTTTTCTCTCTCTTTTGGAATTACAAAAGGAGCCCAATTACCATTCGAACAGAAAAAGGGGAGTTCCACTTTAACGATACTTGGATGGTCGTTGTAGGGAATCATCCCACATATGGGGGAGGAATGAAAATCTGTCCGGGAGCAAGGTCTGACGATGGCCTTTTTATGATCTGCGTGATCGTCAACCTTCCAGCATGGAAATTTCTTATTCTCTTTCCCAGGGTCTATTTTGGGACGCACATCTACCATCCGAACGTTATTCAACTTGAGGTCAGAAATCTGGAAATCGAGACAAAAGATTCGTTAATGGTACATATCGATGGAGAGGTCGGCTTTAACACACCGTTAAAGATTGAAATCCTCCCTTCTAGGCTAAAGGTTTATCATTCCGTTCCTTCTTTCGCCGACCCTCTCCGAAGTATAAAAGGGGTGGGAGAAACGAAACGCCTCGATAATGGCCTGAGTGATCGTGTCGGCCATTTTCATCACGAGGCTTAAACGAGTGTTCTGCAGAACAAAATATTCCATAAATCCGCCGATATTAACAACACCGGTGATATGAAGGTTACCGATTGGAGACAGCTCTTTGTTAACGCCGGAACCGGGTCTTAAAGGTCCCTCCGCTACGGTAATTACGCCAACGTTTTTTAATCGGCCTAAGGACGCATCCACCGCTATAATATAGGGATCCTCATAATGACTTGCAATGTAACGGATGGTGTCTTTAAGATTTACGGCATGGATAGGTTCATCGAGGTTCCCATAGACGGGATAGCCAAAAGAAAGCTCATTTAATTTGGTACCGACCACCGGGCCTAAAGCATCCCCCGTTGAACGATCCGTTCCAATACATAGGAAAAGAAGTTGTTGGCTGTTGAGAATGGGGTATGTTTTTTTTCTAAGATAAGCGGCGATTTTTTTCGCCGCTCCCTCCTCCAAATAGGAGGCGGAAAATCCTCTTTGAGGGAATTGGGGAATCATTGATTGTTCCATGAAGACCTCCACATGAACGTGTAATAGTACCAGTATAGTGAGGGGGAGCGAAAAATATACGCATGAGCTTGGAAGAATGGAAAGGGAGGGAAATGGAGAATGTGGTTATATCGCATCGGAAAGCGGCTTGTACCACCGCTTATCTCCTTCTATCATCGTGTAGAGGTGTTTGGAAGGGAGAGGTTTAATCCGAGGAGAAACTATGTGGTGGTTGGAAACCATGTTAGCATTATCGATCCCATTTACATTGCCGCTTTTTATCCTGGGATCCTTCATTTCATGGCTAAAAAGGAGCTATTTGTTAAGCCTTTCCTTCGTTGGCTCGTCACTCGTCTCGGAGCATTTCCGATAAATAGAGAAGCGGCCGATCTAGGAGCCATTAAGAAAGCCCTCCGCCTATTAAAAGAAGGAGAGTCCATCGGTCTTTTCCCGGAAGGAACACGCGCTGAGAAGTGGGATGAACGGGCTTTTAAGCAAGGGGCTTCCTACTTGGCCATAAAAGGGGCTACTCCCGTTTTGCCGGTGATTATCTTTGGATCCCAAAAAGCACTGCCAAAAGGAAGCAAAACTTTACGACCCGCAAAAATCCGCTTATTATATGGAGAGCCCCTTTTTCCAATGCCTGAAGAAGGAGTGGATGAATTTGGGATGCGGATACGAAAAGCAATGGAATCCCTCTTAAGCGAAGGGGAAGCTAGGGGATGGTTGGAGTAGAAAGGAAGGGATAGCGATGATCGAGGAAACGTTTAAGAATCTCGATACCACGTCTTCAAAAATTTGGACCTGGTTATCCGACCCGAATGTATGGTTAAATTGGGCAGAAAAACTTCTCCTCATTCTTCTCATCTTGTTTGGAATGAGGATTACAAAACGAATTGGACATGTATTAATTGAACGGGTACTGAAAAAAAGAGAAGGGTCTCGTTTTCAAATCGATGAGCGACGGGTTACTACCCTCCGCGTTTTGTTAAAAAATGTGGCCGATTATACGATTACCTTTATCGGGATTTTGCTTATTCTATCCTTTTTCATGAATATACTGCCGGTCTTGGCAGGTGCGGGAGTCTTGGGATTAGCCGTGGCCTTTGGCGCACAAAATCTTGTTCGGGATATTATCAGTGGTTTTTTTATTATTTTTGAAGACCAGTTTGCTGTAGGGGATTATGTTCGAATTGGAAACTTCGAAGGTACGGTGAAACAAATTGGCCTTCGCATTACAAAGATTAGGGCCTTTACCGGAGAGATCCATATTCTTCCCAATGGGACCATCACCGAGGTAACCAATTTCTCTACGTCCAATTCCGTAGCGATTGTGGATCTGAGCATAGCGTATGAAGAGAGGATTCCACAGGTGATCGAGATCTTGGAAGAAGAGGTTAATAAGCTCTTTGAAGGAGGGGAAATTCCTGAAATGGTAAAAAAGCCGGAAGTGCTCGGTGTACATGCGTTAGGGCCCTCAGAAGTGGTCATACGGATCGTGGCTGAAACGAAACCTGCTATGCATTGGAAAGTTCGAAGGATTCTCCAAAGCAGATTAAAAGAGGTCTTGGATCAGAGAGGAATTGAGATCCCGTATCCCCATCTTGTTACCGTTTCTAAAACAGGGGAGGGGGCAAAGAATGAATAAAAAGGCGTATGGCTTGGGAGATTTAGTGGAATTAAAGAAACCTCATCCCTGTGGAGCAAATGCTTGGAGGATTATTCGTATGGGCATGGACATACGGATTAAATGCACAGGTTGTGATCATAGTGTGCTCATACCCCGATCCCATTTTGAAAAGCGCTTAAAAAAGATTTTAGAAAAAGGGGAAGGGATGGATGTGGATCAGAACGCAAGATGAGAAGGGAAAATCGTGATAAAAATGGATGGTTTATATACGCCGGATAATAACTGTTTTTCAAATGGATAACGGTACGAAGATAAAATGATTTTTCAACATAAGAAAAAGAGGTAAGGAGTGTATGATATGGCATCCCGATCATGCGGCATAGTAGGACTCCCTAACGTCGGCAAATCTACGTTATTTAATGCAATTACTCAGGCAGGGGCGGAATCAGCCAATTACCCCTTTTGTACCATCGATCCGAATGTGGGGATTGTTGAAGTTCCGGATGAAAGGTTGACGGTTCTCACCCGCTTGGTTACCCCTCAGCGTACGGTTCCGACAACTTTTGAATTCGTGGATATTGCAGGGTTGGTTGAAGGGGCGAGCAAAGGAGAAGGATTGGGAAACCGTTTCCTATCCCATATCCGGGAAGTGGATGCGATCGTTCATGTGGTTCGATGTTTTGAAGATGTGAACATCACTCACGTAGCGGGAAAGGTTGATCCTTTAAGGGATATACAGATCATCAATCTGGAATTGATCCTGGCCGATTTGGAGACGGTGGAGAAACGATTTGAGAAAGTAAAAAAAATGCTTAAGAGCGGAGATAAAAAAGTACAACAGGAGATGGCCTTGCTCGAGAGGTTGAAAGAACATTTTGATCAGGGACGGTCGGCGCGCAGCCTCTCCGTGGATGAGGAGGAAAGGGAAATCCTCCGGGAACTTCACTTATTAACCTTAAAACCGGTCCTCTACGTGGCTAATGTGGGGGAGAATGAGGCGGCCGATGCGACAAATAATCCTTATGTAACGCAAGTGATAGATTTTGCGGCCGGCGAAGGAGCTGAGGTTATTTGCATATCGGCCAAAGTGGAGAGTGAGATCGCAGAGCTGGACGGAGAGGACAAGCAACTCTTTCTGGAAGAATTAGGATTGAAGGAATCAGGCTTAGACCGGCTCATTAGAGCGGCCTATCACCTCTTAGGATTGATTACCTTCTTTACCGCTGGCCCCCAGGAGGTTCGGGCGTGGACCATCCCTGCCGGGACCAAAGCACCTCAGGCGGCAGGTGTGATCCACTCCGACTTTCAGCGAGGATTTATTCGTGCAGAAGTGGTCTCTTATGAGGATCTGATTCATGCAGGAAGCATGGCAAAAGCGAGAGAACAAGGATTACTTCGTCTGGAAGGAAAGGATTACGAAATGAAAGACGGGGACGTGGTTTACTTCCGCTTCAATGTGTGAAAGAAAGATTTCCAACGCTTGCATGGGAATTACCGATCTGTTATAATGGGTTTCCGTGAGTATCTATTTTTAAAATAAACTCACTCCTTGCTCCATATGAATGGAGCCTTATGTCCAGAAGGAGGTGACTCAATGCGCAACTATGAGATTCTTTTCATTTTGCGTCCCGATTTAACGGAAGAAGAAGTAGAGGCGAACCGGGAGAAGGTAAAAAGCGTAATTACCGACAACGGCGGTGAAGTGACCAAACTGGATCCGATGGGTAAACGGCGTCTCGCGTATGAAATCCAGGATTATCGGGAAGGGATCTATACCGTCATTTACTTTACCGGTGACGTTAAAACGGTAAAGGAACTGGATCGGGTGGTCCGCATTACTGAAGATATCATCCGATATCTCATCGTGAAGAACGACTAAACCATAAATGTTAACGGTGGGGGAGGGGACGATTGTGCTTAACCGGGTGGTGCTGATCGGAAGATTGACGAAAGATCCTGAATTGCGTTATACCCCGTCAGGGGTTCCTGTCACAACTTTTACACTGGCTGTGGATCGAAATTATACCAATAGCCAAGGGGAAAGGGAAGCAGATTTTATTCCCATCGTTACCTGGAGGCAGCTGGCGGAACTGTGTGCCAATTACCTCAAAAAAGGGCGATTAACGGCGCTAGAGGGGAGAATCCAAACCCGCCATTACGATAACCAAGATGGCCGCCGTGTTTATGTTACGGAGGTTGTGGCCGATAATGTTCGTTTCATCGATTCCAACCGGGACAGACAGGATCAAACACCTTACGCGTACGGCTCACCATCCGGAAGAGGTTCAAAAGAAGAAGAGCATCGTCCCGCCAATGAACCGTTCGCAGGGGAAAGTGAACCCATCAACCTTTCGGAAGATGATCTCCCATTTTAAGAAAGTTAGGAGGGATACGAATGGCTTTTAAACGCGGCGGAAAGAAGCGCCGTAAGGTATGCTACTTTACCGTGAATAAGATCGAGAAGATTGATTATAAAGATGTAGATCTGTTAAAGAAGTTTATTAGCGAACGGGGAAAGATCCTTCCCCGGCGGGTCACCGGCACTTCTGCGAAATATCAGAGGATGCTTACGGTAGCGATTAAAAGGGCGCGCCAGGTAGCATTGTTACCTTACACCAATGAATCATAAAGACGAGGGGGAGTTATCCTCCTCCTTTTTTCTATGGTGGTCTGCCAAGTTACTTCCGTTTAATTTGTTTGTACAGTTTCTCAATAACGGTCTGTTTGGGAGGGATGAGATAAAGATGCGAACAAATGTAAAGGCAATCGTTGAAGGGGCTTTAATGGCAGCGCTTTTTCTCCTCCTTCTCTTTTTAGTCCTATACACCCCCTTGGGAACGATCGGTTTTATCGTACTCCCCCTTCCATTTGTTCTCTATACGGCAAGGAACAAAGTGAAAAATTCACTTCTTTTAGGTTTTGTGGCCATTTTACTTATGATTCCTTTTGGCCTCATCGCGCTTTTTCCGCTTACTCTCTATTCCTGGTGGATCGGCCTTGTTTTGGGGTGGAGTTTCTTTAAGAAAAATCATCCGCTCCTAACCCTTACCTACACATTCCTGGCCACTCTTCTTTACCTGCTTCTTGCTCTCCTTTTCGCCTCACTCCTGTTTAAAATTGATTTGGTGGGAGAATTAATCACCCTTCTAAAAGAGACGATGAAAGAAACGTCGGTGTTGATGGGAGATGCACTACAAAATCAACTTCCCTCCGGTTTTATGGAAACCTTCCTTCAGGAATTTAGACTTCGATTCCCTGCTTTGTTAATCCTTTATTCCTTTTTCTCTGCCTTTATCATCCAGTATATTAGTGGAAAACTTTTTCGCAGGCTGGGGGGAGAGACGGCTCCCTTTCCACCCTTTTCCGAGCTGCGGTTTCCCCGTTCAATCCTTTACTATTTCCTCGCCTCCCTTCTCTTGCTACTTATTCCAAACCTTCAGGAAATGGGCTGGCTACATTTGGCTACGGTGAACATTTTCACAATACTATATTTGCTGATCACCCTTGAAGGGCTCTTTTTTCTCTTTTATTATGCCAAGGAGAAAAAGTTAGGGAGATGGCTCCCCGTAGCGGGATTCGTCATGTTGTTTCTTCCCCCTTTAGATACTATACTTAGAGTCATAGGCATTCTAGACTTAGGATTTCCTCTTAGGAACAAAAAAGGGCAGGGATGAGGCGATGTCCAGGGAAATTTCGACAGAGAAGCGTAGGGTTTATCATCTGCTTCTTCCCGGTTGGGCTGTAATCCTTAATATCCTCTTTTTCCTCGTTTCATGGAAAGTCGCAATGATAATGGCGGTCTTTACGCTTCTCCTTTTCTCCCTTTACATACGAGGGGAAAAGAAATTTCGGCTGGGGTTAAAAGAGTATCAAGAACATCTCGCCCTTCGGGTAAAGGAGATGGGGGAAAAAGGATTAAACGGTTTGCCCGTAGCCATTCTCCTTCATGATCCGAAGGGAAATATCGAGTGGCATAATGATACCTTTCTTCACTTCATCGGAAGGAAAGAAGCGGTGATTGGAGAAAGGGTAGAAGAAATCCTTCCTTTTCTTTCGGAGAAGAACCCCGCAGATTCCTCCAGTTTTCGTCTTCCGTATAAAGGCAAAGTTTTTCAGGTAATGAAACAGAAAGAAGGTGTGATTTATTTACTTGATGTGACGGAAGTGGAGGAAAGCAAGAAAAAACTGGCTGCGAAGGAAGTTGTTCTCGCGATGATCCAATTAGACAATGTTGAAGAAGCGACGCAGGGGATGGATGACCAACAGAGGACGCTGGCCTTATCTCGGGTGGCTTCCATCCTAAATGACTGGGCAACTCATTATAAAATTTTTCTCCGACGCACCGCTTCCGATAAATTTCTCGCACTGCTGAACCATGAAATCCTCCTTACTTTGGAAAACAATCGGTTTGATGTTCTGGATAAGGTAAGGGCTGAAATGGGGACAGGGAAAATGCCCTTTACCCTTAGCATCGGGGTAGTACAGGGAGGGGACTCCTATCTCCAGCTTGGTCGAATGGCCCAGGACGCATTAGAATTGGCTTTGGGCAGAGGAGGAGATCAAGCCGTCGTCAGGGAAGGAGAAAGGCTCTCCTTTTATGGGGGAAAATCGAGCGTTGTAGAGAAGAGAACCAGGGTGCGGGCTAGAGTTATTTCCCATGCACTCCGGGATTTAATGAATGATTCTGATCAGGTTCTCATTATGGGCCACAAGATGGGAGATTATGACTCCATTGGCGCTGCGCTCGGAGTGGCTCGCATTGCGAAGATGAACCAAAAACAAGGTTTTATTCTTTTTGAAGGAAGAAATCAATCGATCGAAAGGCTCTTAGATCTTCTTGATCAACAGGAAGAGGTTCAAAGAAGCTTTATTAGCTCTACGGAAGCTTTGGCGCGTTGTACCCCACGTACCCTTCTTGTGATCGTGGACACCCATATTCGTTCCCTTTTGGTGGAGCCATCCCTTCTAAAGAAGACAAACCGTGTTGTGGTGATTGATCACCATCGGAGATCAGAAGAGTCGATTGAGGATCCGATCCTTTTTTATCTTGAACCTTATGCCTCATCTACTTCCGAATTGGTCACGGAACTGATTCAATACCAGAAAGATCCTCTTTCCCTACAATATTACGAAGCGACGGCATTGTTGGCAGGAATCATCGTAGATACCCGGCATTTTTCCTATAGGACAGGGGTTCGAACCTTTGAAGCCGCCTCATTTCTCAGAAAAGCCGGAGCCGATACGAGCGGTGTGCAAGCCTTGTTAAAGGAAGAACTCTCTCAGTTTGTAAGACGTTCCCGCCTCATATCCGGGGCCGAGATCTTTTTTGAACGAATCGCTATTGCCGTGGGGAGTGAAAGGGAAGAGTTTCCCCCCGTTTTGATTGCCCAAGCGGCGGATACCCTCCTTGATATGCAAGGGGTGGCTGCTTCCTTTGTCATAGCACGTCGGTCAGACGGATTAATCGGCATCTCTGCTCGTTCCCTCGGGGAGATGAATGTACAAGTTATCATGGAAGAAATGGGGGGAGGAGGACATTTTAACAATGCGGCGACCCAATTGAAAGAAGGCACTTTACAGGAAATAAAAGGGAAACTCCTATCGATTATAGAGAAACATTTTCAGGAAGGAAGTGTGGAGGAATGAGAGTCATCTTTCAGAAAGATGTAAAAGGGCAGGGGAAAAAAGGGGAAATAAAAGAAGTTGCCGAAGGGTTTGCAAGAAATTACCTGATCCCGAAAGGCCTGGCAGTTCCAGCAACCGAATCTAATCTTAAGCAGATGGCTGCTAAGGAGAAAAGTGAAGAGCGAAGAGCACTTGAACGCCTCCAGCAAGCAAAAGAGCTCGCAGAAAAGTTAAAAGAATTGGAGCTCGTGATTCCGGCGAAGGCTGGGACAGGCGGAAGGTTGTTTGGTGCCATCACAAGCAAACAAATAGCCGAGGAATTGACAACAAAAAAAATTGACTTGGATAAGAAAAAGATCGAATTACCGGAACCGATTCGCATGTTGGGAAGATATACGGTTAAAGTTCATCTTCATCCGGAGGTAACCGTGAACCTCACCCTGAATGTCGTGGAAGAATGACGATCAAATTCTTTCTTTAGGAAGGAATCGACGATGAGTGATTTATTTTTGGATCGGACTCCACCCCATCAGGTAGAAGCGGAACAAGCGGTTCTTGGCTCCATTTTTCTTGAACCGGAAGCACTTATAACCGCTTCGGGTCTCCTCAGCCCCACCGACTTTTACCTTGCCCAGCATCAAAAAATTTATGAGGCAATGCTCGCATTGGGGGAAGAAGGCGAACCGGTTGACATCATAAGTGTCACCACTCGTTTGAAAGAGAGAGGCCTTTTAGAGGAGATTGGCGGGATAGAATATTTGAGCGATCTATCCGCTTCCGTTCCTACCGCTGCGAATGTGGAATATTATGCGAAGGTGGTTGCCGAGAAGGCACTTCTGCGCCGCCTTATACGTACCGCATCCGAAATTGCTGCAAGCAGCTACGCCGGTGTAGATCCCGTGGAGCGCATACTTTCCGATGCGGAAAAAGCGATTTTTGATTTGTCACAAAAGCAAGTTCAGACAGGGTTTGTGAAGATCGCCGATATATTAATGGAGACCTACTCCCATTTAGAAAGGATCTCAAAAAGCCATGGTGAGATCACGGGTGTCCCAACCGGATATCATGATTTAGACCGGCTAACCTCGGGATTTCAACGATCCGATTTTATCGTGGTAGCCGCCCGACCTTCCGTAGGGAAAACGGCTTTTGCCTTAAATGTGGCGCAAAATGTGGCGGTTCGGTCGAGGCGTCCCGTAGCCATCTTTAGCCTGGAGATGTCGGCCGCCCAACTGGCCATGCGGATGTTGGCTGCAGAAGCCAATATTGATGCGGGTAAGTTAAGGACAGGAAGGCTCTCCGAAGAAGAATGGGAAAAGTTAATTATGGGCATGGGAATGCTGGCGGACTCTCCTATATTTATTGATGATACACCAGGGATTACGGTAACGGAAATCCGTTCAAGATTACGAAGATTGGTCGCAGAACAAGGAGATCTCGGGATGGTGATGATTGATTATCTGCAGCTCATCACGGGCCGGTCCAGGGCGAGCGATAACCGTCAGCAGGAGATCTCCGAAATATCCAGGCACCTAAAAGGAACAGCCAGGGAACTTAATGTCCCGGTGATTGCCCTGTCCCAATTGAGCAGGGCTGTGGAGCAAAGGCAAGATAAACATCCGATGCTCTCAGACATCCGAGAGAGCGGCAGTATAGAACAAGATGCAGATATTGTAGCATTTCTCTACCGGGATGATTATTATAATCCGGAAACAGAAGAGAAAAATATTATTGAAGTCATCGTCGCCAAACAGCGCAATGGTCCTACAGGAAAAGTGAAACTGGCTTTTCTAAAAGAATATAATAAGTTTGTAAACATCGCAAAACCTTACCAGGAGACAGGTTCATAAGAACCTGTTTTTTTACGGGGAAAAGGCGGACAATCCATAAGAATTTATTTCAATCATTCGGATTTATGATTTGACATCCCTACATGTTTGCGCTAGACTAAGGCTGTCCTTGGTGAATTACGAAGGTTGAGGGACAAATCCAGTATGAGGAGGAGGGGCGGCATGTCAAGCGTTGTAGTGGTAGGAGCCCAATGGGGAGATGAAGGGAAGGGCAAAATTACCGACTTTTTGGCGGAACAAGCTGAGGTGATTGCCCGCTATCAAGGAGGAAATAACGCAGGACATACGATCGTCTTCAAAGAGAAACGATATAAACTTCACATCATCCCATCCGGGATATTTAATCCGGAGAAGATATGTGTGATCGGGAATGGAGTCGTCATCGATCCCAAAGTCTTGATCGATGAAATCGCTTATATAGAGAAAAATGGTTTTAAGACAGATAACCTCAAGATATCGGACCGTGCTCATCTCATTTTTCCCTATCATCTTCGTTTAGATCAGGCCGAAGAGCAAATGAAGGGAAACCGCAAAATCGGAACGACCGGGAAAGGCATCGGACCTGCCTATATGGATAAAGCGGCACGTGTGGGCATTCGTATGGCCGATCTGATGAACCCGGAGGTCTTTAAGGAAAAACTGAAGCGGAATCTGGATGAGAAGAATAGGATCTTAGAGAAGATCCACGGCCAAGAAGGATTTTCCTTCGAGGAGATGGCAAAAGAGTACTTAAGTTACGGGGAGCGTCTAAAAAAATATGTAACGGACACTTCTGTCCTTCTGAATGATGCCCTCGATGAAGGGAAAAAAGTTCTATTTGAAGGTGCGCAAGGGGTCATGTTGGATATCGACCATGGGACCTATCCATTTGTCACCTCCTCCAATCCCAGTGCAGGGGGAGTCTGTATCGGAGCGGGAGTTGGCCCTACGAAGATCAACAGGGTGGTGGGTGTTGTAAAAGCATACACCAGCAGAGTAGGAGATGGCCCCTTCCCCACTGAGATCGAAGGGGAGATCGGCGATCAAATACGGGAGGTGGGTCGTGAATATGGGACGACGACGGGAAGGCCAAGAAGGATAGGCTGGTTTGATGCCGTCGTCGTACGTCATGCACGGCGTGTGAGCGGCATCACCGACCTTTCCGTTAACTCGCTGGATGTGCTGACAGGCATCCCAACACTTAAGATTTGCACCTCCTATCGCTACAAAGGAAAGGTATTGGAAACTTATCCTGCTTCTAGCGAGATTCTTCGGGAATGCGAACCCGTTTATGAGGAAATGCCTGGATGGGAGGAGGATCTCTCCAATATAGAGAATTTGGATCAACTCCCCGTCAATGCCCGTCACTACTTGGAGCGGGTGGCCCAATTGACCGGCATTCCCCTTACGATCTTTTCCGTGGGTCCGGACCGCAGGCAGACGCACCAACTCCGGGAAGTCTATCCATAAGTGTTTCACACAGGGACACGGATGGGAAGAATGCGGATAAATTCAGATGAAACGGTAGAGAAAATCGATGAATCTTTGAAGAAGACCGTTGGATTGATCTAAAAATGTGATCAAAAAAAAGAAAAATGGACGGCTTTTTCGTCCATTTTTCTTTTTTGAGGCAATATTTGCGACTTCTGCCCCTTGTGCTCATTTGCAAGTGTGTGGTAACCTAGTCGATAGAGTGGTAGAAAAGCTCCTTCTGCCCTTTCTAGTCCCCCCTGGGACCTTAATACTAACCAAGGAGGGTTTTTATGGATAGACAGAAGATAAAAGGACACATAAACCACAGCGTTGAGAAGATCATCGAGAGCGTGAAAATACATAGAAGGAAAGCGCTTTCAAGTTTTCTCGCCATATCGATCCTATCATCCGGTTCTCTCATTGGAAACGCGTTCTATCAATCCCAACTGGTAGATCTCTATCATGTCTATTATGATGGGAAGCTGGTCGGAACGGTCAACTCTAAGGCCGTGATTGAAAGCTGGATCTCATCCAAGTTGAAGGAAGAGGGGAAATCCTACGAGGGGAGTTCGCTTGCATTAAAAGAAGAAATTACATTTAAACATGATCGGGCCTTCAAGGGAAAATATAACAACGAAGCTACTATCGATGCGTTGGACAAATCGATCCAAATCAGTGCAAAGGCTTTTCAGTTGGTGGTTAACGGGAAAGTGATCGGTTATGTGAAAAGTGAAGCAGAAGGGAAGGCGCTCCTGGAAAAAGTAAAATCGGCATATACGAAGGAATTTGTGAGCGTAAAACAGAAGGGGAATACCGTGAGGGCGGCTTCTGCGGATTCCGCCAACTCCGCATCTGCCAATGGAGAGAAGCTCTTAAGCGTTTCGATCAAGGAACCGATTGAGTTCAAACCGGTGATGATTGACCCTGAGCAGTTAACGGATGAAGAAGATTTATATCAACTCTTACAAAAAGGGACGGTAGAAGAAAAAATTTATAAGATCCAGGAAGGGGATACCTTAAGTGAGATCGCCCACAAATTTAACTTAAAGGTTTCCGATCTCATCCGGTTAAACCCTGGACTTACCGAGGATACGTTACTTCAGATCGGGCAGCAGATTAACGTGACGGCCCTAGATCCGCAGGTTACCGTCCAAACCGTCATACAAAAGACAAATCGCCAAAATATTCCGTATCAGACCAAATATATTGAGGACAAGAGCCTGTATAAAGGACAGACAAAGGTAAAACAAAAAGGAGTGGAAGGACAGAAAGAGGTAACACTCCAGATTACGGAAGAAAACGGGATTGTTACGGATCAAAAGGTTGTGGATTCTACAGTGATTAGCGAACCGAAAGACCAGATCGTCATCAAAGGGGTAAAATCCCTGCCCGTGGCCCCTACAGGGATGTTCCGATGGCCGGTATATGGCGGGTATGTGACGAGCGGGTTTGGATACCGATGGGGGAAATTACATCCTGCCTTAGATATTTCAGGGGTAAAGGATAAAACGATTATGGCCGCCGACAACGGCACCGTCATCTCTGCCGGGTGGGATGGCAGCTATGGGAATAACATCATGATTGATCATGGGAATGGCTATGTGACGCGCTACGCCCACCTCTCCAAAATTAGTGTGAAGAAAGGACAGAAGGTCGCCAAAGGACAAGCTATAGGGATTATGGGGGAGACGGGCAACGCGACTGGAGTTCACCTTCATTTCGAGATCATTAAAAACGGGACCCCCGTCAACCCATCGAAATATTTTTAAAACATGGGAGAAAGAAAGCCCCTGACGAATTGGGGCTTTTTCTTTTTTTAGGTATAATGAAATCGAGGTTAAAAGGAGAAAGGAAGAACGTCGTGACGAAAATCTTAATTATAGAAGATGAAGCCCATATTGCTGAGATCCTCAAATATTTATTAGAGAAAGAGGGATATGAAGCGGATATATCGGTGGATGGTGAGAGCGGGATTAAAGCGTCTTTAAATACCCATTATGATTTGGTTCTCCTTGATTTAATGCTGCCGGGAATCGATGGATTTGAAGTTCTCAAGAAAATTAGGGCGGTAAAGAGCATGCCGATCATTATCCTGACCGCAAAAGATGCGGAGGTAGATAAGGTTTTAGGATTGGAATTGGGAGCGGACGATTATGTGATTAAGCCTTTCAGCAATCGAGAATTATTAGCCCGTATTAAAGCTCACCTGCGTCGCAGTCTGGGGACCGTACAAGGACGGGGGGAGGAGATCACCATCGGTGACCTTAAAATATTGACGAACTCCTATCAGGTATTTAAGAAGGGAGAAGAAATAGACCTTACGTACCGGGAATATGAACTCCTCCTTCACCTCATCCGGAATAAGGGGACGGTTCTGACCAGGGAGCATCTTTTACAGGCGGTTTGGGGTTTTGACTATTTTGGCGATGTGAGGACGGTCGATGTAACCATACGGCGGCTGCGGGAAAAGATTGAAGATGATCCGAGCAATCCGGTTTACATTCACACCCGCCGAGGTGTAGGTTATACGTTTCGGGAGGGGAGGGGATAACCGTGCGCATGCAGTGGAAGCTGGTTACCCTGTTTTCCCTCCTGATCCTTCTTTCTATGCAATTTATTGGAGCTTATTTTATTCAGAATCTTAAGTCCTACTATTTGAACAATTTTAGCCATTCCCTGAATGCCCAGGCGCAGTTTCTCACCTATTATTTAGTCCCGTATCTCAGGGGAGAATCCTCTTCATCCAGGCAAGATGAACAGACGAGGGATATTGAGAATCTGATTGCCAATTTAACCCAATTTAATGGAGCCCAGATCCAGGTCATCGGGACGGATGGAACGGTGATTGCGGCAACTTCGGAGAATCCTAACGTGATCGGTCAGAAAAATAATCTACCGGAAGTGCATCAAGCTTTAAACGGGATCCCGGAGGAATCTCTCAGGATGCGGACAGTTACGGGGGAGAGGCTGAAAAGTTTAGCCCTTCCCATTAAGGATGGGAATCAAGTGATCGGAGCCGTTCTCATCTACGCCTCCATGGAAGAGGTATATCGTACGATAGACCAGGTGGTGCGTATCTTCATTACAGGACTACTCATCGCCCTTGGTCTTACTTCCTTCTTAAGCATTGCGATCAGTCGCACCATTACCCTTCCGATCGTTCAAATCACGAAACAGGCAAGGGCGATGGCGGAAGGTGATTTTAAAATGAGAGTGACGGTGAAGGGGGAGGATGAGATCGGACGATTAGCCATCGCCTTTAATGATCTATCGGACAGGCTTGATCGTGCGATCCATCAAAATATCGAAGAGAGGGAGAAGCTTTCCTCTGTCTTGAACAACATGAGCGAAGGGGTAATCGCGACAAACGCAGAAGGCAGGATTCTTCTCATGAATCCAAAGGCGAGGGAAATGCTACAAGCGCCTTCCCAGTGGGAGGGAGCCAAAATTCATCATCTGCTCCGATTGCCGGAGGAGATGGAATTATCCACTCTTTTTGAACCAGGGTCCTTTCTCCTGGAAATCCCTCTTTCAAAAAAAGAAAATTTGGCTCTGCGGGTAACCACATCTCCTGTCCAGCTGGAAGGAGAAAAGAAAGGAGCCATTATCGTGATTACCGATATGACGGAGGAAGAACGGCTTGCCAAGGAGCGGAAAGAATTTGTAGCCAACGTATCCCATGAGCTTCGCACGCCTCTTACCACGATGAAGAGCTATTTGGAGACGATGATGGAAGAAGAAACACAGGAGAATACGCTTTTAATGAAAAGATTTTTAGGGGTGGTTAAACAGGAGACGGAGCGGATGATCCGTATGGTTTCCGATCTTCTCCTTCTTTCTCGCTTGGATTCGGAAAAGGAATCCCTTCATCTTTCTTTGGTGAATATGGAAGAATATCTCGAGTCGATTCTCGTTCCCTTTCACGTTCAAGCCGAGAAGGCGGGTCTTAAAGTTCGCTTCCTGTCATCGGGACCGGTATATGTCGAGATAGACCGGGATAAAATGCGCCATGTTTTGGACAACTTATTAACCAACGCATTAAAATATTCCAAAGAGGAAGGTGAGATCACGGTAAAATTAGAGGAGAACGAAAAAAAAGAGGTAGAAATTCGGATAGAGGATGAGGGGATCGGAATTCCAAAAGAGGATTTAAAACGAATCTTTGAGCGTTTTTACCGGGTCGATAAAGCTCGGTCCAGAGCACAAGGAGGTTCAGGTCTAGGCCTTTCGATCGCCAAAGAATATATGGATCTTCATGGAGGGAAGATTCGGATTGAAAGTGAAGTGGATCGGGGGACGATCGTTACCTTAACCCTGCCACGAAAGGAGGAATCGATCGATGAAGGAGGGATTGAAGAGCCTCTTGCTCGTCGTGATGATCGGTATTAGCCTTTTTTTAAGCTTCTCTCTATGGGAAACAGAGCCGACTCCGCTCCCCTTGGTTCCCGCAAAATATGAAACACCCGTAAAAATAGGGGAGAGAAGAGCTTGGGAGGATCTCCTGCGGCCAAGAGAGGTTATTCTTCATCTTGGGGAGGATCGACACACGCTCATATCTCCTTCCACACCGGAATATTCCTTGCTTTGGAAATCGTTAAAAGTACTTCAATTCTATCGCTTTCAGAACGTAAGCCTTACACCACAAGAATGGAATGAACTCTTAACCCATACGAGGGGAATTGAGTATTTCTACGAGAATCCTCTTCCCATTGCACTTCTTCGCCAAATCCTCTCTTTTCCGTCAGGCTTAGAGGACCAACTCCCCAATCTAAATAAATTATGGATCACAATGGGAAATGGCGCAGAAGGTGAACAAGTTTTTCTCATCTCTGCAGATGAGGGAAAAGTGCTCAGGGGAGAACTTGGGAAACCGTCCGATCCAACCTTCGTTGATTTTCCCCAACTCATAAGTATGGGAGAAAAAAAGCCGGCATGGCTTCCGCTCCTTAGCAATTATCCGTCAACTTGGGATTACTTGAGCCTCCGATATTTGCCAAAAGATCCCTTTGAATCCAAAGAGCTGGTCTATTCGGTATCCTGGATCAGCGGAGAGGAGATGGCCCGGTCTCTTTTCATCGATCTTTCCGTAACCCGAGAAATCTCAGAAAGGGGGGGCTCCAGGATATTTACGGACGGGAGTAAAAGCCTGCAAACGAATCAAGAAACGGGGACCATGCGGTATTATGTTCCCGGCTACGAATCGCCCAACCTGGTTTCATCCAATCAAGATGCCTCCTATCTTTTGGATTTTATGAATCAGCATCAAGGATGGACAGGGCAATACCGGATCGAGAGGGCGGATTTTACGGCAGCTTCCAAGCTTCTTCTCTTCCGTGAACTGGTGAGTGGGAGGTCGGTTTATGGCGCCGATAATAAAAATAATATCGGTTCCATTTTGCTTAAAGGAACAGGAGGCTTTGTTACGGAGTACAGCCGTTCGCTTCTCCGTTTTCAAAAAATGGAGGGGCAAAGGGATAGGCTCCTTCCCTCAGGGGAGGAGCTCCTTAAGAAATTGGACCAGGAGGGGCTACCCCTCTATAAGATAGACTCCATAGAAATTGGATATAAGATGGTCAGGGGAGATCAAAGGGAACAAATGAAACTCATTCCCTCTTATGTGGTTAAAGTGAAGGGTGAGGATGGATGGCATTTTTTTGATTCCTCATCGTCAGTGGGGAGGAAATAGGATGGATTGGAGCAGGGCTAAAACGATTCTGATATTCTCTTTCCTCCTTCTTGATCTATTTTTAGGGTATTTTTTATGGCAGCAGAAAAAAGAACAGGATTCGTTGGGGCAGGTTTCCCAATTGGAACAGGAGTCAATCAAGAAAACATTGGAGGAGCGGCGAATTGCCGTACCGGAAGATATCCCTTATGATACGCCGGAAATGCTTTATTGGACGATTTCTCCCGATTCTAACAAGAAAATTCCTGTGGACCCGAGTCAGGGAAAGGTGGAGGAGGGGGAAGAGGGAGTGACGGTCACCTTTCAGTCGCCGCACGCTCTCCCGGACCCGAGCCAGAAAAGAAGGTTTCAGGAGGCGATTCAAAAAGAGTTTTCTTTAGCAGGAGAGTATGAATATGATCCCTACCTTTCCACACGAGGAAAGATGGTATATACTCAAAAGATAGACGGATTCTCCATCTTTTCCAGCCGATTAGAACTCCTCCTTACCGATCGCGGCTTAGAGGGATATCATATTACGTATACAAAAGCAGAGGGGAAAGGAGCCCCCCGGAAGATGATATCCGCTTACTCAGCCCTTTCGGTATTGGTAGAAAACGGATTAATTCGTTCGGGGGAGAGGGTAGAAGAGGTAAAGGCTGGGTATTATCAGGAGCGATATGATCAGGAATTAAAGCTCCTTGTTCCCGTTTGGAGGGTTGTCCATACGGGCGGGATTCATTATGTGAACGGTTTTATAGGAACAGTGGTAGAAACGAAAGAGGAGTAGGAGACAGAATGCGGTATAGTATTTTAGCGAGCGGGAGCAGTGGGAATTCCTTTTTTGTCCGAACCGGAAAAACCCGCCTTCTCACCGACGTGGGATTAAGCTGTAAGCGAATTGAGAAACTTTTAATTGGAATTGATGAGGACCCTTCCCAACTTGATGGGATTCTGATCACCCATGAACATATTGATCATGTCCGAGGGCTTCGAGTATTCGCAAAAAAATATCAAATTCCGATTTACATGAGTCATGGGACTTGGAAAGCTCTCTCCCCCCAACTGGAAGACCTAGATCCGAAGAGGATCATCATCTTCCCGACCGGAGAGCGGCATACGTTTAACGATTTGACCGTCGAGTCCTTTCCTGTCTCTCATGATGCGGCAGAACCGATGGGTTTTATCTTTAAAGAAGGGGAGAAAAAAATAAGCTATGTGACAGATTTGGGTTATGTGAGCGACCGCATCAAAGGGAAAATCGCCGATTCCCACGTTTTCATCATGGAGGCAAATCACGATGTGGAAATGCTTCGTATGGGCAGTTATCCTTGGAATGTAAAGCAGCGGATCTTGGGGGATACCGGGCATCTCTCCAATGAAACCTCTGCAGAAGCATTAACGGAGGTGATCAGTCAGAACACGGAAAGGATCTACCTCGCTCACTTGAGCAAGGAGAATAACCTCATCGAATTAGCACGAATGACGGTTACACAAATCTTGTTGGAAGAGGGACACCCGGTTGGGGAGAAGATTCGGGTTTATGATACATATCCAGATCAGGCCACCATTCCTCATGAAATATAAAGAACATCGGATTTTTTCGCTCATATTTCTAAAGTATCCTCTTATTGGTTTGAGGAAGATCATTTTTTTCCATGCGGGTCATGAGAGGAGTAGATAGAGAACCTTTTTTTGGAATGAAGGCTTTCCTTTTTGGGCATGATGATGGAGAGAGATATGGGACTGAGGGGGTGAGGACATGGGATATTATGACGATTTTGATGACAGGCCGCGGAAAAGTCAGGGAAGAAGAGGATTTTTTTACGCACTGATCGGCGCGATCCTGGGCGCTTTACTCGTTCTCGTCTCACTCCCTCTTTTAATTCAATGGGGGGTGGTGCAGCTTCCATCCCAGGAATCAAACAGAGAAGAAGGTGGGGGATTGAATCCCCCGTCGAGACAGGCAGGTTCCCCTTCTCCGGTACAGACGGTAAACGTGAATATAACCAGTGCCATTGCAGATGTCGTCGGCAAAGTAGAGAACTCAATCGTGGGAGTTGTTAATCTCCAGCAATCCGGAGATTTTTGGACGAGGAAATCCGATGTGATTCAGCAAGGAACCGGTTCGGGAGTTATCTTTACCCAAAAAGGGAATAAAGTTTATGTGGTTACAAATCATCATGTGATTGAGGGGGCCGCCAAGATCGAGGTGGTATTGGCCGACGGGAATCGGGTATCGGCCGATTTAGAAGGGTCCGACTCTCTTTCCGATCTAGCCGTTTTAAGCTTTACGAAGACCGACCTTCCAATTACACCTGTTCCCTTCGGCAACTCCGATCGGCTTCGCCCAGGAGAGCCGGCGATTGCCATCGGCAATCCCCTGGGACTAGATTATTCCCGTACCGTAACCGTAGGCGTTATCAGCTCCACCGACCGCTCGATCCCCCAGGATTTAGACGGAGACGGCTATACGGATTGGGAGATGGATGTGATTCAGACCGACGCCGCCATTAACCCGGGGAACAGTGGAGGGGCTCTCATTAATATCGCAGGGCAGCTTGTGGGAATAAACAGCGCCAAGATCTCAGAGGTGGGAATTGAGGGGATGGGTTTTGCCATTCCCATCAACGAGGCAAGCCCGATCATTAGCGATCTGATGAACACCGGGTCCGTAAAACGGCCTTTCCTCGGGATCGGTCCTAAGGACCTGCAGGAAATTGATCGCTCCCACTGGCAGAGCACCTTAAACCTCCCTTCCAATGTACACTTGGGGGTGGTGGTGGTAGATGTAACGCCAGGTGGCCCGGCGGATAAGGGCGGGATGAAAGAATTGGATGTCATTGTGAAGCTGGATGATCAACCGATCGGGAGTTCCGCAGATTTGCGCAAATATCTTTATAAAGAGAAAGAGATCGGGCAAACCATTCGGGTTACTTTTTACCGGGACGGGAAACTGCAGGAAACCTCCTTCAACTTAGGATCCTTTACGCCTTAATCGGATGACGGGTATCGGCGTGAATCACGGCAGACCTAACAACTGCGGGCAAAAAAAGTTAAGATCTCTGACAGCCCAATTTCGGCTGTCTTTTTCTCTTTTATTCATAAAATAACGTTTTCTATCCATCCTAAGGTTAGGGCAAAAAGGCGGCTTGTTCTTGAAGGGCGTTGAGCATCCATCGGGAAAAACGTATAATGGGATAGGACTAGGGAAACCGAAACCTTAGGAGGCAGAGGGATGTATGTATGTTGTCGTGAGCACCTGGAATGGGCGATCGATCATTTCGTCGATGAGTATGAAGATGCTCCGGATATTTATAAATTGAGCGAGGTCTCTTTTACGGCCTGGACCGTTCCAGCCCGTTGTGACTTTTGTGAGGAGTATCCCATATATCTGGTGGTTTAATAACGGCTGATGGAGGCAGAGGGAGTGTAAGCCGTTTAGAATAAGGGGGATGGGAAGAATTTTACGCATTCACCTCATAGCCGTAGGCAAAATCAAAGAAAAATATCTCCAAATGGGCATCGAGGAATATAGAAAGCGACTTGCTTCCTATGCCAATCTGGAGATCACCGAAGTGAAAGAGGAGCAGGCTCCGGAGGAACTGAGCACAAAAGAGGAAGAGCAGGTGAAGGATCGAGAGGGAGAGCGCATTCTCGCCCATCTTCGTCCTGATGAATGGGTCGTCTCCCTCGCAATCTCGGGGAAATCCTTCTCATCAGAGGAATTGGCGAAGTATCTGGATGATGCGGCTACATACGGTCGAAGCCGGATCGCCTTTATCATCGGCGGCTCGTTAGGCCTATCCGGGAAGGTCCTGTCCAGATCCGATCTCCTTCTCTCCTTTTCCCGAATGACCTTTCCCCATCAGCTGATGCGCCTTATTTTGCTCGAGCAGATCTACCGGGCGTGCAAGATCAACCGGGGGGAAACGTATCATAAATAAGCACGATTCCCAAGTACTGCCCAAAAGTGACTTTGGGCAGGAGCTTCAGTATTGCCTGAATCAGTAGGGGAAACTGCATAATTCAAAAGAATAAATGAAACACGCTTCATCAAAAGGTACGGAATATGGGCGCTAAGAGCAATCGGACAAAATTAGGGTATCGAACCGAATTCCATGAAACGTATTCGATTTGGCTTCCGTAATGACCAGGTGTCCTTTTTCGTTCAGACTGCTCTCAATCTGGTCGGGAGTAAATGGGGAGTAAACCAATCAAAATCAATCGATTCACGATGACCAAGCAGAAGAGCGAGTGCGGTGCCGCCGGCAAGATAACAATTCTTGACTGGAGGGGATTCGAGTATGCGCCTCAAAACAAATTGTCCGGTTTGATCAATGACGTTCCAAAACAACGCATCTCCTCCTCCTTCAAATTGAAATAATATGGCCAGTATCTCGCTGTCTTTCGGGATAAATTCCGGCTTGTTTGTATGACATGGCGAATTTCATCCATGGAATAAGTTTTGAACAGCCAATGTAAAGTATGATGGTCGCCTTCATTCAGCAAACGTTCTATAATGAATCGACTGTGTATGGCAGGGTCCAAATCTTCCAAATGAACATCCCAGAAAAAAGGGCTGAAATCAACGGGAACTCGCTGAATGTCCGGCAAAGAAAACCCTCCCTTAACCAAACGTTATGAATATAACTATTGTACAATATATTACAACTCAAACTAAGCCTTGACATCGGTTGAAGGGAATGATATCTTTTAATTGAACACTGGTCAATAGAATAGGATTGTATAGAGGGGTAGGAATGTCTCCTAGAAAAGCCGTAAAGCAAGAGCTAACACGGGAAATAATTATGGACACGGCGCGGAAATTATTCTTGAAGAACGGGTATCGGCATGTGTCCATGCGCCAGATTTCGAAGGAATTGGGCTATAGCCACGGAGCGATCTATTATCACTTTAAGAACAAGGCCGATTTGTTTTATGCCCTGGTGAGGCAAGACTTCCTCCTTCTTGACGAGGCGCTTGAACAGATTCTGAACAAACCATTAGACTCACACAGTAAACTGAGGGAGGTGCTGTTGGGATTTATCGAATTTGGCCTGACGAAGCAAAGCCATTATGAGATCATGTTTATGATCAAAGATGAAGAAGTGAGAACCTATGTGCAACAGGAACCCAATCGGATCTATGAAAAATTTGCAAAAACGGTGTACGGACTCTGCAATCGGCAAGTCACCCTGAAGGAGATTTGGTCTGTCTTTCTTTCCCTGCATGGCCTGGTTTCGCATTATTGCAGGAGCGGCCAAACATTTGAGGACGTTCGATCATTGGCGGAATCGCATGTCGATTTTATTTTGAGGTCCTTAGAAAGGAATTAAATCAACGAATAGCAAGAGTATGTTCGGATCATTACTCTGCGAAAGTGGAGGAGATCGTAATCGTTTTGGTTTTTATTGAACAGTGGTTAATTAAAGGAGACGGACCAATGAATAAAGCGTTAGTTTTAGGAGCATCAGGCGGAATGGGATATTCAATCGTACAGGAACTGGCGCAAAGGAGAATTGATGTGATAGCATTTGCCCGCGGGAAAGAGAAGCTCGCCAAGCTATTTGCGAATGTAGAAAAGGTTACGATCATTTCCGGGGATGCATTCAATCTAGACCACTTAAAAGAAGCGGCAATGGATGTAGAGGTCATCTTCCACGCGATGAATATCCCCTATCCCGAATGGGAGAAGAGATTGCCTGTGCTGATGGGCAATGTCCTGGAAGCGGCAAGAGAGGCTACCGCAAAGCTGGTCTTGGTAGATAACATATACGCCTATGGAAGAAGCCCCGGTGCTTTGGTTACGGAGCAAACCCCTAAAAAACCCCATACGAAAAAGGGAAAAATCCGTTTGCAGCTGGAGATGATGGCCCAGCGATCAAACCTGCCCGTTCTCATTGCGCACTTTCCCGATTTCTATGGTCCCAACGCAAACAATACTTTACTAAACTATACGTTCGAGAGCGTCATCAAAAACAAGAAAGCCATGTTTGTGGGGGATCGTAAGATTCCCAGGGAGTACATCTTTACACCCGATGGAGCAAAAGCCTTGGTGGAGTTGGCGCTCATGGATTCGGCATACGGAGAGAACTGGAACATCCCCGGCAGCGGCGTGATTACAGGGGAGGAAATCGTGGCGATCTTGCGGGAACTTCTGGGTTACAACAAAAAAGTGGGAACGGTAACAAAGGGCATGATACAGTTCATGGGTCTGTTTAATCCGATGATGCGGGAAGTGGTTGAAATGATGTATTTGTACGAGGAGCCGGTCGTTCTGGACGGTGGGAAGCTGGCAAGGGCAATTCGGCATGTCCCGAAAACCCCTTATAAAGAGGGCATCAAACAAACCATCGAGCATATGCTTCGCAACTTTAACCGATCCGATTCGGTTTCCCGACGGACAATGTAATCAGTTCGATTTGAATGCCGCTGGTCCGAGCATGGCCTCCCTTTCTATTTTTCACCATATGGAAGGATTTCCGAGGAGCGAATTTCTGAAAGAATGCGCTCCTCGGGATCGTTATCCGGTCTATAGCTCATTCGATTTCAAGGATGCGAATTTCTTTCTATGAGCCGTTATATCCTCAAGGAAGTATCTCATTCCATATCTGTAATGAGAAAGAAAAATCCCCCATTCGGTCAACGGGGGTTTATCCGGTTTCTCTTAACTTTATAGGTTAATATCTTCTTATCCGCCAATTCTTTTACTTTTAGAAGAGGGCTGCACGCTTAGCCTTCATGCCCCTTTATTTATGAGCAAAACTGATCAAACAATTTTCGTAAATCTTCAGCAACCTCTTCAACCCTCTTCTTTTCGATCTGCCGCCTTTCCAACATGGCGACAATTTTCCCTTCGCGAAGCAGGGCAAAGGAAGGGGAAGAAGGAGGATAGGGAAGAAAATATTCTCTGGCCTTCTCCGTCGCTTCCCGATCCTGACCGGCAAAAACCGTATAGAGATGTTGAGGGATTCTCTCATGCTGCAAGGCTAACTTTACCGCAGGACGAGCGATGCGTCCGGAGCAACCGCAGACAGAATTGACCGCGACAAGCGTCGTCCCTGTTTTTCCTTCTCCTTCTAACGCCGCCACCACTTCCTCAGGAGTAACCAGCTCCCGAAACCCAATCTCCGTCAATTCTTTGCGCATCGGCAAAACAACGCGCTCCATATAATCCTCATAAGAATGAATGGTTTCCAAAAAAACCCCCTCCTATCACAAATGACATCCTTCACCATCCTTATTATAATCGCTTTCTTTCTGTGATAAAAGGTTTTCAACACATTCACGGTTTTTATATGTTTATATTTTATAAGCGAAAAAACGTGCTTGCCGGATTGATCCTGGGAACAGCTCATTATCCCGGACTTTCTGTTTAAACGGTGTTATTCATTCCATACGTTCTTGTGATGTCCCTTTTACAACTTATTTCCTGGCTGTGGCAATAAGGAGGGGAATATGTGAACGGTGCAAAAGATCGTGTGCAACGCTGCCCAATAAGGCACGAGCAACAAAACCTCTCCCGTGGCTTCCCACAACAATCAATTTTGCCTGCACCTCTTTGGCAACCTCACAGATTGTAATGCTCGGATGACCCGTGTGATGGACACCACCCTCCGCTTTATAAAATCGATCACACGGCAATAAACGTCAGCAAGGATAGAACGACCGACGTAATCGATATGGCAATAAGCGGCCGCAATGCTTTCGTTCGGAGATCTTTAAGGCTTACATTCAACCCGAGTCCCACCATTGCCATGGTTAGAACAAAGGTCGTAAGATTCGCAATATGGTTCATCACATCTTCCGAAACGAATAAATGCTTGCCAAGAACATAGCTGCCGAAGAAACTCAATACGACAAACCCGATCAAGAACCAAGGGAACTCGATTTTTGCGGCAGATTGTTCTTTCTTTCTACGTTTCATCCAATACATCAAGATGAAACTGAGAGGAACCAGCAGGAAGACCCGCCCCAATTTCGCCAATAAGCCAATTGCCAAAGCGTCTTGACCGGCAGGAGCCGCCGCTAATGCAACATGCGCAAGCTCATGCAGGCTTACACCCGACCAGATGCCATATTGAACGCTCGTTAAGCCGATGAAAGGTCTTAAAATGGTATATGTGATGGCAAATAGAGTACCTACCAGAGCAATGATCCCCACTCCAATCGCTGTATCTTCATCTTTAGCTTTTAGAATGGGGGATACCGCCGCAATGGCAGCTGCGCCGCAAACCCCTGTACCGATTCCAAGAAGAAGGGATAAGGACGAATCCGCTTTTAACCATTTAGCGATGAAAACCGTCAAAAAAATGGAAAGCACAATCGAACCGACATCGCGTACAAGCAAACCAAGTCCCTGATGAATAATTACGTCGATGTTCAGCTTTAAACCATACAAGATGATGGCCAACCGTAGTAATTTTTTGGCAGAAAATTGAATTCCGGGACGTATGGCTTCCGGATATCCAAAAATTTGACGATACACAATAGCAATGATGATTGCAGATGCGAGTGGACCCACATGATCAAACCCCGGCACCTGAGCTAAACCATAGCCTATTAAAGCGATGGCAAACGTAAAAGCAATTCCGCCCATCCACAATCCAAACGATGAAGCTTTGGTTCGCTTGTTTATTTCATCCTTTGATGCTATGGATCCATCCGGCAATGGTACGGTGTTTTCAGTTTGAGCTTCCATATCGACACCTCCGTTATTTTTTACTGTTCCATCATAATGCGTTTCATTGAATAAGAAAAATAAATCATTATGATGATAATAATAAGTAAAATGGCATAATAAATGCGGAGGATCTTTAAAAAGGGGAAATCAGAGTGGATCAATCGTTACTTGTTTTTGTCACCGTAGTAGAAAAGGAAAATTTTACACGTGCAGCAGAAGAGTTGCACATGACCCAACCGGCAGTGAGTCAACACATTCAAACACTGGAAAGAATGGTTGGAACGAAACTTTTAGAGCGAAACAATAAATATGTACGATTAACCAAAGCTGGGAAAATCGTCTACCATCATGCGAAAGAAATATTGGGACTCTATACCCGCATGCAGTGCCTGGTCGATGATTTAATGCATAAGGCGAGTGGGAATTTATCCATCGGGGCCAGTTACACCTATGGAGAATATGTACTTCCCCACATCATCGCACACTTGCGCGAGCAATATCCATTGATTAAGCCGACCATTACCATCGGCAATACAAAAGAAATTGCGGAACTGGTCGCCGGTCATCAATTGGACGTTGGAATCGTAGAAGGGGACTTTAAACATGAGAGGCTACATATCGAACCACTTGCGGAGGATCTGATGTTTATCATTACCTCAGCCAACCATCGATTTACGAATCGAAAGGATATACAAATCTCCGATTTATGTGAAGAAACATGGATCGTCCGAGAAGAAGGTTCGGGGACACGAGAGGCAACCGAAAAAATGTTTGTCAAATTCCGGTTTCATCCGCATAACATCATGGAATTTGGCAGTACTCAAATCATTAAAGAATCTGTCGAAGCGGGGTTAGGTATCACGCTGCTTTCACACTGGGCGGTTCGGAAAGAAATCTCACTGGGAACATTAAAGGCGCTAAAAATAAATGGATTTCCGGTTTCCCGCAGATTTTCGCTCATCACGCAGGCCACACCATTTCATACAAAAGCCACGGAGGTCTTTTTGGAGATCTTGCGGAAGAATGAAGCCTTACCTGCATTGAGGATGAATGATGGCTTACGTATTTTAACTGATTGACCGGTTCCGTCTATTCCACCATGTTCCAATAAGGAGTACGATCGCAAGTATGAACATGCACTCAAGCGCAGAAAGAATGAAGAGGAATATGACAGAGGAGTGAATCCACGTTACCATATGAAGAAGCGGAGTAGCATGTGCAACGAGTTGGCTTACTTTTTCTGTAAGAAGGAGTCCTTGCCCGGCGGGGAAGCTGCTATGGTTCTAAAGAATTAGGTGAAAAGAGGGTTGCCCACATTCACTTGACTAACACCTAACAGGGAGGTGGTTTAGAAGGGGTTTGAGGTATGTGTTATAATAAATTAAAAATCTACCATTTGCATTTTAGAAGTGTGAGGAAGAGTTAAAAAGGCTGTGATTTCATTTTGCAGATTCCTGCCCTGATTCTATTCTTAACGTTGCTTGTGTTTGCCCTAGGGAAAAGTCCTATTTTTCAAATCGATCGGGCCGGTATCGCCATCATTGGGGCAGCGCTGACCATCGGCACAGGTGTGATAAGTTTTGATGAAGCTGCCCAAGCCGTCGATTACCGGACCATCGTTCTTTTATTTTCTATGATGATAATCACCTCTTACTTAAACATAACCGGATTCTTTCATCTGGTTGGCAAAAGGTTGATTCGTCGTTTGCAAACGAAGAGGCAGTTGTTAATCGCAGTCATTTTTACAACGGGCATGTTGTCTGCCTTTTTCATGAATGACATCGTATGTTTGCTCTTTACCCCGATCGTGATCCTGATCTGTAAACAGGTAGATTTAAATCCCGTTCCTTACTTGCTTGGGACTGCCATGGCTTCTAATATTGGAAGTGCAGCCACTCTGATCGGCAACCCTCAGAATATTCTGATTGGAAGTCTTTCCGGAATCCATTTTGCCTGGTACATAGCGGTGGCCTTGCCGCTATCCGTAATTGGCCTGGTTCTTATCTACTTCATCATTGCACGGGTATATCGGAATGAATTGGAAGGTCCATTTCCGGCTCCCAAACCGCTCTCCGGTGCGGTACATCACTATTTGGTCAAGAAGGGGATCATCGCAGTTCTTCTTGTCTTGGGCGGATTTTTATTGGGATATGACCCGGCGATTGTGGCAAGCCTCGGGGCTGCTTTTTTGTTGATTACACGTCGAATCAATCCCAATAAAATTTATATGGGCATCGACTTTAGCCTGCTGGTCGTTTTTATTGGATTATTTGTGATGATCGGTGGCGTAGAGAAAAGCGGTCTCTTCATGAACTTGTTGAAAACGACGTCGTTTGAGAGTACCCATAGCTTTCCTCTGTTTTCGCTGTTTACCGTGGTGCTTTCTAATTTGGTGAGTAATGTACCGGCGGTCATGTTACTTCGATTTTTCATTCCGTCAGGGGCAGGAGACCTGTGGTGGGCCTCGATGGCCGTTTTTAGCACATTTGCCGGCAATCTAACGCTGATTGGTTCGATGGCCAATTTGATTGTGGCGGAAATCGCAAAAAAACATGGTGTGGAAATTCGTTTTTTATCCTATCTTAAAATCGGCCTTCCTTTAACCCTGATTCTGGTGTCGCTCGCGATGATCTATTTCCAACTATTCATGAGCATTCTCCGTCTGCAATGATTCCTTATCGCCTTAGGCGCTCATTGAATCGTCCATAACGCCTGTGCCTGAGATCGAAAGAGTCCCGATGATCGAAGTGGCTGAGGGAAGAAGCGTGGGACGATGACAACGGCCCTGTATTCGACCGGATGTGTGATTAATAAAAAGCCCCCTCACTCTTCAAGCGAGGGGGCTTGAAAGGTTTCACATCCCGTCATCATTCTTCATTCTGCGCCTAATCCCTCTCACGCCCAGTTTCCGTTGCGGAAGATCGCCTCCCGTTTGCCGTCTTTCGTAATGCCGTCGATATTCAGCTCGGCGGACCCGATCATGAAATCCTCATGGATGAGGCTATCATTGGCTCCTGCTGCTTTCAACTCCTCTTTGCTCATTTTTTCTCCACCGGTGAGGCAGGTGGGATATGCTTCGCCCAGGGCGAGATGGCAGGAGGCATTTTCATCATACAGGGTGTTGTAAAAGAGGATGTTTGAATTGGAAATGGGGGAATCATGGGGGACAAGGGCCACCTCCCCTAAATAACGGGCTCCCTCATCGGTGTCGAGGAGGTGTTTTAACGTTTCGTATCCCTTTTCCGCCGCAAAATCGACCACTTTCCCGTTTTTAAAGGTAAAGGAGAAGTTTTCAATCAGATTCCCGCCGTAATTTAAGGGCTTTGTACTTCGAACCACGCCATTGACCCCCTCCCGGTGGGGCATTGTAAATACTTCTTCGGTGGGAATATTGGGATTAAAAGGAATTCCCGTCGGCGTCAGGCTGAAGCCTCCGTTCCACCGATGGTTTTCAGGCAGTTCAATCGTCAAGTTCGTTCCAGGCGCGGTATAGATTAACTGTTTATATTGCTTCTCGTTTAACTCCGCCACCTTCCGGTGAAGTTGTTCATTATGGGTTTTCCAGGCGGCGATGGGATCATCGGTGTTGACGCGGCTGATAGAGAAAATCTTCCCCCAGAATAGGTCGATCGCCTTTTCCACCGGAAGATCGGGAAAAACTTTTTTCGCCCAGCTTTCGGTCGGAGCGGAGATCAAGGACCAGGGAGCCTTATCCTCCATCAAATAACTTTTGTACGCTTTCAGGGCGGTGCCGGCGGTTTTGGCGGCGGTGGCATATCGCTTCGGATCTACATCTTTCAAAAGATCCGGGTTGGGGGAATAAATTTGAAGAAAGGCGGCTCCCTCTGCAGCCATTTCCTCAAATCCTTTTGCCCTCCACATGGGGTAAAAAGTAAAGGCTTCCTCAGGGGCATACGTAAACTTTATGTAGGTCAGTTGTTCATCGTTCAGCTCCACATGGACATATTTGGCCCCTTTTTCATAGGCTCGCCGAACAATTTTTCGAACCAGCTCCTTTGCTTCAACCGGAGCCTGAAGGACCAGGATCTGTCCTTTTTGCAGATTGACGCCAACCTCTACGGCGACTTGCGCATAATTTTCCAGCAATTCATCAAACGTCTTCATCATATCCCTCTTTTCATGACTTGATCTGGATGTTACTCCTCTACATTATCACAAGAATCCGAAAAAATCACGGTAAAGGGATAAAATGGCGCAACGGAAAATTTTATCGAAGAAGCAGAGACTGTGAGACGAATTGCCTTCCTATTGTCCTCTACACAGAAACAGTTTATAATGAATAGCATAGTGATACCTAAATATTTTAAGGATTTGATGCTGAGGACGGGAGCTATGTCTCTCCAGAGAATACAAATGTTTGTGGACGGATCACAGGGAAATCACTCGATTCGATCAAGCGGGGGGATGGGAGATGTCCGGCAGGAGTTTAGATGCGTTCTTAGAGCGGAATTTGGAAGAGTTAAAAGAAAAGGGCCTTTATAACGAAATCGACCCGTTAGAAAGCCCGAATGGGCCCGTCATCCGGATCAGGGGAAAGGAATTGATCAACCTCTCCTCCAATAATTATTTAGGCCTTGCGACCGATGAGCGGCTGAAGAAAGGGGCTTGTGAGGCGATTCATAGGTATGGGGCTGGGGCGGGAGCGGTACGGACGATCAATGGAACCCTGGCCATCCATGTGGAGTTGGAGGAGAAGTTGGCCCGCTTTAAACATACGGAGGCGGCGATCGCCTATCAGTCAGGCTTTAATTGTAATATGGCCGCCATCTCCGCTGTGATGGACAAGGAGGACGCCATTTTATCCGATGAGTTAAACCATGCTTCCATCATTGATGGTTGCAGGCTCTCCAGGGCGACCATCCTAAAGTATCCCCATTCCGACATGGATGCCCTCTACCGATTGGCCAAAGAAGCAAGGGAGTCGGGCCGGTACAAGAAGATCATGGTCATCACCGATGGAGTTTTCTCCATGGACGGGGATGTCGCGAAACTCCCGGAGATCGTAAAAATTGCGGAGGAGTGGGACCTCATCACCTATGTGGATGACGCCCATGGATCGGGGGTGATGGGGGGAGGCGCCGGAACGGTAAAGCACTTTGGCCTCTCCGATCGAATTGATTTCCAGATTGGGACCCTCTCCAAAGCGGTTGGGGTTGTTGGAGGTTATGTGGCCGGCAAGAGGAAGCTGATCGACTGGCTTAAGGTGAGAAGCCGTCCCTTTCTCTTCTCTACCTCCCTCACCCCGGGAGATGTGGGAGCGATCCTCGTGGCCCTAGATCTTCTCATGGAAAGCCAGGAACTGAACCGTCGACTTTGGGAAAATGGCCGCTACCTGAAAAATGGCCTAAAGGAATTGGGATTTGATATCGGAAATAGCGAGACCCCGATCACACCGGTCCTGATCGGAGAAGAGGAAAAAACGCAAGCCTTCAGCAAGCGCCTCTATGAAGAAGGGGTTTATGCAAAAGGAATCGTCTTCCCCACGGTCCCGAAGGGAAAGGGGAGGATCAGAAACATGCCGACGGCAGCGCATACGCGGGAGATGCTGGACCAAGCGCTGGATGTTTATGAAAGGGTGGGGAAGGAGTTAGGGATACTTCGATAAGGAAGTAAGTTGACCGGTTTCCTCGGGACTTCCTAAGCCAAGCCGACAGGATGGGATAAGGCAAAAGGTGAAAAAGTGGACTGAGTAGGAAACCTTGGTTTTTCAAAGGGATGATGGAGGAGTTATGGTGACGATTCATGGGGCTTTTCTGTGAGGAGGAGGTTAAGGATGAAGAGGATTTTAGTCACAGGGGCATTGGGACAGATCGGGTCTGAGCTGGTGATGGTTCTAAGGGATGTTTATGGTGCCGAGAATGTCCTTGCCACCGACGTGCGCCGAGGAGATCGGGAGGTGATGGAATCCGGACCCTTTGAGCTCCTCGATGTGATGGATCGAAAAAGAATGGGGGAATTGGCGGAAAACTATAAGGTGGATACCATCATTCACCTGGCAGCTCTCCTCTCCGCCACGGCGGAAAAAGATCCCTTAAGGGCATGGAATTTAAACATGGGGGGATTACTGAACGCCCTGGAGGTGGCCCGGGAGAGGAACGCACAATTCTTCACCCCCAGTTCCATCGGCTCCTTCGGCCCCACTACCCCGAAGGAGCAAACCCCTCAGGTGACCATACAACGGCCTACCACCATGTACGGGATCAATAAAGTAGCAGGGGAGCTTCTCTGCGACTATTATTACCTCAAATATGGGGTGGATACCCGAGGACTTCGCTTTCCTGGGTTGATCTCGTATAAAACGTCCCCTGGAGGAGGAACGACCGACTATGCGGTGGAGATCTACGAGGGCGCCGTACGGAAAGGGGAATATATTTCCTATATCGCCAAGGGTACTTTCATGGATATGATGTATATGTCGGACGCAATAAAGGCCGTGATCACCTTAATGGAAGCGGATGGGAAGCGGTTAAAGCACAGAAACGCCTATAACGTAACGGCTATGAGCGTTGATCCGGAAAGCATCGCCGCAGAGATCCGGAAGTGGATTCCCGAGTTTCGGTTATCCTATCAAGTTGATCCCATTCGGCAAGCCATCGCCGAAAGTTGGCCCAATTCCATGGATGTGACGGCAGCCATGGAAGAATGGGGCTTTAAAGCAGAATATGATTTGTCAAGGATGACTGAGGAGATGATCAAGAAGTTGAAGGAGAAGTTCTTTTCGCCGATGGCGAAATAGGGAGAAGGGAAGAGGCGGGGGCAAGAGTGAAGAAAAGGAAGACCCAGGCAAGACGGGTCTTCCTTTTGTCGGAAAGGGGCTATTTCGTTCCTTTTAATTTAACGGGATGAGGAGCTTCTGGCCAACAAGAATCAGGTGGGGGTTTTTCAGATGGTTGTATTCTGCGATGACATGCCAATCAACCCCGTATTTCCTGCCGATCTTCCATAGGACATCACCCGGTTTTACCACGTATTCCACCACTTTTTTAGCCGGTGTAGAGGTTAAAGGCGGATTGGGCTTGAAGGGTTGTGTAACCGGTGGCACATTTATGGGCGGATGGGTAACGGGCGGTATCGTTTGAACGGGTTGATTTGCATCTTTCTCCAATGCGGCTAAGGTTACTCCTTGGAGGTATCCGACTCCACCGGCCTTCATGATGCCAAAGGGAGATTGTTCCAATGCTTTTACAAGGGCTGCCGGATCCACGGCGGTGATCTTTCTGCCGGCAACGCCATCCCCAGGATGTTGGAAATTGCTCATCACATAGGAGAACCCGTTGCGGTTGTCAACTGCCTGTAGGCCGGTTGCCTCAGCCCCTGCGGGAATGGAGAGGATGCGGGAGAGTTCCTTCGTGCTCAAATGATAAGCCCATACATAGTTGTTGGTGTGCATACCGCTATCTTCCCCGATGAAGAGGGTATTCATCGCTTCGGAATAGCTCAGGTTGTCAGGGTTGGCGATTTTGTCCGGATTTGCCGTATTTCCATACGCATCTCCCTCCTTTAGCGGTTCCCCAAGGAGGAGGGCTTTCATCGAGGTGGCCACATAGGCGCTGCTGATGGGATCTCCTGTTTTATCTTTCTGCCCACCGGCTAATGCCAGCTCATACACACCGCCGGCTTTATTCTTGGCCACTTGGATGTGGTCGACGGGGTCTTTCTCGTTTTTTTCCATCCCTTTGCTCACATCGGAGAGGGCGACATATACTTTTTTATCTTTGGGATTAACAGCGACCCCTTCCATTTTGTTAAACTCCGAAGTGGCGCCAAGCAAAGCCGCATAGCGGCGGGATTCCAAGAATGCGGCCGCCTTCTCCATTCCCGGTTTTACCTTCAGATATTCCACAGCGCCGCTGTCGGAATTAAGGGCGGAATACTGTTTGATGGCCGTGAAGCCTTCCTTCGGACCGGCAGAGGTTTCGAAGATATCGCTGAAGGAATACTTCTTCGCCATCTCTTCCACTTCTGCATCGGTGGCATGTCCCAACTTGATCCATTCGAGGGTCCCTTGTCCGCCGTTCTCGGCGCTCGTTTGATGGTATCTGGCCGCATAGAGGGTGCCTGCAGAAAGGTCTTTTTCATTGTCGGCCACATACATGAAGAGCGTGGTATAATCGCCGTCATCCCCAAAGTAGGCGGTCCGGTTGTCGGGCATCATCACCATGATTTCGTTTGATTTGCGACCGGTGCTGTAATGCTTCACCACCTTGGTGGAACCGTCAGGATAGACCGTTACTTCAGGAATATATCCATAAAGATACGGATTTGCCTTCGTTTCATCCCCATAATAAAGCCGGGCGAAGGAGAAGGTATTGGTCTTGTCAAATTCCCCTTTGTCGATTCGCACTTGTTTCGCTTGCGCGTCCAATTTCCGTTCCAGCTCCACTTGACGGGCGTCGGGTTCATACTCTTCGGAGCTTAGATGGGTGTTCCAGGGAGAAAGGGAACCGTTGCAGGGAACCCAGATTCCGTTGGCATCGGCGGTGTTTATTTTATCCACGGTGACGACCCGGAGTTCTCCCGTCTGCATATTTTGTTCTAAGCGGGCCAGATTGATGGAAGCGGGAACTCTCCTCCAAGCATCCTTGCCTGCCGCATCCATGGACGTATACTCTTGATGGGTAACCAAGTAGAGCTGGCCGTCGATCGGTTGGAGGAGGCTATTGGCATCAGGGGCATCGGAGATGTAATAGACATCCAATCCGTCTTTGCTCTTGTCCTTCATCGGATTCCCATTGGCATCGAGGGGGGTTCCGATGGGGAACTTCTGACCGTTTTTGTTGGCCAAAGCGTCATTGGTCTTATAAAGCAGCTTGTAGGAGAGGGGGAAGGTTTTCTTCGTCCCGTCCGCATAGGTGACCTCAAACTTGGCCGCCGAGTACGGCGCCGCCATCTGCTCCACCGTCTTTGGCGCATCCATCCCGATGAAGCGGACCGATTTCACAGGGATGGTTTCCTGTGCTTCGCCGCGAAAGGGAAGGATGGAAGGAAGCATAAGCCCCGTGGCAAGAGCCAATGCGATCCACTTCTTTCCGTTTTTCAAAGCGATTCCTCCTTGGCTATAAATTCTATCAAGAGATTACAAGAGTATTATTCATCAGCGATTTGCAAAAATGAACCACTTTATCAGAAACTTAAAAATAGATTTACACTCTCTTAATATTCGGCGGACTCATGCATTTTGTTAAAAGCATTTCAGCGAGTCATGCTGCCGTCATGCATGTACTTCATGGAGGGCCATAAATGTGATAGTATAAAAAGTAAACCATGTCAAATGATTTCCTGTTGGATGGGATATGGCTCCCGAAAGCAGATGACGAGAGATGGAATGGTAAAAATAGAAGCGGTACGTTAAACAAGAAGGGATGAAACGTATGGAACAAGGCGGTTTTATGGGAGGGCTTTACCGAATCTCCGAATGGATCATGCGTCTTAGTGCGCTTAATCTCCTGTGGATTTTTACGGCGTTTCCCTTTTTCTTTCTGGTCCTTCTCCTCCTTTCCGGGCCCCCTTCCTATCCTCCGGTCCTTTTCTGGATGGGACTCCTCTCTCCGATCTTCTTTTTCCCCTCCACCGCCGCTTCGTTCGCGGTAGCCCGGAAGTGGGTCATCGGGCAAGAGGATGTACCCCTATTTCGTACCTTTTTCAGGGGGTACAAGGAAAACTATGGGTACAGTTTCTTAGGCGGATGCCTCTACCTCCTAGCCGGTTTGGTTTTAGGGGTCAATTTTTATTTTTATTGGCAGCAGCCCGGATTATTTAAGGCTCTGGCTTATGTCACAGGTTTTCTCCTGCTGTTTCTCATCACTTCGCTTCCTTTCTTCTTTTCCTCGTTGGTTCATTTTCAGGTGAAATTTTGGACGTTGATCAAAAATTCTTTGCTCATCACCCTTATAAGCCCACTAAGAGCCCTTTCCCTCCTCCTCATTTCTCTTGTTCTCCTCTTTATTTCGGTCTTCTATTTCACCTTTTTGCTCGCCTTTTTCACAGGAAGCCTTTTATCTCTTTTCTCCTATTGGATCTTTCATAAAAATTATCTGCGCCTGACGGAGAAAGAGGGGGGAAACGCGGAGAAATCGGCGGAAGGGCAGGGATCCTTGGAACCCCAGGAAACTCTGGATAAACTGAGAGGAGAGGGGTCTCCGGTAAACCCGAATCAGGAGGAATAATGGGGAAAATCGCTGATTTTAGTACAGGCGGGGTATGATAGCGCCAGAACGGCTTTCGAGAAATTGGAATTGGCAAAAAATGTTGCTATAGACCCACACGATTCGGACTTGGTAAGATAGGAAGGTATGAAAACACGGGAGATGAACAATGATGACAGATGCATACCAGGACATTCGCAAGGGGGAAAAAGGGGCGCTTTTGTCTCTAGTCGCGTATGTCCTGCTTTCGGTGGTAAAACTCTTCGTTGGGATTTTCGCCCAGTCGGAAGCCCTCTATGCCGATGGATTAAATAATATTTCCGATATCTTTACTTCAGTTACGGTTTTAATCGGACTTCGCATTGCCCGGAAACCCCCGGATGAGAATCACCCTTACGGCCATTTGCGGGCAGAGACCATCGCCGCTTTAATCGCCTCCTTTTTTATGACGGCTGTGGGGGTTGATGTCCTGCGTCAAGCCATTCCGAAGATCTTTTCCCCCAAGTTGGAACATCCCGATATGTTGGCCGGCTGGACCGCGTTGGCTGGAGCGATGGTCATTTATGGGGTTTACCGCTATAACCGCCATCTGGGGGAGAAGATTAAGAATCAGGCGCTGCTCGCCGCCGCTTATGATAACCGTTCCGATGCCCTGGTGAGCGTCGGCACATTTATAGGGGTTATGGGTTCCTTTTTTGGCTTTCCTTGGCTAGATCCTTTTACAGCCACCGTCATCGGACTGATTATTCTAAAGACTGCTTGGGATATCTTCCGGGAGGCGGCCCATGCCCTATCCGACGGATTTGAGGAGGACCGCTTGAAAGAATATCGGAAAAAAGTCTCCGCCACGGCGGGGGTTCGGGAAGTTCTGGATATAAAGGCCCGAAGCATGGGGAATCGGGTGGTTTTGGATGTAAAGGTAACGGTCGATCCCTTCCTTACCACAGTAGAGAGCCATGATATCGCCGATCGGATTGAGAAGCAGCTCATGAGAGAAGCGGCGGTGATAGAAGTTCATGTTCATATAGAACCGGATATAAAACCTTAAAGCCACGATGTTGTAAAAACTTTAACGGGGTTTGAGGTTGTTTCCACTATGTAAAACAGGCATAATAAGCTATAGGTGCCAAGAAAGAGGGAAAGGAATGCTAAAAAACGACCGTTTTCTCCGGGCTTGCCGGAAGGAAGAGGTAGACCAGATTCCGGTCTGGTACATGAGGCAGGCGGGCCGTTTTGACCCGGAATACAGGAAGATTAAGGAGAAGTATACGCTTCTTGAAATCTCCAGAAATCCGGAATTGGCCGCGCAGATTACGATGATGCCGGTGCATAAATTAGGGGTGGATGCGGCCATTCTCTACTCTGATATCATGAATCCGGTAGAATCGTTGGGGATAGAGTTTCACATCGTGAAGGAAATCGGACCGGTGATTCCCCATCCGATTCGCACCCTGGAGGATGTGAAGAGGATGCGGCCCTTTGATGCAGAAGGTGATCTTCCCCATATCCTTGATACCATCCATATTTTGCATAAGGAACTCACCGTTCCGTTGATCGGTTTTGCCGGTGCCCCTTTTACGATTGCCAGCTACCTGATTGAAGGGAAACCATCAAGAAACTACATACGAACAAAAGAATTGATGTACGGGGCGAAAGAGGTTTGGGAAGCGCTGATGGAACGTCTAACGGAGATGGTTTCCTCCTATCTCAGGGCGCAAATCCTGGCAGGGGCCGACGCGGTCCAGCTTTTTGACAGTTGGGTGGGAGCCCTTTCACCGAAAGATTACACCCGCTATGTTCTGCCATACATCCGGCGGATTTTCATTTCTCTTGAAGATCTTCCCCAGCCGAAGATCTATTTTCCGGGAGTAAGTTCCGGAGAGATTCTCCCCACCCTGCGCGAGATCAAGGCGGATGTGATCGGGTTAGACTGGCGGGTCTCCATTCGGGAGGGAAGGAGAAGAACGGGAGGAGGTTTTTCCATTCAGGGGAATCTCGACCCGATGCTCTTAACCGCCCCTTTCCCGGTTATTCAGGAATATGCGAAGGAGATCCTGGATGAAGGGATGGAAGCGCCGGGGTATATTTTTAACTTAGGGCACGGCCTATTTCCTGAAGCAGACTTGGATAAGGTGAAGGCACTGACGGAGTGGGTGCATCATTATTCCGGAGAGAGACTGAAGGAGGGGGGAGCCGTTCGTGGATAGAAGGAAAATCGGGGTACTCGTGATGTCCTATGGTACTCCGGCAGGCATGGAAGAAGTAGAGGCGTATTATACCCATATTCGGCACGGAAGGCCTCCTACCGAGGAACAATTAATGGCATTAAAAGGAAAATATGAGGCGATTGGAGGAGTCTTTCCCCTTCGGAAAGAGACCGACAAGCAAGCGGAGGCATTAAAACAACGATTATCTGAAGCGGATATGCCTTTTTCTTTTGAAGTATACCAAGGACTGCGCCACACTCATCCCTTTATTGAGGAAGGCATCGCCAAAATGCGGGAAGAGGGAGTTTCGGAAGCGGTTGGGATTGTGCTTGCCCCCCATTTTTCCCAGATGAGCATCGGGGAATACATAAGGAGGGCAGAGACAGAAGCAAATCGCCTCGGAGTACGGATGGCCTTTGTAAAACGGTATGGCCTTCACCCCCGTTTCATCGAACTATGGGGGGAGTTGGTAAGAAGAGCATTCACTCTTTTTACCGAGGGGGAAAACCCCCTTCTCCTTTTTTCCGCCCATAGCCTGCCCGCTCGGATCCTTCAATCAGGGGATCCTTATATGGACGAACTGATGGCAACGGCCAAAGCCGTCGGGGAAAAAGAGAAGATCGCCTCGTGGCGTTTTGTCTGGCAATCCGCAGGACAAACCCCTGAACCGTGGCTAGGTCCGGATATTTTGGAAGTAATCCCCGCATTAAAAAATGAGGGGGTAAAGGCCGTCCTGACGGCGCCCATCGGGTTTGTAAGCGAACACTTGGAGATTCTTTATGATTTGGATCTCGATGCGAAGCGAAAAGCGGAAGAGGTGGGAATCCATCTGGAAAGGACCGCCATGCCGGGTACCGATCCCCGTTTTATCGATACCCTCGCCGATGAGGTGATCAAAGCGGCCTACACGCTTATTTAATCGTTCCTCAATGGAGAAAGGAAGTTCATTCCTTGTGATAAAATTTATCTTACAAAGATAAAGAAAGAAGGCGGAAAGGAATGATCAGAAAGAAAGCGGTGGTGCTGGGAGGAGGCATTACCGGTCTAACCGCTGCCTTTTATTTAGAGAAGTGGTCGAAGGAAAAAGGGCTTCCCCTTGAAATTACGGTGGTAGAGCGGGATGACCGCCTGGGGGGAAAGGTGATGACGAAGAGAAGGGACGGCTTTCTCTTGGAAAGGGGGCCTGATTCCTTTCTGGCCAGGAAACCTGCGATGCTTCAGCTCATTAAAGATCTCAAATTGGAAGGGGAATTGGTGGCCACTAGTCCGAAGGGAAAAAAGTCTTACATCTTCCATAAGGGAAAACTTCATCCCATGCCCCAAGGTTTAACCCTGGGAATTCCTACGGAGATAGGTCCTTTTATGAAAACAGGTCTTGTCTCCCCCTTGGGCAAGTTGAGGGCAGCCTTAGACCTCCTACTTCCGAGGGGAAATATGGACCAAGATGAATCCCTGGGTGATTTTCTAGAACGCCGCTTGGGAAGTGAGGTTTTGTACCAGATTGCCGAACCTCTCCTCGCCGGGATTTACGCCGGAGATACGCATTCCTTAAGTCTTCAAGCCACCTTTCCGCAGTTTCAGGAGATGGAACGGAAACACCGAAGCCTCATCTTTGGGATGATGATGAACAAAAGAAATCCCCCTCCCAAAGAGATGGAGGGTTTGCCGGAAGTGGCGAAAAGGACGGTGTTCTTAAGCTTATCCCGTGGGCTCATCTCCATCATCGAGAAATTGGCGGACGAACTGAAAGGAAAAATTCTTCTCGGCGCCGGTGCCAATCGAATCGAAAAAAGAGAGAATCAATATTGGGTTACCCTGGGAACAGGCGAGACCCTGGCTGCAGATCTTCTCATATCCGCTTTGCCTGCGCCCATCCTGGCCTTGCTCCTCCCTGATGTAGCGGTTGGAGAGCGGCTCAAACGGATTCATTTTGTCTCTGTCGCCAATGTCATCTTGGCCTATGAGGCGAATCAGATTCCGTTTGATCTAGATGGTTCAGGATTTCTGGTTCCAAGAACGGAAGGGAGAACCATCACCGCCTGCACCTGGACTTCTTCTAAATGGCCCCATACTGCACCGCCGGGGAAAGTTCTTTTTCGCCTTTATGTGGGACGTTCCGGCCAAGAGGAATGGCTTCACATGGACGATGAAGAACTCCTGCACCGGATGAAGAAGGATCTTCGGGAGACGATGGGAATTGCGGCGACTCCCCTTTTCCATGAAATTACCCGCCTCCCCCAATCCATGCCCCAGTATCCGGTGGGACATCTACAAAATGTAAAAGTAATCCGTGAAGAGTTGGCGGCACGCTATCCGGGTCTATATATTGCAGGCTCCAGCTTTAACGGAGTGGGTATGCCCGATTGTGTCCGTCAAGGGAGAGAAGCCGCCGAGGAAGGGTTAAGGTATCTACAATCATCATTCCATATCAATAAGGAGGGAAACGAATGAGCGTTCATATCGGCGCAAAAGAACACGAAATTGCAGAGAGGATCCTGCTTCCCGGAGATCCTCTGAGGGCGATGTATATTGCGGAAACCTATCTGGAAGGGGTAACCCAATATAATCAGGTGCGCAACATGTTTGGGTTTACCGGAAAATATAAAGGGGTAGAAGTATCGGTGCAGGGGACAGGCATGGGGGTTCCTTCCATCTCCATTTATACCCATGAACTGATCAACAGCTATGGCGTGAAAAAATTGATCCGGGTAGGCACTTGCGGGGCATATCAGGAAAAGGTAAAGGTTAGGGATATTATCCTGGCGATGAGCGCATCTACCGATTCCGGTGTGAACCGCCTCCGTTTTAAAGGCGTGGAATTTGCTCCGACCGCCGATTTCAGCCTCTTGCTTAAAGCATATGAAACCTCTCGGTCCAAAGGGTTGCCGGTTCATGTGGGGGGGATCTTCACCAGCGATACCTTTTACACCGAGGATCAGGAACCCATTGAACTATTAAAGAAACATGGAGTGCTAGCCGTGGAGATGGAGACGACCGCCCTTTACACGCTTGCCGCCCGTTTTGGCGTTCAAGCCTTGTCCATCCTTACCGTAAGCGACCACCTGTTAACGGGGGAAGTAACCACGGCGGAGGAGAGGCAGACCACCTTTAACCAGATGATAGAAATCGCCCTTGATACCATCATTGCGGATTGACCAACGATTTTATCGTTCATGCCCCACCGTCTTCGCTTACGCGTATGGGGTGGGGCTTTAAACGTAGGCCGGAGAAATCCGGCCTCATTGCATGTTTTGAAAAAATGAAACGAAAATCTGTAAGGAAGAAGAAACTCTTTGGTATGATTTAATAAAAACTGTCTCATTCTAGAAAAAGAGGGAGGAAATTTTTCACTCTTTACCTGGCAGGATTTTCTCGAAGTATGGAGAATAAAATAAACATCCTTGCTCATTTTGTCTACGGACGTAAAGAGACCGTCGGGAAAAGGAGGGATTCGAATTAGACGACTGCGTATAAAAAACCTCCACTGGACGATGCAATTTATCCCCCAGGGAAAAGGAGAGGTGAAGTCGTATCGATTTCGCACGATCCCTGCCCTTCTCTTCATAGGATTCACGTTCACCCTCTTTCTCTTCGCCATTCTGATGGGCCTATATTTTTGGCAACAATACCTTGAGATGAAAAACCTCTACGATGAAACCCTCACCATCCATGAACAGGTGAAATCGGAGAATGAAACTTACCTGCTGGAGAACGAACAGCTCAAGAAGAGTTTTGAGCAACTAAACCGGGATGTAACCCGATTAAAGACGGAGGTAGAAAAGAATCAATCCCACTTGGAAGAGCTGAATAAGATGAGAGGGGGGAAGAGCCCCACAAGCCTGGAACCGACCCCCGATAAAGGGAAAAGCGTAACCGCGGCAAGCCTTCTTTCCTATCCCGGCACCGCCTTGGCGGTGGGAACCTCAAACGTTTACATAGAAGGAATTCGCAGCGAATTAACCCGTTTAAACCAACAGATCTCCCTGCAAGAGGAAGCCATTTCTTCCCTTGAGGCCCGTTTAAAAGAACACATGGAAGCGATGAAGCGAATCCCGATGGGATGGCCTGCTACGGGTAGGGTAACATCCCTTTTTGGAATTCGAAAGGATCCTTTTACGAGAAAGAACAAAATGCATGAAGGGATTGACTTTGCGGATGCCTACGGTACGCCCGTTCATGTAACGGCCAAAGGGAAGGTGATTTTTGCCGGACGGAATGGGCCCTATGGCAAACAAGTCCAGGTAGATCATGGAAATGGATATATAACGACCTACTCGCACCTTTCCTCCTTTACGGTAAAAGCGGGAGATGAGGTGGAACGGGGAGACCAGATCGGGAGAATGGGGACGACCGGTCGGAGCACAGGGGTCCACCTTCACTATGAAGTCCGGAAGAATGGGAAACCGTTAGATCCAAAACCATTTTTGGGAGGAGAGGAAATCGTTGCTCAAGAAGAAACCGCCAATGACTGATGCCATGACCGTCATCCATGAAGGAACGCAGGTGGATGGGAGTCTCCGGGTGGCCGGCTCGATCCGCATTGATGGGGAGATAAAAGGCGGAATCAGTTCGGAGGGAGATGTATTTATCGGCAAAGGGGGAAAGGTGGTGGGTGACATCTTTTCCAGGAATGCCACCATCGAAGGAGAACTTTTGGGAAACCTGAAGGTAGAGGAGCACGCCCTCTTCACCGGCTCAAGCAGTTTTAAGGGCGAGTTAATCTATAAGACGTGCGAGGTCGAAAAAGGGGCCAGGATAAACAGCACTTTAAAAAATGAGGGGCATAGCGAACCCGAACCGGTGAAGGAAAAGTTCCATCAGGGAAAGCTCCTGGCAGCCCAGGAAGAAAGAAAAGAGCCGGTAAGTAAAGAGACGGCATAGCCCGCCCTTCCAGAGCGAATAACGAAAAATACCATTTAAAAATTCCCTTTGATGATACGCTTCATGTGATCGTCGGGTGCCTTCAACCGGTCGGGAGAAGGCACTTCTCTTTTATCCCAAACGAGGAGAAAGCCCGGTTAGCGGAGAAGGAATTGGGTATGCTAACATGTGGTTATCCTTTCCAAGGCGTGATACAATATAGCCTAAAGAAGAGACCATTTCTAAGGAGGATATCGGGATGCCCTACGATGTGGATCAGGTGATTCACGGATTTTTACTCCAAAAAAAAGCATATGTGGAAGAGATAAAGTCGGAAGGTCTCCTTTTCGAACACAAGAAAAGCGGGGCCAGACTTCTCGTCCTCTTAAACGATGATGAAAATAAAGTCTTCTCCATCACCTTTCGTACACCGCCGGCGTCGAGCAACGGACTCCCCCATATTTTGGAACACTCCGTTCTCAATGGTTCCCGGAAATACCCTGTGAAGGAACCGTTTGTTGAGCTGGCCAAAGGTTCCCTTAACACCTTTCTCAATGCCATGACCTACTCCGATAAAACCATGTATCCGGTGGCCAGCATGAACGATAAAGATTTCCGAAACCTGATGGATGTATACTTGGATGCCGTCTTCTACCCCAATCTGGTCAACGATCCCGAGATTTTGAAACAGGAGGGTTGGCACTACGAGTTAAAAGAACCGGATGGGGAGATAACTTACCGAGGGGTTGTCTATAACGAGATGAAAGGAGCCTTCTCTTCCCCGGAATCGGTTCTCTTCCGCAAGATCCAGGAATCTCTTTTTCCGGATACCCCATACCATTTTGAATCGGGAGGAGACCCGGATGTAATTCCCACCTTAACCCAGGAAGAGTTCGTTTCTTTCCATCGTACCTACTATCATCCCTCCAACAGCTACCTTTTCCTCTATGGGAAACTAAATCTGGAGGAACAGTTAGAATACCTGGACCAGGAATATTTATCCCACTTTGACCGGAAAAAGATCGATTCGGCCATTCCACTCCAGAAGCCCTTTTCAGAACAGAGGGAGGTAAAGGCGGAATACTCCATCTCTTCTACCGAAAAGGAGCGGGATAAGAGCTTTTTAAGCCTCAATTTTGCCGTTGGAACCTCTACCGACGAAGAAAAAAACGTAGCCTTTGACATTCTGGAATATATGTTGTTGGAGACGCCGGCGGCTCCCCTAAAGAAAGCCCTGATCGAAGCGGGATTGGGAAAGGATGTCTTCGGTTTCTACGATTCCTCCATACGGCAGCCGGTCTTCTCCATCGTGGTTAAAAACACCAATCCGGAAGAGAAAGAGCGGTTTCAGCAGGTGGTTTGGGACACCCTGAAGGGACTGGTGAAAAACGGGATTGACAAAGAATTGGTCGAGTCCGCCATCAACCGAAAGGAATTTACCTTGCGGGAAGCGGATGCCCGCAACTATCCCAAGGGGCTGATTTATAACATCCAGGTCTTTAATTCTTGGCTGTATGACGAAGACCCCCTCCCTCCCCTCCAATATGAGCAACCCCTCTCTAAGATCAAGGAAGGGGCGAAAAATCGTTATTTTGAAACCTTGATCGAAAAGGATCTGTTAAACAATCCCCACCGGACCCTGTTTCTCCTCACGCCGAAAAAGGGATTAGAAGAAGAGAAAGCGAAGGAGACGCGGGAGAAATTAAAGGCGTACAAAGCCTCTCTCACGGAAGAAGAGAGGAGGGAGATGGTTCAAGAGACAGAGTCTCTTCTTAAGCGGCAGATCACACCGGATGATCCGGAGCAGTTGGCCAAGATCCCCCTTCTCTCGCTGGAGGATGTGAGAAAAGAGGCGGAAATTCCCGCGACGGAAGAAAGGCAGGAAGGCAATTTTAACGTTCTCTATCACCCGCAACAGACCAATAAAATCACCTATGTAAACCTCTACTTCGACCTTGCCCGGGTGGATCAGGGGCTTCTTCCCTATGCGGCACTCCTTGCCGGAATCTTAAGCAAGGTCAGCACGGAAAACAATTCGTATGAGCAGCTCTCCAATGAGATCAACCTTCATACCGGGGGCATTCAATTTGCAACAGGCGTCTATCAGGATCACCGGCAGGAGAGCCTCTTTCAATCCAAATTGATCGTCCGGGGCAAAGCATTAACCGATAAAGTGCCGAAATTGATCAAACTGATCGAAGAGATCCTTTTTACATCCCGCTATGATGAAGAGAAGAGGTTAAAGGAACTTCTCGAAGAAACCAGGTCGAGGATGGAGATGGCGCTCTACGATCGGGGACATATGATAGCCGCCACCCGCCTTCTCTCCTATTTCTCCCCAGGGGCAAAAGTATCGGAGGAGACGGGGGGAATTGCTTTCTACCATTTCGTCTCAGGGCTCCTTAATGAATGGGAAGGCAAAAAGGGCGAGATCGGCCGGAATCTGAAGAAGGTAGCCGAGAGCCTCTTTACCAAAGAGAACCTCCTCATCAGCGTTACGGGAGGGGAAGAGGAATATAAAAGCGTGGCCGAGTCTCTTCCCGCTCTGGAGGCAGCACTGAAAGAGGGAATGCGGCGAGGAGAACCATTCCGCTTTCAAGATGAAAAAGGGAACGAAGGCTTAATGACCGCCGCCAAAGTTCAATACGTGGCCAAGGGATATAACTTCAAAAAATTGGGATATGACTATTCCGGCAGTATGCAGGTGCTTAAGACGATCCTGAATCTCGACTATTTATGGAATAAGGTGCGGGTACAGGGAGGCGCTTATGGCAGTCTGGTAGGGATCGACAGGAACGGCAATATATATTTCGCCTCTTACAGGGATCCCAATTTGGAGGAAACCTTAAAAGCTTACGATGAGATGGTGCAGTACGTTCGGAATTTCCAGGCGGATGAACGGGAGATGACCAAGTATATTCTGGGAACCATCAGTCGACTTGACACCCCGTTAAGCCCATCCATGAAGGGGGAGAAGGGGGATGCCCTCTACTTCTCCGGGCTTACGAAAGAAGAGGTGCAGAAAGAGCGGGATGAAATCCTCTCCACCACCGTGGAGACAATCCGCCAATATGCCGATCTTCTGGATCAGGTCCTCAATGAGAAAGTGATCTGCGTGTTGGGAAATGAAGAAAAGATCCGGGCCAACCGGGCCTTCTTCAATCGACTGGTGCAAGTATTAGACTAAGGAATTCAAAGAGAGGCATATTCCTTCTATATCAAGCGTGAATCACCGATGACGATAACCGATGATCGGTTGTCCCGAATGAAAGCGCTGAATGAGAAAGTAGAGGCGTTACACATGCTCGCAGGTACCTTTGCATATTTGAAAGTGGAAAGGGAGGTCTCCTTCGGCTACTTCTTAAGCGACGGGAGGGAAGAGATCCTTCTTCACCGTCGGGATTTGAATCGGGAGGTCAAGGTGGGGGAAGAAGTAAAGGTTTTTCTTTTTCATGATCATGAAAACCGCCTGGCCGCCACCACCTATCCTCCCAAACTGCTGGCCGGGGAGAGGGGCTGGCTTACCGTGAAGGCGATTCATCCCTCCCTCGGCCTTTTTCTCGATCAAGGAATTCCAAAAGAACTCTTTCTTCCCAGAGGGGAATTGCCTCGGGAGAAAGAATGGTGGCCGAAAGAGGGGGACCTTCTCTTCGTTCGGGTGGAGCGGGACCGAGAAGGGCGAATGCTGGCTCGTTTGCAAGGGATCGGCCATTTGCCCGAAATTCTTCCTGCTCCCCAAACGCTTCACCATAAGGAGGTAGAAGGGGTGGTGGTAGAGATCGGAGAGAGGGGTGCATTTCTCTTTACCGATGAAAAAATGCTGGGTCTCATCCACCCGAATGAGATGCTCTCTCCTGTAAGATTGGGAGAACGGTTAAAAGCCCGAGTCACCTACATCCGAGAAGATGGCAGGATCAATCTCTCTACGAAGCCGAGCAAAGAAAGGAGCCTCTTCCAGGACGCAGAAAAGATCTTAGGCATCCTAAAAGAGCGAGGTGGGAAAATGCCCTTCGGAGACGGGAGCGATCCGGAGGTGATCCGGGCTATCTTCCAAATGAGTAAGGCCGCCTTTAAAAGGGCGTTGGGAAAATTGATGAAAGAAAGGCGCATTCGGCAGGAAGGGGGTTGGACCTTCCTCATCGAGGAAGGGGCTTCCCATTACGAGGAGAAAGCGGTGGAAAGCGTCGAAACAGAAGAACGAAGAGCGTACGCTGAAGAATGATGGGCCCCTTTGGACGAGGGAAAAGGCCGCATGGGCATAGAATGAGAGGGAGTCCAACATCCCTTGAGTACATCCCAACTGGAGGAGGGATGTTATTTTTTTTGGAATTCTTCTATTCAATCAGGGGAAGGATCAATAGTTGCAAAAAATGTCGGAAGAAGCAGATATGCTATAATAGAGCTGTCCTTGTAGAAAGGGGGCAAACCATGGAAGAGCATCAAATCATGGAAAAGCATCAAATCGCAGAACTCCCCCGACGATGGGGAGGAAAGCGATACTATACTTGGAACTCCTACCTTCGCCATCATTTTGGTATGAAGGTTTTTAAAGTGATGTTGGATGGAGGTTTTACCTGTCCCAACCGGGACGGGAAGGTAGCGATAGGAGGTTGTACCTTTTGCAGTTCCAGAGGCTCCGGGGATTTTGCAGGGAGACGAAGGGATGACCTTTCGAAACAATTCAGAGAGGTACGGGATCGGATGCATAGGAAGTGGCCGGAAGCCAAATATATCGGCTATTTTCAGGCATTTACCAATACCTATGCCCCTGTGGAAGAATTAAGGGAGATGTATGAGACGATTTTACAGGAAGAAGGAGTGGTGGGCCTCTCCATTGCTACCCGTCCCGACTGCCTACCGGATGATGTGGTTGAACTCTTGGCTGAACTTCATTCCCGCACCGAGTTGTGGGTTGAATTAGGGCTTCAGACCATCCATGAAGAGACCGCCCGGTTGATTAACCGGGGGCATGATTATCCCACCTATGTTGAGGGAGTCAAGAAACTGCGCCGCCACGGAATACGGGTGGTAAGCCACATTATCCTCGGCCTTCCCCAGGAAACAAAAGAGATGATGATGGCTACGGCGAGGGCGGTAGCCGGCTTAGATGTGCAGGGGATCAAGATCCATCTCCTTCACCTGTTGAAGAAGACCCCGATGGTGAAGCAGTATGAGCAGGGGGTAGTCCGCCTCATGGAGAAGGAGGAGTATGTAAAGCAGGTGGTGGATATCCTGGAGATTCTCCCTCCGGAGATGGTGATCCACCGCTTAACCGGCGATGGCCCCCCGGATCTTTTAATCGGGCCGATGTGGAGCCGAAAGAAGTGGGAAGTATTAAACGCCATCGACCTTGAATTGGTGCGGAGAAACAGCTGGCAAGGGAAATTTTACCGCAGGGTAGAGGAGACATATGAAACAAAAGAACTTTTATAAGAAGTGGGAGGAAGGAGGGGCCGGGCATGGGACTGAAAAACTTTATCACGGTGGAGGGGATTGAAGGGGCCGGAAAGACGACCGTTTTACAGCGGTTGAAAGAGGAGTTGGAGAGGAGGGGGAAGAGAGTCCTTCTCACCCGGGAACCGGGAGGAGTGGCGATCGCCGAAGCGATCCGCGCCATCCTCCTTAATCCCGAGCATAGGGGAATGGATGCCATCACGGAAGCCCTCCTCTACGCGGCTTCACGCCGGCAACATCTCGTGGAGAAGGTTCTTCCCGCCTTGAAAGAGGGAAAATTGGTTCTCTGCGACCGTTATGTAGACTCCAGCCTGGCTTATCAAGGATATGCCCGGGGGCTAGGGATGAAAGAAATTCTGGACTTAAACCGCTTCGCGATCGGTGAGGCCTTTCCTTCCCTTACCCTTTATCTTGACCTTCCCCCGGAGGTGGGGCTTTCCCGGGTATATCGGGATGGGGAAAGGGAGGTAAATCGTCTTGATATGGAATCGCTCCAGTTTCATCGCAAGGTAAGGGAAGGTTACCTGGTCCTGGCCGATCATGAGCCTGAGAGAATAAAGGTGATCGATGCCGGCGCTTCTCTAGAAGAGGTGGTTAAGGTTTCCTTACAATTGCTCCTCAATCATGTAAGCCAGGGGAGAGAATAGGCGGTTCAAACTTTCCATGAGACTAAGAAGATCGGCTCAGACATAAGCGCAGGCGCTCCTTACTTTGTTTCAGGGGTCTTGTTCCTCTCGGAAGCGAGCACTCCCCCGTGGGCATAGGTGTCCGGTTTCATGTCCTCTAAAAAGAGATGGATGCGGTCCTTAGGCACAGCTAAGGTTTCGGCAACCACGGCCGTTACTTTTTCCACCAGTTCTTTCTTAAGCTCCGGGCTCCTTCCTTCCAACATCTTAATCGTGATGAAGGGCATACGGATTCCTCCTTTTTTATCTTATTTTTTGCCCACCCTTTATTTTACTCGATTTGCGCGCGAAAATCCTCCTTTTTTTATCCTCCCGATCATACGAGCAAAGACTCACCGGTGGAACAGAAATCTCCTTTTGACGAAGGGCGAATGGAGAGGGTAAGATGAGGGTGGAAGATGCGCCCAATGAGAAGTGGTTAGGGGGCGCATCATCAGATCGATCATCAAAAGGAGAGACCATGAAGGAGGCCATCATGATGAAAGCAGCCATCGCTGTAGATGTGGGCGGGACTTATTTAAAGCTGGGGCTCATCCATGAAGAAGGGAGGATCTTAACCTCTCTTTCCATTCCCACGCCGGTGGGGGAAGGGGCAGATGCGATCCTGCACAAGATTTCGGATGGGGTGAAACAGATTGCCGCCTCTTCGATCGCCGAAGGTGTGGAGATCCTGGGAGTAGGACTAGGGATACCCGGATATGTTTTAAAAGATCGAGGATTGGTTACCCAGGCGGTGAATCTGCACTGGAGAGATTACCCTGCTAAAGAAAAGCTGCAGCGCCTGATCCCCTATCCGGTCTTTATGGATAATGACGCCAACCTGGCCGCGCTGGGGGAAATGTGGAAAGGGGCAGGAGTGGGGGCAAAAGAGTTGATCATGGTAACCCTAGGAACCGGTGTTGGAGGCGGGATCCTCATCCATGGTGAAATCGTGAGCGGGGTAAATGGGATTGGCGGGGAGATCGGCCATATGCCGGTCCGTCTCGACGGAGAAAGGTGTAACTGCGGCCGGTTTGGGTGCCTGGAAACGGAATCCTCCGCCACGGCGATGCGGAGAAAAGCTGTAGAAGCACTCCAACAGGGGAGAGAATCTCTTCTTCGCAAAGTCTATGAGGAAAGAGGGAGAGTTACGCCCAGGGATATGGCGGAAGCGGCGAGTGTTGGAGATTCTTTAGCCCTCGAAATCTTTGATTCGGCTGCCTATTCTTTAGCCTTCGCCTTGGGTGCCCTCATCAATTCCCTTAACCCGGAACGAATTTTGATCGGGGGCGGGGTTTCCGCCGCAGGGGAGCTGTTGATGAACCCGTTACGGAAACATCTGGAGCGTTTTGCGCTTCCGGAGGCGCTCGAAGTCCTCACGTTGGAGATTGCAAAATTAGGAAACGATGCCGGTATGATTGGAGGGGGCTATCTGGTCTTTCAATCGGTACAAGCCCTCTCCTAAAGACTCCACACAGTCTTCCTCCACTCTAAACGAGCGGGTACCGATCCTACTTTTTCTTCCGCCTTATTCCCACCATTCTTTCACCCGGTCCCACAACGATTTCTTTGGAGTTTTCTTCTCTGTCTCCTTTTTTTCTTTATCAGGGGCAGGATGCTTTGTGCAGTAGGTGGTCGGTTCGGTCCCGGGAATAAAGTACAGCAGTTCGGCATCGGGACAGTTCACCGTCGCCAGCTCCCCGGTTTCCGGGTCGATATATGCTGAGATTAAACCGTCCGGTAAGGGAAAGAGCATCGGGGGAGAGGAAGACAACGCCCCTTCCATGAAATCGGCCCAAATATGTTTAGAACGGTAGGAATCCACATCAGAGAGGGGTTGGTTCTTATCAAATCCTACCCAGACCGCGGCGGCCAACTGGGGTGTAAATCCGATCATCCATCCATCATAGGGTGTGGATCCTGTCTTCCCGGCGACCGGACGTTTTAGATCGCCTGCGATGCTGTACGCCGTCCCTCCTTTTTCAAAAACGGCCTGCATCAGGCGAATCAGGATCGATACATAACGGGAATCGGCCACCTTCTTTTTTTCCTCAGCGGCGGAGTAAATCACCTTCCCGTTCCGATCCTCGATGCGGGCAACCAGGATCGGCTCCACTTTTTCCCCTGCATTGGCGATGGTGGCATACGCCGTAACCATCTCCATGGGGGAGAGGGGGATGCTTCCCAAGGGGAGGGAGGGGATTGCTTGTAAAGGAGTTTCGATGCCTAACTCCTTTGCTCGGTTTACCAGTTTTTCCGGTCCAATGGTCATGTGGGTGGTGATGGCGTAGATGTTATCCGATTTTTTGATCGCTTCCAACATCGTGATATAATCATTGGCATACTCCTTATGATAATTATTCGGGCTGTATAACTTTCCTTCGTATTGAAAAACGGTCGGTTTGCTTTCGATCTTGGTTAAAGGGGTCATTCCATTTTCGAGGGCGGCGAGATAAAGGAAAGGCTTAAAGGTCGATCCGGGTTGCCTTTTCGCATAAACCCGGTTGTATTGGCTCTCGTCATAATCCCTTCCGCCCACCATCGCCCTTACATATCCGGTCCCGGGCTCGATGGCGACGAGGGCAACCTGTAAAGGCTGCTCTTTGGGAAGGCGTTTGGCCACCGCTTCTTCCGCCTTTTTTTGCGTCGGCAAAGAGAGGGTGGTGTAAATTCGATATCCTCCCTTGTTTAAGTCGGAAGGAGTGAGGCCCAGGTTCCGGTCGATCCATTCCAGCACCGCATCCCGGAAGTAAGGGGCGAGGCTTACCTTTTTAGGCGCTCCTTTGATCAGGTGGATCTCTTCTTGATAGGCGCGGTCTGCCTCTTCCCGGGTGATATAGCCGTTTTCCACCATGGCATTTAAGACGAGGCGCTGCCTTTTCTTTGCGTTCTCGAAATGACGATAAGGTTCATAATAGGTGGGGCCCTTGGGAATCCCCGCTAAGAGAGCCGCCTCGGCGAGGGTTAACTCTTTGGCCGATTTGCCCAAGTAGGTATGGGAGGCGCTTTCGATGCCATAGGCCGAGTTGCCGTAATAGATTTGGTTTAAATACATCTCCAAGATCTGATCTTTGGAATAATTTAATTCAAGCTGGATGGAGAGGAGAAGCTCCCGGAGTTTTCGCTCCCAGGTTTTATCGTGGCTAAGGTAGAGATTCCTTGCCAACTGCTGGGTAATGGTGCTCGCTCCTTGAACCATCTTCCCTTCCTGGAGATTGATTAAGAGAGAAGCGGCTATCCGCTTGGGATCGAAGCCGAAATGTTGGTAAAAATACCGATCTTCAATGGCGATGGTGGCGTTCCGTACGGCAGCGGGGATTTGATCGAGGGGTACCGTTTGCCGATTGATTCCCTGATGAAGCGTCTCTAACAACTCTCCATCGGCGGTGTAGAGGAAACTGCTCTCCTCCACATCGGCAGGAGGGAGAGGCTGGGATCCGAGATAGAGGACGAAAAAGAGCCCCCCCAAGATCATAAGGAGAAAAGAGAGAATGATCCCTTGAACCAGTCTTACAATGAAGCGGATCATTATGCCACCACCTTTTCCTTCACTTAACAGTATGGAAAAGATTGGCTTTGCTTATACTTGATTTTCCGAAGAGATGGGATATAATTTTATCCGTTGCAATGGGACAGGTAAATTTTCCGGGAAAGTGAGGATGGAGAGATGGAGTTGTGGTTCACGGAAAAACAGACGGAGCATTTCGGCATTACTGCACGGGTGCGTAAGACTCATCATACGGAAGAGACTCCCTATCAGAAACTGGACATGCTGGAGACGGCAGAGTTCGGGAATATGCTGGTGTTGGACGGCATGGTGATGACGACGGAGAAGGATGAGTTTGTTTATCACGAGATGGTAACCCATCCGGCCCTCTTTACCCATCCCCATCCCAGGAAAGTACTGGTTGTCGGTGGAGGGGATGGAGGGGCGATCCGTGAGGTATTAAAGCATCCTACGGTAGAAAAGGCGGTATTGGTGGAGATTGACGGCAAGGTGATTGAAACCTCCAAGAAATATCTGCCCACCATCTCCGGCAAACTGGAGGACCCGCGTGTAGAGGTGATCGTCGATGACGGCTTTATGCACATCGTGAAGGCAAAAAATGAGTATGATGTGATCCTTGTCGATTCCACCGAACCGGTAGGTCCGGCCGTGAAGCTTTTTGAGCGGGGTTTTTACCAGGGAATATATGACGCCCTGACCGACGAGGGAATCTTTGTAGCCCAGACGGATAATCCCTGGTTTAAAGGAGACTTGATCCGTAAAGTTTTTCAGGACGTGAAAGAGATTTTTCCCATCACCCGCCTTTACACCGCCAATGTCCCCACCTACCCCAGCGGGTTGTGGACCTTTACGATGGGATCCAAAAAACATGATCCCCTTGGGGTAAAAAAAGAGTCGATCCGGGAGATTGCGACAAAATATTACACCCCTGCTCTCCATCATGCCTGCTTTGTCCTGCCCCGTTTCGTAGAAGAGCTTCTGAAGTAAGGAGGGTGCTCCATGCGGTTTGACGATGCTTACTCCGGCAATCTTTTCATCGCCAGCCGGCAGGATTATGATAAGGCACAGGCGGTTTTATACGGGATGCCGATGGATTATACCGTCAGCTTTCGTCCCGGCTCCCGTTTTGGCCCGGCCCGCATCCGAGAGGTTTCTATCGGGCTGGAAGAGTATAGCCCTTATTTGGATAAAGAACTTTCGGAAGTATGCTACTTCGATGCCGGAGATATCCCCCTTCCCTTTGGGAATCCGGGAAGGAGCCTTGCCCTCATCGGGGATTTTGTCGCAAAACTCCTTGACGATGGGAAATTTCCGTTGGGACTAGGGGGAGAGCACCTGGTCACCTGGCCGATCATCGAGAAGGTATACGCGCGCTATCCGGATTTGGCGCTGATCCATGTGGATGCCCATGCCGACCTCCGGGAAGAGTATGAGGGAGAGCCGCTCTCCCACTCTACTCCGATCCGGAAGGCCGTTCACCTTTTGGGCGGAAAAAACGTCTATTCCTTCGGCATTCGCTCCGGGACCAAGGAGGAATTCCGCTTTGGCCGACAGGAGATGAATTTCTTCCCCTATGAGGTTTTGGCACCGATGCAGAAGGTTCTCCCTTCCTTGGCAGGCCGACCGGTCTATGTCACCATCGACATTGATGTCCTCGATCCCGCTTTCGCGCCAGGGACGGGTACGGCGGAGGGAGGAGGCATTACTTCCAAGGAGATGCTTGCCGCCATCCACGCCATCGCTCGCTCCCAGGTAAAGGTGGTCGGGGCCGACCTCGTGGAAGTGGCCCCCGTCTACGATCCCACCGAACAGACGCAGATCCTGGCTGCCAAAATGGTAAGGGAAATGCTGCTCGGGTGGGTAAAATAGAAAAGAGAAAAAGCGACGCTTCCCCCTATCGAGGGAGGCTTTTTCGTTTTGATCAAGATGAGAACAGGAATGTAACCCCTTTCAATAGGTGGAGCTAATTCTTCACAATATGTTTATATCTTTTTGAAGAAAATGTGAAGAAATTCACAAACCTATGGAAAGTATTCTTGAAGCGAAGTATAGTAAGGGTGTAAGAAGTTCTTCAAAAAGATGGCCATCTTCAAGGAGAATGGATTTTCATCTGAACCATTTGAGCGATCAAACGTTCATTATCCAAAACTCAAAAAAAATCATTGGGGGGATGTAAGATGGTACGTTGGTTGCGCGAAAATGTATATGCATCCTATGTATTGCTGGTATTGCGCCTCTACCTCGGGTATGAGTGGTTGTCGGCTGGATTTGAGAAGCTGACGGGAGGATTTGATGCAACCGGATTTTTGATGGGTGCCGTGAAGAAGGCCACAGGGGATCATCCGGCCGTGCAAGGCTGGTGGGCTGGTTTCCTCCAAGGATTCGCCATTCCAAACGCCGGACTTTTCAATGTTCTCATCCCAATCGGAGAAACACTCGTTGGTTTAGGACTTATCCTTGGATGCTTAACCACAGCGGCGGTATTCTTCGGCATGGTGATGAACTTCGCTTTCATGTTCAGCGGTACCACCAGCACCAACCCGCAAATGGTTCTCCTCTCCATCTTCGTCATCGTGGCCGGTTTTAATGCCGGAAAGATCGGGTTGGACCGTTGGGTTATTCCTTACATCAGGCAATGGGCCGCCAACACCTTTAAGAAAGAAGGGGCTAGGGCGTAGCGGACCGTTTCCGAGCGAAAAATCGGCTGCATCGCTTCCACAAAGTGCAACAGGGAAAAACGCATCGTTTTTAGGAATCCGCCGAGAGGGCATCGCTTTCGCCCCTCCTCGGCGGATTTTTTTTATCGATCCTCCCCTTCATGCTTATAGAAATATTTTTAACCTTATGGTAATATAAACTTAACTGAGCGAACGCTCATTCAATAAAGAAGCGGGGGGATCTTATGTTCATTCTCATACAGTTTCTTGCCTTTCTCCTGGTGGTTGGCTACGCGGTCTACCTCTTTGCGCACGTCGTATACAGCCGCTATCTTTTCATCCGCCTCGGGAGGAAGCCGGAAGATCAAAAAGGGCTAAAAGAACGGTGGAAAGCTCTTTTGCTTAACGTCTTTGGACAGAGAAAGCTTCTAAAAGACAAGAGAAGCGGCGTCATGCACGTTATCTTCTTCTATGGGTTTATCATCCTCCAGTTTGGCGCCATTGATCTCATCCTAAAGGGACTTATACCCGGAGCGAGGCTGCCGATCCCTTTTTACGGCGGGTTTACCTTGGTGCAGGAGATGACCACCATGGCGGTCCTTTTGGCGGTGGCGTACGGCATTTACCGTCGGTATATTGAGAAGCTGCCCCGATTGAAACGAGGATGGAAAGCCGGCATGGTCTATTGGTTCATCGGCACTCTTTTCCTTTCCGTCCTGGCCGCAGGGGGAATGGAGATGGCCATGGCCGGAGAAGTATGGAACGGGATGCGCCCCTTTTCTTCCCTGGTCGCCTACCTTGCCCAACCCCTCTCACCGGAGGTGAGCCGTTTTTTCTTTTATTTCTTCTGGTGGATTCATCTGTTGATCCTTCTTGCCTTTCTCGTCTACGTTCCCCAATCAAAGCATGCCCATCTCATCGCGGCGCCCATCAACGTTTTTTTAAAACGGCTTTCTCCTCCGGGACGACTTACACCCATTCATCTGGAGGATGAGACGGCCGAGGAATTCGGGGTGGGGCGGATTGAACAATTTACCCAGAAACAGCTCCTCGACCTGTATGCCTGTGTGGAATGTGGCCGCTGCACCAGCATGTGCCCTGCAAACAACACCGGAAAGAGCCTTTCTCCCATGCAGTTGATTGTGAAGATGCGGGACCATTTGACGGAAAAAGGGGCGGCCGTAACGGGACGGACTCCCTGGATGCCGGCTTCTCTCTTTGCCCATACCCGGGGGAATCGCATCGCTTGGGCCCATTCCAGGGAAGGGACACAAGGGGAGGTCGCCGCTACGAAGGAAGCGTCGGCCGAAGAAGAGCTGATGCCCCCCTTCGAGGAGATCAGCCTGATCGGTGACGTCATTACGGAGGAGGAGATCTGGGCCTGCACCACCTGCCGGAATTGTGAAGATCAATGTCCGGTGATGAATGAACATGTGGATAAGATTATTGATCTTCGCAGGTACTTGGTCCTGACCGAGGGGAGGGTATCGGGAGAGGTGAACCGGACCTTCCAAAACATTGAGCGGCAAGGGAATCCCTGGGGCTTAAATCGGAATGACCGGAGCAAATGGAGGGATGTGGAGGGTATCGAGGCGCCTACCGTTAAGGAAAAACCCGATTTTGAATACCTTCTTTTTGTAGGCTCTATGGGTTCCTATGACCGGCGCAGCATGAAGATTACCCAAACGTTGGTCAAGATTTTAAATCACGCCGGGGTCTCTTTTGCCATCCTTGGCAATGAAGAGAAGAACTCAGGGGATACGGCGAGGAGATTAGGGAACGAGATGCTCTTTCAACAATTGGCTCTGGAGAATATAGAAAACTTCCGGCGCTATGGAGTGAAGAAGATCCTGACCATCGATCCCCACACCTTTAATACCTTTAAAAACGAGTATCCCGATTTTGGATTCCAGGGAGAGGTGATTCATCACACCCAATTGCTCTACCAACTTCTGAAAGAGGGAAGGATTGCGCCCAAGGTTCCCGTACGGGAGAGGATTACCTACCATGATTCCTGTTATCTGGGGAGATATAACGGCATGTACGATGTTCCCCGGGAGATCCTGAAAGCGATTCCGGGGGTGGAGCTGGTGGAGATGAAGCGGAACCGTCAGGACAGCATGTGCTGCGGGGCGGGAGGAGGACTCATGTGGATGGAAGAGAAGGAAGGAACTCGTGTCAACTTGGCCCGCACCGAACAAGCCTTGGAGGTTTCCCCTACCCTCATCGGCACGGCTTGTCCCTATTGCCTCACCATGATCTCCGATGGGGTAAAAATGAAAGAAGCGGATGTAGAAACATTGGATGTGGTGGAGATCCTGGCGAAATCCCTTCAATTGGAAGGGGAGGAAGAGAGGACCGCTTAAAAAACTCCTTGGAAAATGAAGAACCTGTAATGAAGAGAATGAAAATCGATCAACCGGTGTTTTTCGCATGGGGAAATGAATGAGAGGTAGAGAGGAGGAAACGATGTTGAGAAGCGTTATCGTAGCGGGGGCGCGAACCCCTTTCGGGCGGTTCCAAGGAGCTTTGTCCCCACTAACCGCTGTCCAGCTCGGCGCGGCGGTGCTTAAGGAGACCCTGATGCGGGCGGAGGTAAAAGGGGAGGAGGTGGATGAGGTGATCATGGGGATGGTCCTCCAGGGCGGGGCCGGTCAGGTTCCCGCCCGGCAGGCTGCGGTAAAAGCGGGGTTACCCTGGGAAGTCCCGTCGGAAACGATCAATAAGGTATGTGCGTCAGGGCTTAGGAGTGTAACCCTGGCCGATCAAATCATCCGCTCCGGGGATGGGGAGATCCTCCTGGCGGGGGGAATGGAGAGCATGTCCAATGCTCCCTATTTCCTCCCGAAGGTTCGGGGGGGATTGCGCATGGGAAACGGGGAAGTGATCGACCTGATGCAATATGACGGACTCACCTGCCCCTTTTATGGTGTCCCGATGGCCGTCCACGGCAGCCGGGTCGCCCGGGAATTCGGGATTACCCGGGAGGAGCAGGATCGTTGGGCATACCGGAGCCACGTGCGGGCAATTCAGGCGATTGATGGGGGGCTTTTACGGGAAGAGGTGGTTCCCCTTACCGTCCCCCAGAAAAAAGGGAGTCCACTCACGGTGGATACCGATGAAGGCCCCCGTAGGGATACCGGCATGGAGAAGCTTGCCGCTCTATCCCCGGTTTATCAAGAGGATGGGACCATTACGCCCGGAAATGCCCCCAGCGTAAATGATGGAGCCGCAGCCCTTCTTCTCATGTCGGAGGAGAGGGCAAGACGGATGGGAAGGAAGCCTTTGGCGAAAATACTCGCCCATAGCGAAATTGGGGCGGAGGCTCCCTACATTGCCACCGCTCCCGGCTTGGCTATTCGGAAGCTTCTCCGGAAAACGGGACTTTCCCTACAGGAGATTTCCCTCTTTGAGGTAAATGAGGCCTTCGCTGCCGTGGTGTTAACCACCGGGAGGCTCTTGGAGTGGGAGGAGGAAAAGGTGAATGTGAACGGCGGTGCCGTCGCCTTGGGGCACCCCATCGGAGCCAGTGGGACCCGCATTCTGCTTACCCTGATCTATGAATTAAAGAGAAGGGGGGGAGGTCTCGGAATCGCGGCCATCTGTAGTGGGACTGCCCAAGGGGATGCGGTTCTGGTGGAGGTGGAGCCGTAACCACTTGGTGAGCGCCCTGTCTTCGGAGGAAGAAAATGAGCGGGGAATTTCCGGATAAGGAGGAAAACGGATGGAGTTGAAAAAGATCATGGTCGTAGGAGCGGGTCAGATGGGAAGCGGGATCGCCCAAACCGCCGCCCAAGCGGGATTTGAGGTTCTTCTTCACGACCTGTCGGAAGAGTTGATCGGGCGGGGATTAGGAAATATTGGGAAGAACCTGAGCCGGCTTGTTGAGAAAGGGAAGCTGAACGAGCAGGAGAGGGAGGAGATCTTGGGGCGGATTCAACCTGCTCCGCTTTTGGAGGAAGCAAGGGAGGCCGATCTGGTGATCGAAGCCGTGATGGAGAAGATGGAGGTAAAGACCGACCTGTTTCGCACCCTGGATGGGATCTTGGGGAAGGAAGGGATTTTAGCGACCAACACCTCCTCCCTCCCCATCACCGAGCTTGCCGCCGTAACGGACCGACCGGAAAGGGTGATCGGCATGCACTTTATGAACCCTGTCCCCGTGATGAAATTGGTAGAGATCATCCGCGGTCTGGCTACGAGCGATGAAACCTATCGGAGGATCGAGGAACTGGCCCGGAGAATGGGGAAAATTCCTGTGGAAGTGAATGATTTTCCCGGCTTTGTCTCCAATCGGGTCCTTATGCCCATGATTAACGAGGCGATTTACGCCGTCTACGAGGGGGTGGCCACGCCGGAATCGGTAGACCAGGTGATGAAACTTGGCATGAATCATCCCATGGGACCCCTGGAATTGGCCGACTTTATCGGACTGGACACTTGCCTTTCCATCATGGAGATCCTTTACGAGGGGTTCGGCGATTCTAAATACCGCCCCTGCCCCCTTCTCAGAAAATATGTTAAGGCAGGATGGCTGGGGAGAAAGACAGGGAGAGGCTTCTATCGATACGAAGCATAGAGAAGAATACCGGTATATGAGTATGTCCACACGTGAAAAACGGATTGAGAAATGAAGGGAGAGAAGGGTGACCGCCTTTGTCCGAAGAGGGTATTCCTAAAAACAAGGGCGAGCCTGCCGTGAGATGAATTTCTCCTTTACGGAAGAGCAACTTTTGTTACGGCAAATGGTGCGCCGCTTCGCCAGGGAGGAGATTCTTCCCCTGATCCCCCGGATGGAAGAGGAAGATTGGTACCCCCGCCCTCTCCTACGCAGGATGGGGGAGCTGGGCCTGATGGGGATTCCGCTTCCGGAACGTTACGGCGGTGCGGGATTGGATTTTATTTCTTACATTTTAGCGATCCATGAAATTTCCAAAGTAAGCGCTGCGCTGGGTGTAATTCTCTCTGTTCACACCTCAGTGGGGACAATGCCCATTTACTACTTCGGGAATGAAGCGCAGAAAGAGCGTTTCCTCCCGGCGTTGGCAAAGGGGGAGGCGATCGGGGCCTTTGCGCTGACGGAACCCCAGGCCGGTTCCGATGCCGCCTCCATCAAGTTAAAGGCCGTGCGGAGAGGACGTCATTACTGCCTAACGGGTACGAAACAATTTATAACCAACGGGGGAGAGGCGGATACCTATGTAGTATTTGCCGTCACTGACCCGGAGAGAGGGATCAAGGGGATCACCGCCTTTATCGTGGAGAAGGGAACCCCAGGATTTTCGACGGGCAGGCGGGAGAAAAAGATGGGGCTTCATGGCTCCAGCACCGCCACCCTCCTCTTTGAAGAGGCGGAGGTTCCCGTCGAAAATCGCCTGGGAGAGGAAGGGGAAGGCTATAAGATCGCCATGGCCAATTTGGATGTAGGACGGATCGGCATCGCCGCCCAAGCATTGGGCATCGGGGAGGCTGCTTTCGCTGCCGCCCTTGCCTACGCCAAGGGGCGGAAACAGTTTGGCCGCCCCATTGCAGATCAACAGGCGATCCGTTTTAAGTTGGCCCAGATGGCCACGGAGTTGGAAGGAGCACGGCTTTTGGTCTATCGCGCCGCCTCCTTAAAGGAGGAAGGAAAACCGGCCGGATTGGCCGCTTCCCAAGCGAAGCTTTTCGCCTCCGATGTGGCCGTGAAGGTGGCGACGGAAGCTGTCCAGATCTTTGGCGGTTATGGATACATCCGGGATTATCCGGTAGAGCGATATTTCCGGGACGCAAAGATCACGCAAATCTATGAAGGGACCAACGAGATCCAGCACCTGGTGATCGGGAAATATCTCTTGGCCGAAAACAATTCAGACGGGGTGAGGGGAAAATGAATTTTTCGTTAAGCGAAGAACAAGAGATGATGCGGCAGATGGTGAGGGAGTTTGCGGTACATGAGGTGGCTCCCACCGCCTCTTTACGGGATGAAGAGGAGAGATTTGATCGGAAAATTTTTACCAAGATGGCTGAACTGGGATTAACAGGCATTCCATGGCCGGAAAGGTGGGGAGGCGCGGGGGCCGATTTCTTAAGTTATGTGATTGCAGTGGAAGAATTGGCCAGGGTTTGCGCCTCCACCGCCGTCACCTTATCTGCCCACATCTCCTTGGCCAGTTGGCCGATCTACAAATTTGGCAGCGAGGAGCAGAAGGAGAGATTTCTCCGCCCCCTGGCCGAAGGGAAAAAGATCGGCGCCTATGGTTTGACGGAGCCCGGCTCCGGTTCCGATGCGGCCGCCATGCGGACGACTGCCGTCAAAAATGGCCGCCACTATGTTCTAAATGGTTCCAAGATCTTCATCACCAATGCAGGCGCAGCAGAGATCTATGTCGTCTTCGCCTTGACCCATCCCGAATTAAAGCACAAAGGGGTAACCGCATTTATCCTGGAGGAGGGAATGCCCGGCTTTACCGTGGGGAAGAAGGAGAAGAAGTTGGGGATTCGTGCCTCTACGACGGCGGAAATTCATTTTGAGGAGGTCATGGTCCCTGAGGAAAACCGCTTGGGAAATGAGGGGGAAGGATTTAAGATCGCCATGATGACTTTAGATGGAGGGCGAAACGGAATCGCCGCCCAGGCTTTGGGGATTGCCCAGGGAGCTCTGGATGAAGCCTTGAGATATGCCAAAGAGAGGAAACAATTTGGGAAACCGATCGGCGACCAGCAGGCGATCCGTTTTAAATTGGCCGACATGGCCACAAAGATTGAAGCCTCCCGCCTCCTCACCTACCAAGCCGCCTGGTTGGAGGATCACGGACTTCCCTATGGCAAAGCCTCTGCGATGGCTAAACTTTTTGCCTCCGATACGGCGATGGAAGTGACGACGGAGGCGGTTCAGATCTTCGGCGGGTACGGGTATATTCGGGAATATCCGGTGGAGCGGATGATGAGAGATGCGAAGATTACCCAAATTTATGAAGGAACGAATGAGATTCAGCGTCTCGTCATCTCCAATGCCCTAATGAAAGAATAGGATGGATAAAATGCACCCAATCGCGAAACAGATCATTGGAGGGGACACCCGGGCCTGCGCCAAAGCCATCACATGGATCGAAGAGGAGAAACCGGAGGGGTTTGAACTTCTCCGGGAGCTTACCCCTTACACCGGCCGGGCGGTAACCGTAGGCATTACCGGTGCCCCGGGAGCGGGAAAGAGTACGCTGGTGGATGCCCTCATCTCCCTTCTCAGGGGAAAGGGATTTTCACTAGGCATCATCGCGGTGGATCCCACCAGCCCCTTTACCGGAGGGGCCATTTTGGGAGATCGGATTCGGATGCAGCGCCACGCGACGGATCGAGGAGTATTTATCCGCAGCATGGGGACCCGGGGTAACCTGGGGGGCCTCTCTTATCATACACAAGGGGCGATGCAGATTCTGGATGCCTATGGTTGTGACGTGATCCTGGTGGAGACGGTAGGGGTAGGACAATCCGAGGTGAAGGTGATGGAAGCCGTCGATACCACCCTCCTCGTCTTAAGTCCGGGAACCGGGGATGTGGTGCAGGCTTTTAAAGCAGGGATTATGGAGATCGCCGATCTTTTTGTGGTAAATAAAGCGGATCTCCCCGGCACGGAGAAATTGGTGGCACAAGTAAATGCCATGCTGGACATCACGAAGACGGGCAAAGGATGGCGCCCTCCCGTCCTGAAGACGGTCGGTTCACGGGGGGAAGGGATCCTTATGGTTTGGGAAAAGATTTTGGAGCACCGGGCTTCCTTAGAAGAGGAACCGGACGGAGAAACCCGGCGACGGAGAAGGAGGATGGCGGAATTAAAGGAAATCCTCCGCCGCTTCCTGGATCAATGGGTGGAGGAACTCCTCTCTTCTCCTGACTACCAGGGAAGAATAAAAGATGTGGAAGAAGGGAAAGAATCCCCGTATTTTTTGGCAGGGCAGATCCTGAACCATCTAAAAAGAGGAGGGGGTGGAGAATGAAAGAGATCCACACCGACGTGAAAGATAAGGAACTGATTGAGACCAGGCGGGCACAGATGGTGGAAGCCGCGGTGGAACTTTTTGCTCGTAAAGGTTTCCATAAGGCGACGACCCGGGAGATCGCCGCCGAATCAGGCTTTAGCATCGGTACCCTCTATGAATATATTGAGTCAAAGGAAGATGTTCTTTATCTCGTCTGCTCATCGATCCATGAAGAGATGAAGAACGGATTAACCCTCTCCATTCAAAAGGGAAAGACGGGAGGAGAAAAATTAAAAGAGGCGATCATCGGATATATCCGGGTCGTTGACCGCCTTGATGATAAGGTACTGCTCATCTACCAGGAGACGAAATCCCTCCCAAAAGATGCGATGCGCATTGTTTTGCGCACGGAAGAAGAAATCGCCGGCATTTTTGCCCGGTTGCTCCATGAAGGAGTAAAAGATGGAAGCCTATCCCTCGCCGAAGAGGATATTCCCCTGATCGCCGAAAACATTGCCGTCCTTGGAGAGATGTGGGCGTTTCGACGTTGGGCGCTGAGAAATCGATTTACCCTGGAGGAATTCATTGAAAAACAGCTTCGTTTTCTCGGGGGGATCGGGGGTTGGAGCAAGGAGGAAGGGAGAGAGGAACTCGGAAACCATAAAAGAGGAGAGGAGGATCGGAATGGAAGAGAAGTATCTCCCAAAACATAAGATTCGTTTTGTAACGGCCGCCAGCCTGTTCGACGGCCACGATGCTTCGATCAACATCATGCGGCGTATCTTGCAGAGCAGCGGAGCGGAGGTGATTCATTTGGGGCATAACCGCTCTGTGGAGGAGGTAGTGGAAGCGGCGATTCAAGAAGATGTACAAGGGATTGCCGTTAGCTCCTATCAAGGGGGGCATATGGAGTACTTTAAGTATATGGTCGACCTGCTAAGGAAACGGGGAGCCGGGGAAATTAACGTATTTGGAGGCGGCGGCGGGGTGATCATCCCGGCGGAAATAAAAGAACTGGAGGAGTACGGGGTGGCAAAGATCTTCTCACCGGAAGATGGCCGTATCCTGGGCCTTCAGGGGATGATCAACCATATGCTTAGGCTCTGTGATTTTTCTCCTCTCAGAAGATGGGAAGAAAGCCCGGAGCGGCTGCGTCGGGGGGACACGTTGGAGCTGGCCAAATGGATTACCCTGGCAGAGATGGCGGTGGAGGAAGAAGGCGCGAGGGAGAGGCTTCGCCTCCTTCCCGATGAGGAGAGGAAGATACCGGTGATCGGCATCACCGGAACCGGCGGGGCAGGAAAAAGTTCCCTTACCGATGAACTGATCGCTCGCTTTTTAGCGTATGATGAAAAGGTGAAAATTGCCGTTCTCTCCGTCGACCCATCCAAGCAGAAAACAGGGGGAGCGCTTTTAGGCGATCGGATTCGCATGAACTCCATCGATCATCCCAGGGTATTCTTCCGCTCCCTGGCCACCAGGGGGGCGAAATCGGAGCTTTCCCTCGCGATCCAGGATGCGGTAAAGGTGGTCAAAACGGCTCCTTTTACCCTGATCTTCGTGGAGACAAGCGGCATCGGCCAGGGGGATACGGAGATTGCACGCATCAGCGACCTGAGCCTTTATGTGATGACCAGTGAATATGGAGCTCCCTCCCAATTGGAAAAAATCGATATGTTGGATTATGCGGACCTGGTGGTCATCAATAAATTTGATCACAAGGGGGCGGAGGATGCTATGCGGGATGTGCGGAAAGAGATCCGCCGAAATCGGAATCTCTTATCCGCTCCTCTAGAGGAACTGCCCGTCTATGGAACCGTGGCCAGCCGCTTTAACGATCCCGGCGTCAATCGCCTTTTTCAAGCGCTGATTGGGAAGATGAATGAGAAGCTTAATGAAAATTGGGCTCTCCCTTCCGAAAGAAATGAGGTAAGGGAGGAGAATGCAGGGGTGATTCCTCCTGAGCGGAGGGGGTATCTCAGGGAGATCGCAGAGACCGTTCGAAACTACAAGAAGAAGACGAAAGAACAGGCGAAGATCGCTTCCCGGTTGTATCAAGTGCAAGGGGTCATTTCGCTGCTGGAGAACGGTAGAGGAGAAGGGCCGGAACGCTTAAAATTTGAAAGCGTGGACAGGGAAGAAGGGGAAACCCCGGAGCCCCTCTCCCTCCTCTACAGCAAACGGAGGGAATTAAAGAATCTCCTTCTCCCCGGGGTTAAGCAGGATTTAAGGAATTGGGAGGAACGTCTCTCCGGTTATAAAGAGAAATGGAGCCTATCCCTTTCCGGCACCCGCATCCCTAAAATTGCTCTTCCCTGCTATACGGATTGGGGGGATAGGGTCCGCTGGATCAGGGAAGAGAATTTTCCGGGGCATTTCCCCTTTACCGCCGGGGTATTCCCCTTCAAACGGGAAGAGGAGGAGCCGACCCGGATGTTCGCAGGGGAAGGCACCCCGGAGAGGACCAACCGCCGTTTCCACTATTTGAGCCAAAACAGCAAAGCAAAACGACTCTCCACCGCTTTTGACAGTGTTACTCTCTACGGAGAGGATCCGGACCGGAGACCGGATATCTATGGGAAGATCGGCACGAGCGGCGTAAGCGTAGCCACTCTGGACGACATGAAGAAGCTTTATGCCGGTTTTGATCTGGCCGATCCGCTGACCAGCGTCTCCATGACCATCAACGGCCCTGCCCCGATCCTCCTCGCCATGTACTTTAATACCGCCATCGACCAACAGGTCGAGAAGTTCGAAAAAGAGGCGGGAAGAAGGGCGACGCCGGCGGAATATGAGGAGATCAAAAAAGCGACCTTGCAGCGGGTCAGGGGTACCGTACAAGCAGATATCTTAAAAGAGGATCAGGGACAAAACACCTGCATCTTTTCCACAGAATTTGCCCTGAAAATGATGGGAGATATCCAAGAATACTTCATTCAACATCAGGTTAAAAATTATTACTCCGTAAGCATCAGCGGCTATCATATTGCAGAGGCCGGAGCCAACCCGATCACCCAGCTAGCCTTCACGCTCGCCAATGGCTTTACTTACGTGGAATATTACTTGAAGAGGGGAATGAAGATCGACGATTTTGCGCCGAACCTTTCCTTCTTCTTTTCCAACGGTCTCGATCCGGAGTATGCGGTCATCGGGCGGGTGGCCCGGCGCATTTGGGCGATAGCCATGAAGGAAAAGTACGGAGCGAACGAGAGAAGCCAGAAATTGAAGTACCATATTCAAACCTCCGGACGTTCATTACATGCCCAGGAAATGGACTTTAATGATATTCGCACCACGATCCAAGCCTTGCTTGCCATTTACGATAACTGCAACTCTCTGCATACCAATGCCTATGATGAGGCCGTCACCACACCGACGGAAGAATCGGTCCGGCGGGCCCTGGCCATTCAACTCATCTTGCAACGGGAATTTGGGATGACCAAGAATGAGAATCCACTCCAGGGGGCTTTCATCATAGAAGAATTGACCGATTTGGTGGAAGAGGCCGTTTTAAGGGAATTTGAACGTCTGGACGAACGGGGAGGGGTACTTGGTGCGATGGAACGGATGTACCAGCGTGGCAAGATTCAAGAGGAGTCTCTCCTTTATGAGATGAAGAAACATAGCGGCGAACTGCCCATCGTCGGGGTAAATACCTTCCTAAACCCCCATTCGGCACTGGAAAAGGTGGATGCGTTAGAATTGGCCCGCGCGACGGAAGAAGAAAAAGAGGAACAAATCCAAAACCTTCAAGCGTTTAAAGAGCGGCACCGGAAAGAATCGGAGAAAGCGCTTTCCCGTCTGAAAGAAGTGGCTCTTAAAGGGGGAAATATCTTCGCCGAACTGATGGAGACGGTAAAAGTGGCGAGCCTCGGCCAGATCACAAAGGCGCTCTATGAGGTAGGAGGGAAATATCGCCGGAATATGTGATAGAAATCCTCATTATTTGTTTGACATAGGCCAGATATGGGTTAAAATAGGTTGTACGAGATCGATGGATGGGAAGTGGTATGATGAGCGAACTGGCCAATTTAAACAAAGAGGAATTAGCAGAGATGGCAATGGTTGACCTCGCCCATATGATTCTCATGGAAGGAAGCGAGCCCGTCTCCTTCGCGGATTTAGCCCGTCGGATACAGGAAGCGAAAGGAATCGGCGAAGAAGAGATGAATGCTTGGCTTGTCCAGCTCTATACAGAGATGAACATTGACGGACGCTTTGTAAACATAGGAGAAGGACTTTGGGGATTAAAGAAATGGTATCCTATTGAACAGTTTGAAGAAGCGATCTTAACGGGGGGACGCGGCAGACATCTCGATCAGGATGATGATTTGGACGATTATGACGACTATGCCGAAGATGAGGATTTCGAAGATCTCGATGATGAACTATCCGAAGACGACGAGCTTGGGGATTTGGATGACGAGGATTTAGGCGAAGATTTGGATGACGTAGGCGATGAGGATTTGTTGGATGAAGCGGATGAAGAATTTTACGATGATGAGGGTTTGGAGGTGGATGAGGTTTTTGTGGAGGAGGACGCGGAAGTAGATCTTTCCGATGAGGAAGAACAGGAACCGGACGAGGAAGCTCGAGATCAGGAAGAGGAAGATAAAGAGTAGTTCTTTTTGCCGTTGACACTTTCCCCCTTAAAAAATAAAATAGAGTTGGGCACCCTGTGAACGCATGATTTTTTTCAAAGAGTAAGAAAGCCCCCTTTAAGAAGAAGGGGGCTTTACTTTTGCTTTTTTTCGATTTGTGCATTCTAAAAATAACGAAAGAAAAGGGGAAACAGAAAGCATGACAAAATTTATTTTCGTGACAGGCGGGGTTGTTTCTTCACTGGGAAAAGGGATTACGGCAGCCTCCCTTGGAAGGCTTCTTCGAAACAGGGGGCTTACCGTTTCCATACAAAAATTTGATCCGTACATCAATGTAGATCCCGGTACGATGAGCCCTTACCAACACGGAGAGGTATTTGTCACAGGGGACGGGGCGGAGACCGATCTCGATTTAGGCCATTATGAGCGGTTTATCGACATTAACGTAACCGCCTTAAGCAATGTAACGACAGGCAAGATTTACTCCAGTGTTCTGAATAAAGAGCGGCATGGAGATTATTTAGGGGCAACGGTACAAGTGATTCCCCACATTACCAATGAAATTAAGGAGCAGCTCTACAGGGCGGCGAGAGACGGGCATCCCGATATCGTCATCACGGAGATCGGGGGGACCGTGGGGGACATCGAGTCCCTCCCGTTCCTAGAGGCGATTCGACAGATGAAAAATGAGGTAGGCAGGGGAAATGTGATGTATATTCATGTGACCCTCGTTCCCTATATCCGGGCAGCCGGGGAAGTAAAGACGAAGCCTACCCAACATAGCGTAAAAGAGCTGAGAAGCATCGGGATTCAGCCCACCATGATCGTCTGCCGGACGGAACGCCCGCTGGCCAAAGAGGTAAAAGAGAAGATCGCCCTCTTCTGCGACATAGATCCTGCTGCGGTGATTGAGGCGGTAGACGCCGGATCCATCTATGAGGTTCCTTTAATGATGAAGCGGGAGGGACTGGATGAATATGTGGTCAACTATTTTAAGCTGGATGTACCCCCTGCCGATATGAGAGAATGGGAAGAGATGGTATTACGGATTAAGAATCTGAAAAAGAAGACGAAAATCGCCCTCGTCGGGAAATATGTCCAGTTAAAAGATGCCTACATGAGCGTGGCGGAAGCCCTTTACCATGCAGGCATCGCAAACGACGTAGAAGTAGAGATCGATTGGATCTCCGCCGAAAAAGTAAATGAAAAGAATGTGGAGGAACTCCTTGGGGGAGCCGATGGGATCCTGGTGCCTGGGGGATTTGGAGATAGGGGAATCGAAGGGAAGATCACCGCGATTCAATATGCGCGGGAAAAATCGATCCCTTTCTTTGGGATATGCTTGGGGATGCAGATGGCGGTTGTAGAATTTGCCCGCCACGTCCTTCGTTGGGAGGGGGCCCACAGCTCGGAGATCAATCCGAATACCCCGTATCCGGTCATCGACCTCCTTCCCGAACAGAAAGAAGTAGAGCATCTAGGAGGAACGATGCGACTTGGTTCTTACCCCTGCGTCATAGACGCCGGAAGCCTTGCCCATCAAGCATATGGAAAGGATGAGATTTCGGAACGGCACCGGCACCGGTATGAATTTAATAATCTCTTCCGGGAGGAGATGGAGAAGGCAGGACTCCGGATCTCCGGCACATCTCCCGACGGGAGGCTGGTGGAAATCATCGAATTAAAGGATCATCCATGGTTCCTTGCTACCCAGTTCCATCCCGAGTTTACCTCTCGCCCTAACCGGCCTCAACCTCTCTTCCGGGATTTCATCGCCGCAGCTTTAAAGTTAAAATCTAATAGGGAACAGGAGAATTATTCCGCCGTTTGAGACCTACCACGGGCAACAGGAGAAATGAAGGAGGTAGAGAACATGAGCTCTTACCTCCTTCATTTTTTTGTAGGCGGATTTAACCGCTGGGGAAAGTAGGTGAGAAACTAGGGAAAAATAAGTTTTTCCGATGGAAAGAAGGAATTTGATGGGGAGTGAAGAAATGAATACATATTAAAAAATGAATTTTGGGTGAATAACTTTTGGGTGAATAGCATTTGGATGAATAGCATTTGGATGAATAAATTTTGAGTGAATCAATGAAGGGGAAACGATGTGAAATCTCGTAGAAGCGGGGTGGGAAGAGATGAAAAAAGTCCTAATTGTAGACGACCAGTTAGGGATTCGGATGTTGCTTACCGAATTGCTGAAGAAGGACGGGTATGAGACCCAGCAAGCGGCCAATGGAAGGGAGGCGCTGGCGCTCCTTGGAAAAGAATCTTTCCACTTAATCCTCCTGGACATGAAGATTCCCGGAATGAACGGCATTGAAATTCTCAGGGAGATCCGGCAAAGGCTCCCCTCCATTCAAGTCATGATGATGACGGCATATGGAGAATTGGAAATGATGGAAGAAGCGAGAAATCTCGGGGTTTTACACTATTTCGCCAAACCTTTTGACGTGGAGGAGATCCGCCATGAAGTAAATAAGGTATTGCGTGATGTGGTATAATGAAGGAGTGGAATGTTCTTTCCATACATAAATACTTTAGCTCGTTTTTTCCGAAAAAAAGGAGGAGAAGAGGATGCCTTTAGTCTCGATGACAGAATTATTAAAGCACGCGAAGAGGGAGAAGTTCGCCATCGGCCAGTTTAACATGAACAATCTGGAATTTACCAAGGCAATCATGGAAGCGGCGGAGGAGGAACGGGCTCCCTTTATTTTTGGGGTAAGCGAAGGAGCGATGAAGTACATGGGGATCGATTATGTGGTGGCGATGGCAAAAGCCGCTGCCGAGAAGAGCTCCATCCCCGTCGTTTTACACTTGGATCATGGATCCAGCTTTGAGGTGGCGATGAAATGCATTCGCGCCGGTTTTACATCCGTCATGTTTGACGGTTCTCACCATCCCTTTGAAGAAAACGTCCGGATCACCAAAGAAGTGGTCCGTGTCGCCCACGCCATGGGTGTATCGGTAGAGGGGGAATTGGGCACGATCGGCGGTGTGGAGGATGATCTGGCCGTCGATGAAGAGAATGCGAACATCGCGAAGCCGGAGGAGGCCATCCGCTTTTACGAAGAGACGAAGGTGGATGCGTTGGCCATCGCAGTGGGAACGGCGCATGGAATGTATAAGGGAGAGCCGAATATACGTTTCCATATCATCGAAGAGGTTGCCTCAAAGATTGATGCCCCCATTGTCCTCCATGGAGGGTCGGGGGTCCCCGATGAATCAATCCGTCGTGCCATTCAAGCCGGTGTAGGTAAGATTAACGTAAATACCGAAAACCAGATCGCCATGACGGAGACGATTAAAAAAGTATTCGCCGAGAAACCGGAAGTATACGATCCCCGCAAGTACCTGGGACCTGCGAAGGATGCCATGAAAGAGGTTGTGCGGGGGAAGATGCGCCTCTTCGGTTCAAATGGGAAGGCATGATGAGGAGGAGAGAGCATGCGGCTATTTATCGATACGGCCAATATTGAGGAGATTAAAAAGGCCCATGCGATGGGCGTCATCAGTGGTGTAACCACCAACCCCTCTTTGGTGGCGAAAGAAGGACGCGATTTCCATGAAGTCCTCAAAGAGATTCTTGCCATCGTTGATGGGCCCATCAGCGCCGAAGTGATTAGCACCGAAGCGGAAGGCATGCTGGAAGAGGGGAAACGGCTGGCTCAATTGGGAAAGAACATCGTCATCAAGGTCCCCATGACCGAAGAGGGATTAAAGGCGACAGCTCGATTTAAGGAATTAGGGATTGCCACCAACGTCACCTTAGTCTTTTCCGTAAACCAGGCGCTCCTCGCCGCCAGAGCGGGAGCCACCTATGTATCCCCGTTTGTGGGCCGTCTTGACGACATCGGACAGGATGGCATCGAACTGGTAAGTAACATCGTACAGCTCTTTGCGATCCATGGAATGGATACCCAAGTGATCGCCGCCAGCATCCGCCATCCCCTTCACGTAACCCAGGCAGGCTTAGCCGGGGCCCACATCGCTACCGTTCCTTATAAGGTGATTACCCAGATGACGAATCACCCCTTGACCGATGCAGGGCTTGAACGCTTCCTGGCCGACTGGAAAAAAGCTTCAGTGGCGAAATCGTAGAACAAGGATCAAGCATTGGGAGGTCCCGCAACAATCGATCATCGTATAGGAGGCGCACATCGTTGATGTGCGCTTGACCGTTTTGTTTCACAAAGGAATGGTTTATGGTAAGATGGGTACAGGTTGGTAGAAAGGAAGAAACCCGATGCAACGAATCTACATCTCCGGAAGGCGTCCCCTTTCAGGCCGTGTGGCCATCGGGGGAGCGAAAAATAGTGCGGTTGCCCTCATCCCGGCTGCGCTTATGGGAAGGTCCCCTACCACCTTGGAAAACTTGCCTATGATCCGTGATGTGGACCTATATCTGCATCTCCTGAAAGAGCTGGGGGTAAAAGCGGAACTGCGTGGAAGCCGATTGTGGATCGATCCGTCCTCCATAGAACCGAAACCGCTGCCAAATGGAGAGGTGAAGAAACTGAGGGCCTCCTATTATCTGATGGGTGCCTTATTGGGGAGGTTTAAGGAGGCTGTCGTGGGGCTTCCAGGCGGTTGCGACCTTGGCCCCCGCCCCATCGACCAACATGTAAAAGGCTTTGAGGCCTTGGGGGCAGAAGTGGTGCATGAAGGCGGGGCGCTTCACCTTAAAGCACGGGAACTCATCGGCAATCGCATCTTTCTGGACATGGTTAGCGTCGGGGCAACCATTAACATTATGCTGGCCGCCGTTTATGCCAAGGGGACGACGGTGATTGAAAATGCGGCGAAGGAGCCGGAAATCATTGACGTCGCCACCCTTCTTACTTCCATGGGTGCCAACATTAAAGGTGCAGGGACCAATGTGATTCGCATCACGGGGGTGGATGAATTAGGGGGAACGACCCATTCCATGATTCCGGACCGGATCGAGGCGGGAACGTATATGATCGCCGCCGCTGCCACGGAAGGAGAAGTGGCATTGGAAAACGTGATTCCCCTTCACCTGGAGTCACTCATCGCCAAGCTTAGGGAGATGGGGGTGGGCATCGAAGAAAGGGAGGATGAAATCAGGGTTTACGGACCCCGCATCTTACAGCCGGCGGATATTAAGACCCTCGTTTATCCAGGATTCCCCACAGATCTCCAGCAGCCGATCGCTCCTCTGCTCACCAAGGCAAAGGGAACCAGCATCATTACCGATACCATCTATGCCCATCGGTTTAAACATGTGGACGAGCTCCGGCGTATGGGGGCTAGAATCAAAGTGGAGGGACGCAGCGCGATCATCGAGGGAGGAAGCCCTCTGGAGGGAACCCGGGTACAGGCAACCGACCTCAGGGCAGGAGCGTCTTTGGTCATTGCAGGGCTCATGGCGGAAGGAACGACACGCCTTACGGGTGTGGAACATATAGAGAGAGGATATGAAAACATGGTGGAGAAACTTCGGGATTTGGGGGCTCAAATCGAAGTAAGTCAGGAGGAAGCTTAAGTAATGTGGATCATTCCGCTGCTATCGTCTCTGGTCAGCCTTTTTCTAGCCCTTTATGAAACAGAAAAATACTGGAAGATTCGAAAGAGATCCGACCTCCTCTATGCGCTCTCCTTGTATCTCTTTACGATTGCTGCGTTTGGGGAATTTTACAGTGAAGCCTTCGGATGGCAAATATGGATTTATAAATTATATTATTTCCCCGCAATTACCCTGGTTCCCTTCATGGCTGCCGCCACCCTTTACATTCGCACCAAGCCGATCATTGCCCACCTCTTCCTCGCGTATGTTTCTATCTTATCCTTGGCTCTCCTCATCGTTCTTCTGCCTGCTCAGGTCAACACAGAAGTTCTCTTTCAAGGAAAAGGAACGGTGGGAGGGAGTGCCATGCCGGGTTCGGTCCGGGGATTTAGCTTTTGGCTTTCAGGGATAGGTGGAATTCTTCTCCTTCTCACCTCCTTGTGGGGATGGTGGCGCTCCCGCAAGATCGGCTTTTTATACCTGTTCGGCGGCGCCATGGTCATGAGCCTTGGTGGCGCCCTGGCCAAGCAGGGACTGGCTCTCTTCCTTCCTTTAAGTGAACTGTTGGGCATTCTTCTTCTCTTCTTTGGCGTATACACCCTCTCACACCAAAAGAAAGAGTCTCCGGCAACTCACCCCACGACCCGGGAGAAAGAGGATCATCAGGACTGAAAAGCATGAAAGAAAGGGTTGACGAAGCGTAAAATTTGGAGGATGATCAAAGGAGATCGTTTTTTACAGCCGGAAGGGATGAAACGGTGATGGTGAGTAAGATGGGGGGTCTTTGGTGTGGAAAGAAGTTTAACGATGGAATTGGTCCGTGTCACGGAGGCCGCCGCCCTTTCATCGGCAAGATGGCTGGGTCGGGGAAAGAAAGAGGAGGCAGATGACGCGGCCACGACGGCCATGCGGGCTGTTTTCGATACGGTACCTATGGACGGGGTCGTGGTGATTGGAGAAGGGGAGATGGACGAAGCTCCCATGCTATACATCGGGGAAAGGCTGGGAATGCCCGGACCCAATGTACCCAAAGTAGATGTGGCCGTTGACCCGCTTGAAGGGACCAACATCGTGGCAAAAGGGACCTGGAATGCTCTCTCCGTCATCGCCATCGCGGATCGGGGTAATCTCCTTCATGCCCCCGATATGTATATGGAGAAAATTGCCGTAGGTCCCGAGGCAAAGGGAAAAGTTCACCTTGAAGCTACGGTCAAGGAAAATTTGGATGCGGTAGCAAAGGCTTTAGGGAAAGAGATCGCCGACGTGGTCGCGATTGTGCTGGACCGTCCCCGGCATAGCAAATTGATTGAGGAAATTCGTGAAGCGGGAGCCCGTATCAAGCTGATTAGCGACGGTGATGTATCGGCAGCGATCAATACCGCCTTTCCGGAAACGGGAGTCGATATTCTCTTTGGGATCGGAGGTGCGCCGGAAGGTGTGATCGCGGCGGTGGCCCTTAAATGCCTGGGAGGAGAACTGATCGGCCGCCTGAAGCCGGCCAATGAGGAGGAATATGAGCGCTGCAAAAAGATGGGGCTTTCCAATCCGGAACAAATTTTAGGCATGGAAGATCTGGTCAAGGGGGATGATGCCATCTTCGCAGCCACAGGGGTGACGGATGGGGAACTCCTCCGAGGAGTCCGCTTCATGGGGAAGACGGCCAGAACTCATTCGGTGGTTATGCGGGCCAAATCGGGAACGGTACGATTTATTGAAGCGGAACATCGCCTCTCGACAAAGCCAAATCTGGTGATCACATAAACCCATGACGGAACGGGAGTTTTCACGATTCGGAAACGATAGGGATACAAAACCTATGGATATAGATGAGAAAATAGAGAGTGTGGTGTAAATCCTTGCATGGGTGAGGAATGGCGATTAAATGATTTAGAAGAGTTAAATGTTAAGGAACTCTATAAGATTGCCAGGGAATATGAAATCAGCTACTCAGGATTAAAGAAAAGAGAGCTCATTCTGGCCATCTTAAAGGCACAAGCTGAAAAATTAGGATTTATGTTTATGGAAGGAATATTGGAGACAATGCCCGAGGGCTTTGGGTTCCTACGTCCCCTCGGGTATATCCCCAGTCCGGAAGATGTTTACCTCTCCAATTCCCAAATCCGACGTTTCGACTTGCGAACCGGGGATAAGGTATCGGGGAAGGCGAGGCCCCCGAAGGAGAATGAACGTTATTTTAGCATGCTTAAGATTGAAGCGGTAAATGGCGAAGTCCCGGAAAGCGCGGTAGAACGCCTCCATTTCCCCGCATTAACTCCCCTCTATCCTAAGAAACGCTTCACCCTTGAAACCACTCCCGATAAATTATCCACGCGTATCATCGATCTTCTCTCCCCCGTCGGTTTTGGGCAGCGGGGATTGATCGTCGCTCCTCCTAAAGCAGGGAAGACGGTTCTCTTAAAAGAGATTGCCAACAGCATCGCCACCAACTATCCGGATGTGGAACTGATTGTCCTTCTCATCGACGAACGTCCGGAAGAGGTTACCGATATGCAGCGGTCCGTGCGGGGGGAAGTGATTAGCTCCACCTTCGATGAAGTGCCGGAGAATCACATCAAGGTGGCTGAACTGGTCTTGGAGCGGGCGATGCGCCTGGTGGAGCATAAAAAAGACGTGGTGATTCTCCTCGACAGCATTACACGCCTTGCCAGGGCATACAATCTCGTCATCCCTCCCAGCGGCAGAACTTTATCGGGGGGGATTGACCCTGCCGCATTTCACCGTCCCAAGCGCTTTTTTGGGGCGGCCAGAAATGTGGAGGAAGGAGGGAGCCTCACCATCCTTGCAACAGCCCTCATCGAGACGGGTTCCCGCATGGATGATGTCATTTATGAAGAATTTAAAGGCACAGGGAACATGGAACTTCATTTAGATCGTAAATTGGCGGAACGGCGCATTTTCCCCGCCATTGAGCTTAGACGTTCGGGAACGAGAAAGGAAGAACTTCTCCTGCCGAAGGAGGATTTGGAAAAAATCTGGGCGATACGCAAAGCCTTCGTCGCCAATGAAGATTTCACCGAACAGTTTCTCCGGAAATTGGCGGAGACGAAGAGCAATCGGGAATTTCTGGACATGATTGAGATCAAGACCAAAAGGGTAAGAATCTCTTCCTCCCCTGCCGAAACTTCCCCACTTACCCCTTCACCATCTTCGGAGGTTTGATGATTTTCCTTCTATTTCCCCGATCTTTCGCATATACATGGATATGCCCATTTTATACGATGAAAGGGGATGGAAATGATCGGTTTTGATGCCCTGCTTCATTCTTCATCTTCTGACCTTTTCCCATCAGGCCCTCCGACGATTCTCGAAAAGAGGAACAACCCCGCGGTAGGGAGAAAAACGGTGCCTAATTTTCAGATCTCACCACGCTCTGAGCGAAGGGCCCATATCGCATCCCGTTTTCCCATACAGGTCAAGCTGCAGGCCCCCCCTGTAACCGATATGGGGCCCTCATATGAATATGGCGGGGGTACATCTCCTCCCATCAACGTCCCTAAGGAAAAAGAAATCACCACAGCCTCGTTGCAGATTTCCAATCCGGCCCGCGTTCCCTCATTTGCATGGCCGATTGTAGAACCTGAATTATCCAGTCTCTTTGGACCCCGGTGGGGAAAGTATCATTATGGGATCGACGTCATCAGCCGAGATGGAGACACGGAGATTAAGGCGGCCAAGACGGGGAGGGTGGTGAAATCGGAACGGACTTCGGGAGGATACGGTAACCTGATCATCCTGGACCATGGCGATGGCGTATTTACCTATTACGCCCACTTAAGCAAACGTTATGCCAAAGAAGGGGAGCTCATCCGTGCAGGAGAGGTGCTGGGCATCATGGGAGATACCGGCCGTACGAAGGGGGTACATCTTCACTTCGAAATCCGGAAAGATCACCTGCCTGTAAATCCGTTGAACCTCCTGCCCTAATTCCCTCTGCGTACTCTCTTTTCTCCTTTAAAAAATCCGGCTTTCCGGTATAAAACGAGGGAAGCGGATGAGTGAATACCGAAACGAAAAAATGAGAGGATCGAGAAATGAATCTGGTTTACAGCGATAAAGAAAATCGGGTGTATGAATCGGAAGAATGGTTTGCCGTCGGGAGAAGTGGTGATCGCTTCATAGAGATCCTGGAGGAGGATTTAATTCCCTTGCCGGAAGGAGCCACGTTGGTCGCCATTCCAAACACCCGCCCGATGGGAATGGATCCCGGGACTGGGGAATTTACCCCCTTAGACGGAGAGGTGAATGCGGTTGGGGCCCTTCTGCCTCAAGGGTATACTCGGCTTCTTCTCCCCGCCTATCTAAAACGGGACCGAAAGGAACTCCTTCCCCTGTTCGGTTATACGGCGGTCGTCTGGAAAGAAGGAAAATTTTATGTGGCAGCCATGCGAAGCGATGAACCGGAGAGATGGAATCCCTTGCGTTTCCCTATGGGAGAAATAGAGCGTAAGGTGGTAGAGCTTACCGGAAAATATGCGGAAAATCGGCTCGTTCGTCACTTAAGCCATTGTGCATTGGAATATGAGTGCTTAACCGCCGCCAACACCTTTTACGGTCGTTGGGAGGGAGCGGTCCCTATCTCTTCCTCCTGTAATGCAGGATGTTATGGCTGTATCTCCGAGCAAAAACCGGAAAGCGGTTTTCCCTCGGCCCAAACCCGCCTCACCTTTCGCCCTACTCTGGAAGAGGTGGTGGAAGTGATGCTCCATCACCTTAAAACTCCGGAGTCCATCATCAGCTTTGGACAGGGCTGTGAGGGAGAACCCTCCACCCAAGCTCCCCTCGTCATTGAGGCGATCCGAGCGGTTCGGGAAAAGACCTCCATGGGGTATATCAACATGAACACCAATGGCGGGTTGACGGAGCAGATTAAGGGGATCGTCGATGCAGGGCTTGATCTAATGCGAGTCAGCACCATCAGTGCCATCCCCGAACATTATAATGCCTACTATCGTCCCCGGGGGTATACATTGGAGAATGTGGAGAAGACCCTTCGCTACGCTGCGGACCATGGGGTCTATACCTCCATCAATTATTTAATCTTTCCCGGGGTCATGGACAGGGAGGAGGAGGTAGAGGCGATGATACGGTTTGCCCAAAGAACGCGTTTGAAAAGAATTCAACTTAGGAATTTAAATATTGATCCCGATGCGTATCTCTCCCTCATCCCTCCTGCCAAAGGGGAACTTTTGGGAGTAAAAGAGGCCGTTCGGATTCTGGCTGAGGAAATACCGGGAATCGCCATCGGCTCTTACACCCATCCGCCACTAACGACCTAACACCTGTCAAGCGTCAGTGAAAATGTCATACTTACGCGTCAGTGAATTTGTCACATCGATTATGGTTTATCCTTTCACCCTCTGTTTTTATTGTGGCCTGGTCCGCTCATTTCATCAAGGGTAAAGGCCCAAAGCCTTCGCTTCGCTCACCCTTGATTCATTCGCGGTCCAGGGATAGAAGGCGAATAAGGGGTGAAAGGAATTTTAGCGGTATTCCTTAACCGCTATAGCCAAATGAAGTCCGTTGTGGCACCCTTTTTTTAGGTTTGTTGTATTCTCGCCAAGGATGATTGGCAGCGGGCTTGTGAGTTTTTTTCTCCGGGCTCGCCTTTTCTTTTTGGGGAGCTGTTTGACGTTGTGGTTTGGATGTTTCCTGCAAGGGATAACTTTTCCCCTTGTACCAGACAAATAGCTTGCCGCCCAATGTCTGGCGGATTTCGACCCGTGTTTTGGGAGGGATCGTTTGCCTCTGTTTCGTGGTGTCAATCTTGTAGGTTTTCCCTTTGTAAGAAATCGTTTCTCCCGTTCCGATCAACTCTTCTTTTGTCAAAACAATTCTCTCCTGTCCCATAGTGACATTTTCACAGACAGGTTACATAATGACAATATCATAAACGTACAACAAAGAAAAAATTTTAGTATAGACATACTAAAGTATTTATGTTACAATACCATCGATGAAAGAATTTACACATATGGATAGAAAGGAGGAAAATGGTGAACCCATCAATAAATCTTTTTATTAATTCATTTGCTGTACGTGGTATTACCTCCCGAGAGCAATTATTGAACGAGATGTTACGCGTCAAACTTACAGCGCGAGCGGTGAAATCACAGGAAAAACCTCTGCAGGATGGAGAGCAGCTTTTCGAATTAATGAAGCAATCTACTGAAAGCACAATCCTGGGATATTTTCCAGGCGACAGGGATTTCTTTTCTACAATTTATAAGGTTGCAGAAGGAATTGACCTTATAGAGTATACGCTTAAACTATACCAAAACGACCGCTTCGGACAGATATTCTCTCCGGCTTATTTGACGGAATACATCAGTAGCCTGATAGATGAAGCAAGATCACAGTCAATACTTATTGCCGAAGCAGAAAAAAGCCTGTCAGGTCTTAAAGGTTTGGTGGAGAAGCATCAGTCAAGTAATATAACCTTTACCACATCCAATGTACTTATGTTTATGCTGCTTAAGCTTGGTTTTGAAGACTATGACAACGTCACTATTCTTAATCAGTCGATATATCAGGAGCTGCTTGTTGACGCCCGTTTTGACTTTATCTATGCGCTGCCTGATTTTGGTGGCAAGATTGAAGCCGTTAACCATAAATTTATCTCCTCAAGACCGGATGTTGTAGCGACGCAAAATTTACTTGGGTACTTGTCCGACAGAGGGACGCTGGTGACTGTGCTTCCTGTTAAGATTGCATTTGCAAGTGGTTCTGAAGCAAAGCTGCGTGAGCATATCATGACCCACTATCAATTGGAGGGTATTTACAGTCTTCCCGAAGGTACTTTTAAGCCGTACACTGCTATCAAAACTTATCTGCTTAAGATAGGTGCTGTAAAAAAGGAAAATGTGAGCGTAGGATATTTAGGTTATGATAATGGTCTTTATGTCGACAAAGTGAAGGTAGTGGGAAGCAAAGATTTTGCCGCTCAAGAGGATTGGAGAATTGAACTTATCCTCGAGGATGATGACGAGCATATCAGAAAGTATAAGACATCAACTATAGAAAGAGTTAAACTTCACGAAGTTGCAGAGGTTTTTAGGGGAAAATCAATCCTCAAAAAAGATATTAAGCCTGGGAAAATCCTGGTGCTGAATATATCAAACATTACCGATACCGGCATTGATTATTCCAATATGGACAGTATTGATGAAGAAGAACGAAAAATTAAAAGATATGAGCTGATAGACGGCGACATAGTCTTATCTTGCAGGGGGTCGGCAATTAAAACGGGTGTATACCGTAAACAAAAAAATATCGTTATCGCCTCGGCCAATGTTATCGTTATTAGACCCAATAATAGGGTCTTAAGCAACTACCTTAAGATATTCCTTGAGAGTCCTGTCGGAATAGCACTTATAAAAAGCTTTCAACGAGGGACCACTATTGTAAATATAAATCATACTGACATTATGGAAATGGAAATACCTTTGCTAGATATTGAAGAGCAGAAAGAGCTGGTAACTCATTATGAAGCTGAAAGCACCTTGTATCGAGAAACTATCCGTAAGGCTGAGGAACGCTTTGCTGCTGAAAAAGAAAAAATCTATGAGAGACTATTATAAGAAAGGGGATACAAATATGGCGATTAAAGAATTTGAGTTTATGCATGGTGGAGTTATAACGAGATTATTAAGAAAAGATGTACCGATGCAGTTAACTCTAGTAGAAACAAATTCAAATGATAGCAAAGCAGTTTATAAGCTTTTAACGAAAAAAAATAGTGAGCTGATCTTATATATAAAATATCGATCTAAACCAGAGCCAAGGAAAACAGAAGGGAATACATGGATCTTTAATTTTACACAAAACAATCTAAAAGAGTTGTGCTCGTATAAAGATGATAATTTTATGGTTGCGCTCATATGTGGCAAAGAAAAACAGCTAAACAATAGTGAAGTATGCTTATTAGATAAACAACAGGTTACAAGCAGTATTGATATCCATTCTAAATCTAGTCAAACAATAACGGTTAAGCTTTCGGACCGTAAAGGTTTCAGGGTTTATGGTACTATGACAATAGGCGAGCCAATAATCATACCAAGAAATAAGATCAACACAATTGCGATTTAAGATGGAGGATAAAAAATGGCAACAGTAAATTTAGGGTTTGAAAATAATCTATGGGAAATGGCGGATAAACTGCGCGGTAACATTGAGGCTTCGGAATACAAGCATGTAGTACTGGGACTTATTTTCCTTAAATACATCTCCGATGCTTTTGAGGAGAGATATAACGAGCTGGTTGCAGAGGGCGAAGGATTTGAGGAAGATATAGATGCTTATACCGAAGAAAATGTTTTTTTCGTACCGAAGGAAGCCCGTTGGGAGTATATAAAAGCCAATGCCAAGCAACCTACTATCGGACAGATTATCGATGAAGCAATGATAGCTATTGAAAAGTTAAACGCCTCCCTTAAAGGGGTGCTGCCGAAAAATTATGCACGCCCGGAAATAGATAAAACAAAGCTTGGTGAGCTAATCGACCTGTTTTCCTTTAAGGTTGGTGATAAAGAGGCAAGAGCAAAAGATGTGCTCGGCAGGGTTTACGAATACTTCCTTGGGAAGTTCGGTTCGTCGGAAGGAGAATTTTACACCCCGCCATCTATTGTAAAACTGCTTGTTGAAATGATTGAACCATATAAAGGAAGGATTTATGACCCATGCTGCGGGTCCGGCGGCATGTTTGTGCAGAGCCAGAGGTTCGTTGAAGAACACAGCGGCAGAAAGGACGACATCCATATCTTTGGACAGGAATACACAGCGACCACCTGGCGGCTTTGCAAAATGAACCTTGCGATCAGGGGTATCGACGGAAACCTTGGCGAGCGGGATGCGGATACCTTTTCCAATGATCTCCATAAGAAACTAAAGGCGGATTATATCCTTGCCAATCCACCCTTTAATATCAAGGATTGGGGAGCTAACAGGCTTGCCGATGATGTCCGCTGGAAGTATGGTACACCCCCTGCGGGAAACGCCAACTATGCCTGGATACAGCATATTATTTCCAAGCTTTCGCCAAACGGCGTGGCGGGCTTTGTTATGGCAAACGGCGCTTTGTCTACCAATACAACCAGTGAAGCCGAGATAAGGAAGAATATTATCGAAGACAAGCTGGTGGACTGCATTATTACTCTTCCACCCAACCTCTTCTATAACGTAACCATTCCTGCCAGCCTGTGGTTTTTAACCAGGAATAAGAAATCCGCAGGCTGGGATCGCAGCAATGAAATCCTCTTTATTGATGCCCGCAAGATGGGCACGATGGTTGACCGTAAGCACAGGGAACTTGACTATGAGACAGAGATAAAATATATCGCCGATACCTACCACAAATGGAAAAAGGGCGAAGGATACAAGGATATAAAAGGATTCTGCAAGGCGGCCACACTGGATGAAGTGCGTTCCCATGAGTATATTCTCACTCCCGGAAGGTATGTTGGTATTGAAGAGCGGGTTGATGACGGGGAGCCTTTTGATGAAAAGATGACAAGGCTTACCGGGGAGCTGGCAGAGATGTTTGCAAAGCGTAAGTCTCTGGAGGAGGAAATCCGTAAAAGACTGGGGGCGATCGGCTATGAGTTTTGAAAATAATTCGGAAATATTAATGTACCAGACCGAAGACGGACAAACCAAGATCGATGTAAGAATGGAAGATGAAACGGTCTGGTTGACTCAGGCTCAAATGGCTGAACTTTTTCAGACCAGTAAACAGAATGTTAGTCTGCATATCAATAATGTATTTAAAGAAGGCGAACTTGATGAAATTTCAGTTGTCAAGGAATACTTGACAACTGCTGCCGACGGTAAGAAATATAAGACGAAATTTTATAACTTGGATGTTATTATCTCTGTCGGCTACCGGGTTAAGTCCCACCGGGGCACGCAGTTCAGGATTTGGGCAACCCAAAGGCTAAAAGAATACATAATCAAAGGCTTTACTATGAATGATGACTTGCTGAAAAAAGCGGGCGGCGGCAATTATTTTGAGGAATTATTGGAGCGCATCCGGGATATTCGCTCCTCAGAAAAGGTATTTTACCGCAAGATTTTGGATATTTACGCGACGAGTATTGACTATTCACCGGATGCGGCCATTTCACAGCAGTTTTTTCAAACGGTCCAGAACAAAATGCACTGGGCAGCTCATGGGCATACTGCGGCAGAAATAGTGTATCTGAGAGCTGATAGTACAAAGCCTTTTATGGGAATGACCAACTTTACTGGTTCTAAGCCTAGCAGGTCAGAATCCCAGATTGCCAAAAACTACCTTACAGAGGATGAACTGGCTGTACTAAACCGCATCGTCAATGCTTATATCGAATTTGCCGAGCTTCAGGCAATGCGTAGAAAACCCATGTACATGGCCGACTGGATAGAAAAATTGGACGATTTCCTTAAAATGAGCGACAATGAGATCCTTACGCACGCAGGTAAAATCAGCCACCAGCAAGCTGCTCAAAAAGCAATAGCAGAGTATGAGAAGTATAGGGAACGAACCAAAAATGAGCTTTCCGAGGTGGAAAAGCATTTTTTGGAGAGCATAGAGAAGACCGCAAAGATGCTGAAAGGGAAGAAGGATAGTGTTGGAGGTGATGGGGAGTGAGTTTTAGTGAGTGGAGAGAAACGAAATTAGATGAAGTCCTTAATTTTTACAACGGTAAGAAAAGACCAACGGAAAGTGGAAATATACCTGTGTACGGTGGCAATGGCATTTTAAATTACTGTAGTAGCTATAATACTGAAGGCGAAAGTCTCATAATAGGTCGTGTTGGTGCTTATTGTGGCAATGTTTTCTACGAAAATAATAAATGTTGGATATCAGATAATGCCATATTAGCAAAGGCAAAAGAAAACATTTCATGTAAATTCATGTATTATAAGCTTAAGCATTTAAATTTGCATGATATGCGCATTGGAAGTTCACAGCCCCTATTGACACAAGGAATATTAAAAAGTTTAACAACAACAATACCACAACTCCCTGAACAAAAGGCAATTGCCGCTACACTGTCTGCCCTTGACGACATGATCGAGCTTAACAATCAAATCAACAAAACCCTTGAAGAAATCGCACAGGCAATCTTCAAGTCCTGGTTTGTGGACTTTGAGCCGTTCAAGGACGGGGAGTTTGAGGAAAGCGAACTAGGGCTGATACCGAAGGGATGGAGAGTTGGGACTCTTAGTAGTATAGGTGACATCATTGGTGGTGGGACTCCGTCTAAATCCAAACCGGAATATTATGTAGATTCAGGTATTCCTTGGATTACACCGAAAGACTTATCTATGAACAAAAATAAGTATATCAGTAGAGGGCAATTCGATATTTCTGAGTTAGGCTTGCGGGAAAGCAGTGCAAAACTTATGCCTAAAGGCACAGTATTATTTAGTTCAAGAGCACCTATTGGATACATAGCAATCGCAAAAAACGCAGTAACAACTAACCAAGGATTTAAATCAATTGTTCCTTTTAATAATATTAGCTCAGAATATGTATATTTATTGTTAAAAAATAATGTAGGCGAAATTGAGAGTCGGGCGTCTGGCTCAACATTCAAAGAAATATCAGGTGGAGAAATGAAAAAAGTCCCAATCATTTTACCACCTATGGATGTGATCAATCAGTTCAATGAAATCGCTACTACACTTGGTAAAGTACAGGCTTTGCTTGAAGATGAGAATCACATTTTATCGTCAATTCGCGACACCCTGCTACCCAAGCTGATGAGCGGAGAGATAAGAGTACCGATGGAGGAGGTTGTGTGAGATGAATGAAGAGAAGAAATACAATCTTTATGTTATTGATGCAGATATCTGCCCCAAAAATGACCAACCGATTATATACAAACAATGCTCGGGCTGTGACTATTACAAGGGTTTCGAACTGTACAACGGGCAAAGATGCATTAAGTGCTCTGCAAATTATGATTTTAAAAATGACAAATAGAGAGGAGGATGCCTTATGCCAAACCATAATATATATGAAGATGAGCTGGAGCAGGCGGCTTTGGAATGGTTTGAGGAACTAGGCTACGAAATTGCCTTTGCTCCTGACCTTTCGCCCGGTGGAGATTATCCTGAACGCTCCGATTATTCCGAGGTAATCCTGGAGGAACGTTTGAGGGACGCATTAAAGCGTATAAACCCGGATTTGCCCCAGGAGGCTCTGGACGACGCCCTGCATCAAATTCTTGTGCCGCTTAATCCTGCACTAATAGACAACAACCGTCTTTTTCAGAAGATGGTCACCGATGGGGTGAATGCTACATTCAGGGCCAGTGACGGCAGAATAGTCAGCAAGCAGGTCAAGGTTTTTGACTTCGAGAAAATAGAGAATAATGATTTTTTGGCTGTTAACCAATTTACTGTGATTGAGAGCAGGATTGAAAAGCGTCCTGATGTGGTGGTGTTTGTCAACGGCATACCCCTTGTTGTCATCGAGCTTAAAAACCTGGCCAATGAAGACGTTGAACTAACCGATGCCTTTAATCAAATACAAAACTATATAAGAACGATTCCGTCTCTCTTTACCTATAATTCCTTTGTGGTTATATCTGATGGGATAAATGCCAGGGCAGGCACAATAACGGCCGATGAAGACAGGTTCATGATGTGGCGTACGATTGATGGGGACGAGGTTGCACCTGTAGGGCGCCCACAGCTTGAGGTCTTAATCAAAGGAATGTTTGAAAAAGAACGCCTTCTTGATATTATTAAGAACTTTATATTGTTCCAGACTGATGGAAAAGACACTTACAAAATTCTGGCAGGTTACCATCAATACCATGCTGTCAATAAGGCAGTTGAAAGCACGATAAGAGCCGCAATCACTGAGGGGGATCGTAAAGCCGGCGTTGTTTGGCATACCCAGGGCAGCGGCAAAAGTCTTTCTATGGTTTTCTATGTGGGCAAACTTGTTCTTGCGAAAGAACTTAATAACCCGACAATCGTAGTGATTACCGACCGTAACGACCTTGACGACCAGCTATTTTCCACATTTGCCAAATCAAAAGACTTATTGCGCCAGGAACCGGTGCAGGCTCAGGATAGAGCAGATCTCCGCAGACTCCTTGCGAGGGAATCGGGAGGCATAATCTTCACGACCATACAAAAATTTGCACCTGAAGAAAAAGGGGACAGCCTACCTGTCCTTACAGACCGGGAAAACGTAATTGTTATTGCTGATGAAGCCCATCGAAGCCAGTACGGATTCGGAGCGGAAATTGTCAAGGGTGATACTGAAGCTGAGGTCAAATATGGTTATGCCAAATATATGCGTGATGCCCTTCCTAAAGCATCTTATATCGGCTTTACCGGAACGCCGATATCACTTGCGGACAAGGACACCAGGGCGGTCTTTGGCGACTATATCGATATCTATGATATGACCAGGGCAGTTGAGGATGGAACGACAGTACGCATTTTCTACGAAAGCCGGATTGCGAAGCTGGAGCTGCCGGATGAACTCAAGCCCGTTATTGACAGCGAATACGAGGAGATCACTGAGTACCAGGAGTATACCCAAAAAGAAAAGCTGAAGTCAAAATGGTCAAGGCTTGAAGCTATTGTTGGTGCCGAGCAGCGTGTTAAAGCGATTGCCAAAGATATTGTGGAGCATTTTGAAAAGCGTCTCGCAGCTCAGGAAACAGAAGTGGGCAAAGGTATGATCGTAACCATGTCCCGAAGGATTGCCATTGACCTTTATAAAGCGATCGTAGAACTGCGCCCGGAATGGCACTCTGACGATGTGGAAAAAGGCGTTATTAAGGTGGTCATGACCGGAAGTTCTTCTGATCCTAAGGAATGGCAGCCTTTCATCGGCACAAAGGCTACCCGGGACCGGATCGCAAAACGCATGAAGGATAACAAGGACGAGCTAAAGTTAGTCATTGTACGTGATATGTGGCTGACCGGTTTTGATGTTCCGAGCATGCACACCATGTATATTGATAAACCCATGCAAGGACATAACCTAATGCAGGCTATCGCCCGCGTTAACCGGGTATTTAAGGAGAAGCAGGGCGGCTTAATCGTAGATTATATCGGCATTGCCGAAAACCTGAAGAATGCTCTTAATGATTATACCGAGAGCGACAGGGAAAAGACCGGTGTTGATACTGAACTGGCAGCAGCAGTACTTCTTGAGAAGTATGAATTAATTAAGGAATTGCTCCATGGTCATGATTATCAGAAATTCTTTACCGGCTCCGCTTCCGACCGAATGTCCGCCATTGTTGAAACCATTGACTACATCATCGGGCTGCGTGAGGAAGGTAAAAATGAATATCTTAAGCTGGTCGGCGAACTTTCTAAGGCTTACTCACTTTGTGCTACTACCGATACCGCTGAGAAATTAAACCTTGAGGTAGGTTTCCATAAAGCAGTTAAATCGGGGATCATCAAGCTCATTCCCGAAAATTCCAAAAAGAAAACTGCTGCGGAGGTTGAAGCCCAGCTTAACCAACTTATATCCAAATCAATTGCCAGCAATGAGGTTATCGATGTTTTGGATGCTGTTGGGCTTAATAAGCCTAATATCGCAATACTGTCCGACGAGTTCCTGGAGGAAGTGCGCAACCTGAAGCAGCGCAACCTTGCCGTCGAGCTTCTCAACAGATTGCTTAAAGGTAAAATAAAGACATTTTCCAGGCGGAATCTTGTCCAGTCCAGGAAGTTCTCGGAGCTTTTGGAGAATGCCATCAGGAAGTACCAGAACCGCACCATTGAAACCACGCAGATTATTTTGGAACTTATCCAGCTTGCCAAAGAAATCAATGAAGCGCATAAACGTGGAGAAAATACCGGTCTTACTGAAGATGAGCTGGCGTTTTACGATGCCCTGGCCGAAAACGAGTCAGCCAAAGAGGTAATGGGCGACGACATCCTCAAGCAGATAGCAAGGGATTTGACTGAGGCAATACGTAAAAATCTCAGCATTGACTGGTCTATTCGTGCCAGCGTGCAAGCCAAAATGAAGATGATTATAAAGAGACTGCTTAAGCACTATGGTTATCCGCCGGACAAAACACCTAAAGCTGTAGAAATAGTAATGGAGCAGGCTAAGCTCATGTGCCAAAACGAGAGTTCAAGGGTTAGGTATCAGTACCAGCTTGTTAAAGAAGAATTGCCAAAAGTAGCGGAGGAAAGGGAGAATATATGATTGTGAGGGTATTAAATACGATATCTAAAGAGCCCTTAATGTTCTTTCCGCAGGATTAAAGGTATAAAGGAAGGGGTGAATAGATTTGCAGAATCTGAAAGGTTTTATTGACGATTTTTCTAAGGCATTAAAGGAAAATAATGCGGCCATTTTTGCAGGGGCTGGGCTTTCCAGCGGAGCGGGATATGTGAATTGGACAGAACTGCTTAGGAGCGTTGCTGAAGAGCTTCGTTTAAAAGTAGAAAGAGAACAACATGACCTGGTATCTCTTGCTCAGTACTACAGTAATGAAAATGGTGGAAGAGGTAAGCTTAACCAAATTATCACCGACGAATTTCAAAGGCGTGCATCCATTACTGAGAATCATAGGATTTTAGCCAGATTACCTATTACGACATATTGGACATCTAATTACGACACTTTAATTGAAACTGCGCTCAGGGATATTGGTAAAAAACCTGATGTGAAAATTGAACCGGAAAATCTTGCGCTAACATTAAGTGACAGAGATGCAGTTGTTTATAAAATGCATGGGGATGTAAGTCAAGTTCATAAGGCAGTTATAACACGGGATGATTATGAAAAGTATGAGCTGACGCACTCGTTGTTTACTACTGCCTTGCAAGGCGACTTGGTATCAAAAACATTCTTGTTTATAGGTTTCAGTTTCAATGATCCAAACTTGAACTATATCCTTAGTCGTATAAGAATAAGGCTCGAAGGGAATCAACGTCCGCACTATTGTTTCCTGAGAAGAATTGTAGAATCAGAATTTGGCAATAAAGAGGATTATGATTATGCAAAGATAAAACAGGAATTACAGATCAACGATTTAAAAAGGTTCTCAATTAATACCATTTTAGTAGATGAATACCAAGAAATAACCAGCATTCTAAAAATGATTGAGAAATCCTTTAGAAAGAATAGTGTCTTTATATCTGGAAGTGCTGAAGATTACGGCGCAATGTCTGAGGATACTGCAAAAGAACTTTTGCATGGCTTGAGTAATGAACTGGTTAAAAGAGATTATAGAGTAATTTCTGGATTTGGTCTAGGAGTAGGAAGCTATGTGATTAATGGTGCACTTGACTGTTTACAGTCAGAAAGGAAAAGCAGAATTGAAAACAACTTAGTTTTAAGACCCTTTCCTCAAAAAGCAAGCGGCGGTAAGTCGCTGCCTGAACTGTGGGATTTTTATAGGCGGAATATGATTGCCGAAGCAGGCATAGCTATCTTTCTCTTTGGCAATAAAAGGGTGGACGGAAAAATTGTTAATGCTGAAGGGGTCAGAAATGAATTTGAAATAGCGTATTCAATGGGAGTGAATGTAATTCCAGTAGGTGTCACTGGTTTTCAAACTAGGATTTTATGGGAAGAAGTAATGAATGACTTTCCTAAGTATTATCCTGAGGTACAGGTGTTTAAGCCATGGTTTGAAATACTTGGCAGTACTTCAATACCGGATGAAATTATTAATACAATAATGAAAATAATTGATGAGATAAGGAGGAGAATCTAGATGGCAAAGCGGGTGTTTTTCAGCTTCCATTATCAAGATGTAATTGATTTTCGCGCAAATGTAGTTCGAAACCATAAAACTACAAAACATGAAGGAGCAGGGTATTTTGACGCTTCTATATGGGAAGAGGCGAAGAAAGAGAGTAATTTGGCATTAAAACGCTTAATAAATAGCGAACTAAAGAATACATCAGTTACAGCTGTCTTAATAGGTTCAGAAACATACTCAAGACGCTGGGTGAGATATGAAATTATGAAAAGTCTGGAAAAAGGGAATTTGTTACTTGGAATTCATATTAATTCTATTGCTGGTAAAGATCAAAAAACAAAAAAACTGGGGCCTAATCCATTTGATTATCTAGCAATTGAGTTTAGCAATGATGGTCAAAAACTCAATTTGCTTGAATATAAAAATGGGAAATGGGTCAAATATAGTGACCTAGATGGATGGAGCATAAGTGGTATTAATCGGTCTGATTGGGGGAAAGCTTATAAATTATCAAAATATTTTAAGGTTTATGATTGGGTTGCAGATGATGGGTATAATAATTTTGATAAATGGATTGAAAAAAATAGTTAACTCAAGTATCTTGTTTTTTTCAAGAAATCACAGCAGCCCAAACAAACCAAAGCACCCCGCTCATAGCATCTGCATCGGTTATTCCCGAAGGGCATGCTCTACTAAACCAGATGCAGGAAAGTCAACCGTAAATCTTAAAAAACGTCGAAACGCTGGATGTTGGCCGCGGGCTTATGACACGAAGCTGATCATGAAGCTATGGGAAGAGTACTGGGTAAGCGTGTCAACTCATATAAAAATGTTACCGAAGGATGACGGTTCACTCACGTAATTTTGTTACCCAGTGGAGGCTGTTACACAGCCTCCACTGGTCGCGCGGCGGAGGGAGACGTCACGGGTTGGGAAAGCATCGCTTCCAACTGATTGCGTAAGGCAAGCGGATCTTGGGAAGTCCGATACGCCTGTAACCGTTGGGTTTGTTCTGGTGTCAGCACGCCCGATTCGATTAACCGCTGAGCGGATGTTTTGGCCGTGTCGAATTTTTTCTTTACACGTGCCCCGCGGCGCTCCTTGCCGATCAGCTTGCGTGTGGGCAAACAGCCATTGAAGTACCGATCATGCAGAGCATAGATGGAGTTCAGCCACTCCACTTGTTCCGGGCGGTCATAGCGTTCGTAGCCGACCAGTTGGCGGACGAGAAAGCCGTTTTTCTGCTCCACGTGAGCATTGTCGTTTTTGCGATAAGGGCGGCTGCGCGTGAAACGAATGTTGTTCGAAGCGCAGAAGGTTTTCAAATGGGCGTTTAAAAACTCTTGGCCATTGTCACTGACGGGCATGGCCTCCTGGTAAGCCAATGGCCGTTTCCGTTTCGATTTCGCAGGCGTTAGCGCGGGAGGGTTCGTGAGAGCGCGTATGGCATGTTTACGATGGCAACCCAACATTTTTACGGCATTGTCCAGTATTGCAGATTTCTCATGACGCGTTTTTGCTCTCTTATATTGTTCAGCCAAGGCATGGATCACTTCACGTCGTGTTTTCATGGTTAGTTTCAAAACACATCCCTTCGGTAACATTTCGATGTGAGTGATCCAATCTCCTTTCGGTAACATTTTAACTGATTGATCGCGCACCCTTGAACTGAAAGCATTCTTGTGATATAATCCTTTCATGTGTCTGTATGTTACTCTGATTCCCAAGTTGAATCAGGGCGGAAAGAGGTGAGAAGCATGAAACAAGGAATTCATCCCCCTTACGAATTGGCTACGGTTACCTGCGCCTGCGGCAATACATTCCAGACCGGATCGGTGAAAAAGAACCTCAGAGTAGAAATTTGCTCCGAATGTCACCCCTTCTTCACAGGGAAGCAGAAATATGTGGATACCGGTGGCCGTGTGGATCGCTTTAAGAAAAAATATAATCTAAAATAAGCGTTGAAGGATTATGTTAGTTGAAGGATTATGTTAGGAGCGGAAATCGGAACCAAGATTTCCGCTTTCATTGTCTTCTGAAAGGATTTCGCTTTAGCGTTTATCATCGACTGTTCGCATCTTCCACCCTTGCCAGAAAGTGAATCCTGTCCGCTTTTGCCTTCGGGTTATACTACCCGTGAGGAGGTGGAATAGGTGCAGAAAAAATATTTTCTGCCAGCAGCGATTCTGGGTTTCGCCTTGGTTACCACAGCTTGCGCTCCTGCGACGAACAACCAGGGGATGGATCGAACGGGCAATACCCGAACCGGTTACACAGGTCCTAATACGGTGGCAACCAGAAATTATACCGGGACAACGGTAAACCGTTATAACGGGTATGGGGGATATACGGGAGTTGGGTACACAGGTTGGACAGGGTATACCCCCGGGATGACGGGATATACCGGTAACAACGGGTATAATGGATACACGGGGTACACCGGTTACACCCCACCACCGGGTGGGATAGGGTATACGGGATATAACCGGTATACGGCCCCTGGGCTTACCGGATATGATAACGCCTTAAACGGTGCCCAGAATATGAATCCGAATTATCGACCGACCAACCTTAATGCGGATGCGGACCGAATGGCGGATCTTGCGGCAACCGTCCGGGGAGTTGACTCTGCGAAGTCGATCATCGTGGGGCGTACGGCTTATGTAGGTTTAGATATTGCGGAAAACCTTCCTAACCGTACGGCGCCGGCCATTGAGACCGAAGTGTATCGGGTTTTATCCCGGGCGATGCCTTCCTATGATATCCGGGTTACCTCCGACAAAGGATTTCTCCGCCGCATCGGGTTTATCGATACCGGTTTGCGAAACACCGGGTACGACTATAACCGCTACCGCTCCGATCTGGACTACTTGAACCGGAACATGGTTCCCAATACGACAACCCGTCCCACCCGTTAGCTAACCCTCGATCCATTCTTCATAAGCCTCTCCTCAACACACAAGTCAGGTCATCTGCCTGACTTGTCTTTACATACGGGATTGAAAACAACATTAAGATGCTATATAATTACACAGTTATAGGTAGATACTTTTTCTAACAAAGATGGGGGGATCCGCGTGTTTGATCGGCTAGAAGCAGTTGTCGCCCGCTACGAAGGGATCAGCCAAATGTTGACCCAACCGGAGATCCTGGGAGATCCGAAGAAATTAGCCGAATTATCTAAGGAACAGTCTGACCTAGAAGATACGGTAAATACGTACCGCCAATATAAAGAAGTCGTACGCCAGCTCCAAGATGCCAAAGAAATGCTGAGAGAGCATCTCGATGAAGAAATGATGGAAATGGTAAAAGGAGAGATCGAAGAATTAAGTGGCGAAAAGGAGAAATTGGAAGGGGAACTTCGTCGGCTTCTCTTGCCGAAGGATCCCAATGATGCAAAGAATGTCATCGTGGAGATCCGTGGAGCGGCAGGGGGGGAAGAAGCTTCCCTCTTCGCGGCCAATCTTTTTCGTCTTTATACCCGCTACGCAGAGCGGAAACGGTGGAAGATTGAGGTGATCGACGCCAACTATACGGACTTGGGTGGAATTAAAGAAATCGTCTTTTCGATCACAGGAAAAGGGGCGTACAGTCGTCTCAAGTTTGAGAACGGCGCCCATCGGGTACAACGGGTCCCGGAAACGGAGTCGGGAGGGCGGATTCACACCTCTACGGCCACTGTAGCCGTTCTTCCGGAAGCGGAAGAAGTTGAGGTGGAGATTCAAGAAAAGGATATCCGTGTCGATATCTTCTGCTCCAGTGGACCGGGAGGACAATCGGTAAACACCACCCAATCCGCGGTTCGGATTACACATCTTCCCACCGGAATTGTGGTCTCCTGCCAGGATGAAAAATCCCAACATAAGAATAAAGAGAAGGCGATGAAGGTGCTCCGGGCCCGCCTTTATGAAAAATACCGGGAAGAAGCCGACGCGGAATATGCGAAAACCAGAAAACAGGCGGTGGGAACCGGTGATCGAAGTGAACGGATCCGCACCTATAATTTTCCCCAGAACCGGGTTACGGATCATCGGATCGGGCTTACCCTCCACCGCCTCGACCAGGTGATGGACGGGGATTTGGATGAGATCATTGATGCTTTAACGCTCCATTATCAGACCGCCGAACTGCAGAAGGTGGAATAAGTCCCATGGGGATGACCGCAAGGAAAGCCTACGAGGAAATTCTCCGAAACCTAAGGGAAAACCAAGTGGAAGGGGCGGAGAAAACGGCGGAATTGCTGCTCTCCCATGCCTTTGGTTGGGACAAAACCCGTTTCTTACTCGCCCTTTCCGATCCAAATCCGAATGTGGAATGGGGGCGGGTGGCTCCCCTTCTGGAGAGAAGGAAGAGAGGAGAGCCTCTTCAATATATCCTGGGAGAAGCGCCCTTTTATAAATATACTTTCCTCGTCACTCCCGATGTACTCATCCCGAGGCCCGAAACCGAGTTATTGGTAGAGGCGGCCCTTCGTTGGAGCGAAGAGACCGGGAAGGTGAACGAACCGCTCCGCCTGATCGATTTGGGAGTAGGGAGCGGCGCCATTTCCCTCACCCTCCTTCGGGAACGGCCCCGTTGGGAAGGGTGGGGAGTGGATCGATCCGAAAAAGCGTTGGAGGTATCCCGGAAAAACGCCGAGCGATTAGGGGTTGCGGAACGCTATCATCCGGTGTTGGCCGATATGCGGGAGATTTCAGGGAAGGGATTTCCCCCATTCCCTCTTCTGTTATCCAATCCTCCTTACATTCCCACCCGGGAGATTCCTTCCTTGCAAAAGGAGGTGAGGGATTACGAACCCCGTATCGCGTTGGATGGGGGCGAAGACGGACTCTTGTTTTACCGGGACATCTTCAGACAACTCCCGGATTTGCTTCTCCCGGAGGGAGTTGCCTTCTTTGAAGTGGGCATTCATGAAGGAAAAGAGACCGTTCGCCTGCTTCAAGAGATTCCTGGAATAAAGAGCGTAGAGCTTATCAAAGACTTTCAAGGGATCGACCGGATCGTAATCGCTTATCGTATATAGGGAATTGAATAGAATGATCGGTTTAACCTCTCTCCGTTCCGGGCATACTGTAGCCAGGAGAGGAGAGGGTTCGGGTGAAAAAATGGCTTTATCTTTTTGCATCCTTCGTGGTGCTCATCCTAAGCTGGGAAGAACAATTAGACGCCCAGGCGGTGATCCCTAAACAGTCGATTCGCCTTCGCATTCTGGCGAACAGCGATGATCCGATCGATCAATGGATCAAGAGAAAAGTGCGGGATGCGGTGATTGATAAAGTAAACGGCATGGCAGAAACCCTTGCGGTGGAGAACTTTAACCAGGCCAAGGAAACGATTCGCCGTCACCTCCCCGAGATTGAGGGAGCGGTGCAGGATACCCTAGATCGCTATGGCTTTTCGTATTCCTTTGATGTCTTCCTCGGGAAAGTCCCCTTTCCATCCAAGGTGTATGGGGGACATGTATACCCGGCAGGGACCTATGAAGCCCTTCGGATTACCCTGGGAAAAGGGGAAGGGCAGAATTGGTGGTGTGTCCTCTTTCCTCCCCTATGCTTTGTAGACGTAACCACAGAAAAATTGGAGCAAAAGGCAAAGGCCGCCGAAGGGAATAGGGAGGCCGGTGGGAAAGGGGAAGAGAAGCCCCGCGTGGTATACGCCTCCTTTTTCTGGGAATGGATTTCGAAATTATTGGATTGGCTCTTTTCATAGGATCATGCAGCCCCCCATGAACGGGGGTTTTTTCATCCCGCTCCTATTGCAGTATGAGGAAGAGATAAGATATAATGTCCTCTATAAAAATACAGTTGTTCATTATGAATAGATGGGAGTGGGAGCATGACCAAGGGAGAAAAGGTAAAAATCGGTCTGATGGGACTGGGAACGGTTGGTACAGGGGTTGTCCGCCTTCTTCGGGCCCATGAAGCAGAGCTCATGGCCCAAACGGGAATGAGATTGGAGATTGCCCGAATTTTGGTGAAGCATCCGGAGAAAGAACGTTCCATCTATGTTCCACCTCATCTCTTGACGGCAGACCCCGAAGAGCTTTTGGAAGATGAGAGCATCCATGTGATTGTGGAAGTGATTGGAGGCATCGAACCGACTCGGACTTATATCGAAAAAGCCCTAAAGAAAGGAAAGCATGTGGTAACGGCGAATAAAGACCTGATGGCCTTATACGGGGCGGAGCTTTTGAAATTGGCGGCAGAGAAGAACTGTGATCTCTTCTACGAGGCGAGCGTCGCCGGTGGGATTCCCATCATTCGCACACTGGTGGAGAGTTTTACGGCCGACCGGATTACGAAGATCATGGGGATCGTAAATGGAACCACCAATTATATTTTAAGCAAGATGACAGAAGAGGGAATATCCTATGAAGAAGCCCTCTCTGAAGCGAAGGCATTAGGCTATGCGGAGGCGGACCCCACCAATGATGTGGAGGGGTATGATGCCGCCCGCAAAATGGCCATTTTGGCCACTTTAGGATTTCATGTGGGGATCCACCTGGAGGATGTGGCGGTAGAGGGAATTACCCATGTGGAGAAAACGGACATCAACTACGCCGACGCCTTGGGCTATGTGATTAAACTCCTTGGGGTTGCCGAGCGGGAGGAGGAGCTGACCGAAGTAAGCGTCCAGCCTACCTTGGTACCGAAGAGCCATCCTTTGGCCAGCGTCAGCGATTCCTATAATGCCGTCTATGTCTACGGAGAGGCTGTCGGGGAGACTATGTTTTATGGGAAAGGGGCGGGTGAACTGCCTACCGCCACCGCCGTTGTAGCCGATCTGGTGGCTGTGGTGAAAAACATGAAGCTGGGAGTGAACGGGAGAGAGCAAGTGTTCCCTTACCACAAGAAGAAGATGAAGGAGGAAGATCAGATTTTCACCCGCTTCTATTTTCGATTTACGGTAAAGGACCAGGCCGGGGTGCTGGCCAAGATCACCAATATCCTCTCCCAGTCGGAAGTAAGCATCGCCCAAATCGCCCAATACCCGAACCAAGAGACCCAGGAAGCGGAAATCTTGATCGTCACCCACCACGCCTCAAAGAAACAGGTAAATCAGGCGATTCAAACCATCGGCGGGATGGAGGAAGTAAAAAAAGCCCACTCCTTATTCCGGGTTTTAAAAGTGTAGGGGAGGGTTGAATTCTTCCCGGCCAGGAATAGAATGGGAGATAGGGAACCAGTATAAGCATAAGGAGCGACAGAAGATGGAAACCAAACAATGGCTCCTCCCCCCCGATGAGGTTCGTCCATCCCACCCCTTCCTGATCGAAGCGGCCAAACTCCTCCGTCAAGGGGAAGTGGTGGCTTTCCCTACGGAAACCGTCTACGGATTGGGGGCGGATGCCTATTCAGACCAGGCCGTGGCGAAGATCTATGCGGCGAAAGGGAGGCCCTCCGATAACCCCCTCATCCTTCACTTTTATGATCCGGGGCAGGTAAAGGAAGTAGTTACCCACCTTCCCCCGCTGGCTGAGGAACTCTTTCGCCGGTTTTCCCCAGGTCCCCTCACCCTTATTCTCCCGAATAACGGCAGGGCTTCTTCCTTGGCGACCGCAGGACTTTCCACCGTAGCGGTACGGATCCCGAATCATCCTGTCGCGTTAGCCCTCCTGCGGGAAGTGGGACGGCCTCTCGCCGCTCCCAGCGCCAATCGATCCGGGAAGCCCAGTCCCACCAAGGCAGCCCATGTCCTTGCCGATTTAGAGGGAAGGATCGCAGGTATCATTGACGGAGGAGAGACGGGGATCGGCTTGGAATCAACGGTTTTAGACATTACCCTCTCTCCTCCCCAGATTTTACGACCCGGGGGGATAACCAAAGAATCCCTGGAGGAGGTTATAGGAGAGGTTGTCGTAGACCCTGCCTTAAATCAAAGCAACGCTCCCCCAAAAGCACCGGGGTTAAAATATCCCCACTACGCGCCCCGCGCTCCTCTCACCTTGGTTGCCGATCTCAATCCCTCCCGCCGTAGATGGAAAATGGCGGCGCAGGCGGCAGAGCTGATCCGCGATGGAAAGAGGGTAGGCATCTTAACCACGGACGAGGATGTTCCCTATTTTGAAGAACATTTGCCCGGGGAACCTGGGAATCATTGGGTCATTCTCTCCCTGGGGGAAAGAGGGAATCTGGATGGAATTGCCCAACACCTTTATGATACTTTACGATCTTTTGATCCTTTAGATGTGGATGAAATCATCGGGGAGAGCTTTCCTAAGGGTGGAATCGGAGCCGCCATCATGAACCGCCTGAGTAAAGCGGCCGGGAGGATTCTTCCCTAATGGGTGGGGCCCACGGGAATCTCTTGGATTCGTGCGGCAGATCACCCGAAAGCGTGGCTCTTCCCCAGCGTCCCGCCGGCTTTAGGCAAGTGGCGTTTCAATCTTTTTGGAACATACACGGCATGAGATGGACATCCCCTGCATAGGTTTGTAAGAGAACCGGCAGGAGGGTGACGATGGAGATCTTATTGGGGAAACTGGTGACGATCAATATGTTAGCTTTGGCTGTAGGGATGGATGCTTTTTCCCTGGGTGTGGGAATCGGCATGACGGGAGTAAAAGTGCGTCAATTCCTACGTATCGGCTTTCTCATCGGCTTGCTCCATGTTTTGATGCCTCTTATTGGAATGGGGATCGGCAATCTCCTTTCCCGTGTCATCGGGGGTGTTGCCCACGCAGCGGGGGGAGCCGTTTTAATCTTCATCGGCGCTCAAATGTTCTTTTCCTCTTGGCTTAAAACGGAGAGCCGTCTTCCCCTCCTCCCTGCCGGCTGGCTAGGGACCTTTCTTCTCGCATTGGGGGTGAGTCTCGACGCCCTTTCCATCGGTCTCTCCCTGGGGCTTTTCTCCGTCCATTCCTGGGTCATGCTCGGTTTCTTCGGGCTGTGGGGAGGACTTCTTCCATTGGGAGGGATTTTCCTCGGCCGGCAGATGGTCCGCAATAACAGCTGGATGGGGGAATACGGCGAGCGAATGGGTGGAATTATCATGATTCTTTTGGGAATAAAGCTGATGTTCTAAACTTTCTCGGTTGGAACAACCTTCGGATGGATCGATCCGAAACGTTTAACCTATGGTCAGGAAAACTGCGCAGCCGAAAGGAGTAATAGGCGACCATTCCCGGAATGTTGAAGGGAACCTGAGCCTGAATGACATGAAGGTACTTTTTGTGTGCACCGGAAACACTTGTCGAAGCCCGATGGCCGAAGCGTTGCTCCGCCATCTGGTTGGAGATGAAATGGAAGTCAAATCCGCGGGAATCTTAGCATTCGAAGGAAGTCCCGCCTCTCCTCATGCGATTCAAGTGATGGAAGAGAGGGGCATCGAGCTTAACCATACGGCTCGCCAGATCGACGAACCCCTCATGTCCTGGGCGGATCTCATCCTTACCATGACGATTGGGCACAAGCGATCCCTTCAGAACCATTTCCCTCAATATACCGACAAAGTTTTTACGCTAAAGGAGTATGCCCACTCCCTCTCACAGGATGGCTCGATCTCTCCGGATTCCCCTCTGGATATTGATGACCCTTTTGGCGGCGACGTAGAGCAATATCGGAAGGCTGCGCAGGATATAGAAGAGGCATTAAAAAAATGGTTGGAAAATAGAAAATGAGGCAGGATTTCGTCTAAGAATCTCGAATTCGTACGATGGGAACAGGACAATGCCGTGATGAAGAGGGAGTGTGGGCCGCGAAGCGATGCACGCTAAAGACAAGTCAAAGTTCGGGAGGGGTTGTTAAGGGTGAGAAATAAAACAGGAGGAACCAGGCGACAAGGTGTAGAGACCATCCGTTTCGGGCTAAAAAAGAAATTGGTTTTTGGGATCATTATCCTCTCTATGATCACATATGGGACAAGCTTTTTTTGTATTTTTGTTTTAAAGGATCTCTTTTTTGCCCAAGTTCCGCCCCTTCTTTTCACCGGAATTGTTCTTCTCTTGGGCGTCCTATGGATGGGGATTCTGGGATATATTGCGGCCATCTATTTGGTCAAACCCCTGAAGAAATTTGAAGAACAGTTGCAGAAAATCTCCGGGGGAGACCTAACGGTCGAGGTACAAGTGGGCCGATCAAGGGATGAGGTGGGCGCCTTGGCAGCCGCCATTAAGAGGATGATTGGCGAACTAAGGCAGATCATGGAAGAGATCTATGCCCATTTTGAACATACGGATCAGGGAGTTGCGAAGCTTAAGGAGACGACGCGTGAAGCGGCCTCCCATGCGGAAGCGATTGCGGTTACGGTGGAGAGGATTGCAGGAGGGGTGGAACAGGGGGAACGGGCACTCAAAGTGGCTTCGGAAGGGCTGCAGTCTCTCTACGATACATCCCGAAGGGTAAATCAACACGCGGAGCGGACCAAGGAGTTGTCGCACAAGATGGACAAGGAGCTGAAGGATTCCCTGGAGGAGGCAAAATCCTTGACGAAGGGGATCTATAAACTGCGCGAGCAGAATGAAGACGCGATCCGGTCCGTTCAAGAACTGGAAAATCATGCGGCAGAAATCGGTCAGATCTCCAGAGTGGTCGGCGAGATCGCGGAACAGACCAATTTGTTGGCTCTAAATGCTTCCATTGAGGCGGCCCGTGCGGGAGAAAACGGCAGGGGATTCGCGGTTGTTGCCGAAGAGGTGCGGAAATTGGCGGACCAAAGCGCCAAAGCGGTGATGTCGATTAATGAACGGATTGAGAGGATGCAAGAACAGGTTCGTCTCGTGGTGAAGAAGATCTCTGATCAAGTTGAACTGGCCAAGGACGAATCGAAGAAAGCGGAAACTACCTCCGAATCCTTGAATAAGATTTCCGATTCGATTAATACGGCCGTAGCCTCGGTGGATGAGATTGCTCTCCTCGTTCAAGATGAATTTAAGGGCATGGATCGGATAAAAAAAGAAACGGAACAGCTGGCGGCCATGTCTGTAGAAATGACGGAGGGCGGAAAACAGGTGGCTGCGGTTACCCAGGAGCAAAGCGCATCGATGGAAGAAATCGCAAAGTTTGCCGATCAGCTTACAAGGAAAACGGAAGAGTTGAGGAAGAAACTATCTTTTTTCAAGCTTTAGGCTAATAACATTTTTTCCGTCCCGCCGGCATCATCTGGGTCGTTGGGACCAGGGAGGAGAACCCTTTGAACAAAGGGTCCCTGGCTACCCCTTACAAACATAGTGACTCCGGTTGTATGGCCACTGGGGTCTTTTTCTTTCCGGTGGATACGATATAATAGGGGTGATCGTGAAGATCTGTGGGAACAAGCGACAAAGCGGCAAAACTTCAGAAAAGAAAAGAGGGATATCAGGAATGCGCATCGCCATTGCCGCCGACCATGGTGGGTATGAGCTGAAAGAATTGATCAAAAAGATGATCGTGGAAGAATTGGGCATGGAAGTGGAGGATTTTGGTTGTCAAGGGCTTGAATCGGTCGACTATCCCGACTATGCCCTCCCTGTGGCCGAGAAAGTGGCGGCGGGTGAATTTGACCGGGGCATCCTGATCTGCGGGACAGGGATCGGCATGAGCATCGCCGCCAATAAAGTGAAAGGGATTCGGGCTGCTCTCGTCCATGACCTCTACTCGGCCAAAGTCACTCGGGAGCATAATGATTCCAACGTCCTCACCATGGGAGGACGAATTATCGGCCCTGAAATTGCCCGGGAAATCACGAAAATCTGGCTTACGTCCGAATTTACGGGAGGCAGGCATTCCCGCCGTCTAGATAAGATCGCGGCCATGGAGGAGAAATACTGCGGAGAGTGAGGGATCCCGGGATCAATTTCATGGAAAGATGATCTGAGAGAACGATTTCTCCCCTAAGGAAGAGGATCGGGGAAGGTTCCATATGAATTGAACCGATTTGAGAAAGGAAGTTTTTGGCGTGACCTACGATCTGCTGCAGTTGAAAGGAGATCTGAAAGAAGCATTGGAAACCCTCCTCGCCAAGAAGCCCCTCTCCCAAAAAGAGATTTTGGTGGTCGGGGCGAGCACCAGCGAGGTACAAGGCATTCATATCGGGAAGGGAAGCAATGGGGAAATCGCGAAGTGCCTTTATGAAGCCATTGCCGAGGTTCGGGAAAAATGGGGGTTTCATCTCGCCTTTCAGTGCTGTGAGCACTTAAACCGGGCTTTGGTCGTAGAACGGAAGACGATGGAAGAGTTTCACCTAGAAGAAGTTACGGTAGTTCCTGTTCTCCAGGCCGGAGGGGCGATGGCAGCGTATGCTTATTCCCGTTTTAAGGATCCGGTTTGTGTCGAAAAGATTGAGGCCCATGCCGGCATAGACATTGGGGACACCTTTATCGGCATGCATCTAAAACCGGTAGCCGTTCCCTTGCGCCCGCCCGTCCGGCAGTTGGGAAGCGCCCATCTTACCATGGCTTATACCCGGCCGAAGCTGATCGGCGGGGAACGGGCGGTTTACCGTAGGGACGCATCTCCAAGAGGGGATTCAGGGCAAGAGGAGAAACCGGAAGGCGGGATCTCATGTTAGGGGAAACATCCCTCTGATGATTCATAAAAAGATCGGTGAAGAAGAAGGTAGGAGGAGACCAAATGGAAGAATTGTTAAAGCATGACCCGCAGGTGGCAGAGGCGCTTCAGTTGGAGTTAAACCGGCAGCGGGAGAAGATTGAGCTGATCGCATCTGAGAACTTCGTAAGCCAGGCGGTTTTGGAAGCGATGGGGACGGTACTCACCAATAAATACGCGGAAGGCTACCCCGGGAAGCGGTACTATGGTGGTTGCGAATATGTGGATATCGTGGAGAACTTGGCCAGGGACCGGGTGAAGGAGCTCTTCGGGGCAGAACACGCCAATGTCCAACCCCATTCGGGAGCCCAGGCGAATATGGCGGTCTATCATGCCATCCTGAAGCCGGGAGATACCGTCCTGGGGATGAACCTGGCCCACGGCGGGCACCTGACCCATGGGAGTCCCGTCAATTTTTCAGGTCTCCTCTATCGGTTTGTTCCTTATGGGGTAGACCCGGAGAGCCACCTTATTCAATATGAAGAAGTACGCCGCCTTGCCTTAGAACATCGGCCAAAATTAATCGTTGCCGGTGCCAGCGCCTATCCCCGCATCATCGACTTTCAGAAATTAAAAGAGATTGCCGATGAGGTGGGCGCTTACCTAATGGTAGATATGGCGCATATCGCCGGCCTTGTGGCCAAAGGAGTCCACCCAAGCCCTGTTCCCTATGCCGATTTTGTCACCTCTACCACCCATAAAACCCTTCGGGGGCCCCGGGGAGGCCTCATCTTGACCAAAGAAGAGCATGCCAAGGCCATCGACAAATCGATCTTCCCGGGGATTCAAGGCGGTCCTTTGATGCATGTCATCGCGGCAAAAGCGGTTGCCTTTGGAGAAGCCCTCACCGATGAGTTTGCCGCCTATACCCGCCGAATCGTGGCGAACGCGAAACGTTTGGCGGATGCCTTAAAGGAGAAAGGCTTCACCCTCATTTCCGGAGGGACGGACAACCATCTCATCCTTATTGATGTACGAAACACCGGACTAACGGGGAAAGCGGCGGAAAAACTCCTGGATGAGGTGGGCGTTACCACGAACAAGAATGCCATCCCCTATGATCCGGAAAGCCCCTTTGTCACGAGCGGCATTCGCATCGGCACCCCTGCCGTAACGACCCGGGGGATGGATGAAGAGGCGATGGAGGAGATCGCCCAAATCTTCTCCCTCGTCTTGCAACACCCAGGGGACGAAGGAAAAAAGGAGGAGGCCCGCCGCCTTGTCCGGAGCTTGACGGAGCGCTTTCCTCTCTATCCGGGGCTTCATTACACTCGGTAACGAAAAAAAGCCTGTTCTTATCATGGGCAGGCTTTTTTCATTTTCCGCCGTACATCTGAACTTTTCCGCAAGATTCTTTTCTCCCCTGTCGAAAATTCTGTTATAATGGACGAGATGAATAAACCGGACCGGGAGGGCAGCCCATGGCAAAAGTGCATGTGATGGATCACCCTTTGATCCAACATAAACTATCTTACATAAGGGATAAAAATACGGGAACGAAGGAGTTCAGAGAGTTAATCGACGAAGTGGCCATGCTGATGGCCTATGAGATTACCCGTGAACTTCCCCTCGAAGAAATTGAGGTGGAAACTCCCGTTGCTACATGCAGAACCAAAGTGATTAGCGGGAAAAAACTGGGCCTCATCCCCATCTTGCGAGCGGGGCTCGGCATGGTGGATGGGATGTTGAAACTGATTCCTACGGCGAAAGTGGGGCATATCGGCCTGTATCGGGATCCGGATACCCTGCAGCCGGTGGAATATTATGTAAAACTTCCCACCGATATTGCCGAACGGGACCTGATCGTGATCGATCCCATGCTGGCCACGGGCGGTTCGGCTTCAGCCGCCATCAAGGCGCTTAAAGAGCGGGGGGGCAAAAACATCAAGCTGATGTGCCTGATCGCAGCGCCGGAAGGAATCGCCCGTTTGGATAAGGATCATCCGGACGTAGACATCTATGTGGCCGCCGTTGACGAACACCTGAATGACCATGGCTACATTGTTCCGGGATTAGGGGATGCTGGGGACCGCCTCTTCGGCACGAAGTAAGGATAGACAAGGAGTAAGGAGAAAATCGTATGCGGAGAATCCTAGTCATTTTCGGTACCCGACCAGAGGCGATTAAAATGGCCCCTCTGGTGAAGGCGTTGGAAGAGAAGAAGGAATGGTTTGAAACGTATGTAGCCGTTACTGCCCAACATCGCGAGATGTTGGATCAGGTCCTGGAAATTTTTAAGATTCATCCCCAATTTGATTTAAACATCATGAAAGAGCGGCAGACGCTGACGGATATTACCATCCATGCCTTAAAGGGATTGGAAAAGGTCATTGAAGAGGTTCATCCGGACCTGGTCCTCGTCCATGGAGATACCACCACCACCTTCGCCGGTTCTTTGGCCGCTTATTACCATCAGGTGGCGGTCGGACATGTGGAGGCGGGACTTAGAACCTATAACAAATATTCCCCTTATCCGGAAGAGATGAACCGGCAGCTTACAGGAGTCATGGCGGATCTCCACTTCGCCCCCACCGAAACGGCGGCAGAGGCGCTTTTGAAAGAGAATAAGCCGGAGGAACGGATTTTCATCACCGGGAATACGGTGATTGATGCCTTAAAAACCACCGTGAGGGACGACTTTCAATTTCCCGTCCTGGAAACCTTGGGTGAGGGGGAACGCCTTCTCCTCATGACGGCTCATCGGAGAGAAAACCTGGGGGAACCGATGAAAGGCATTTTTCGGGCGGTTCGACGCATCATCGAGGAATTCCCGGATATACACTTGGTTTACCCTGTCCATCTCAATCCCCTCGTCCAGGAAGCGGCCCAAGCCTATTTAGGGAATCATCCCCGCATTCACCTCATCCCCCCCCTGGATGCCATCGAATTCCAAAATTTGATGGCCCGCTCCCATCTCATTCTCACCGATTCGGGAGGGGTGCAGGAGGAAGCGCCGGCGTTAGGGAAACCGGTCATCGTCCTTCGGGATACGACGGAGCGGCCGGAGGGGATAAAAGCGGGGACCTTACTTTTGGCCGGGACGAAAGAAGAGGAGGTTTATCGCCAGACCCGGAAGCTTTTGACCGACGAGGAAGCATACCGAACGATGGCGAAGGCGGTGAATCCCTACGGGGACGGGAGGGCATCGGAACGGATTACCCGGGCGATCGCCTATTCCTTTGGATTGGTCCAAACACCTCCCCAGCCCTTTCATCCTTCTTCCCATTAAAGTACATTCGTTCACAGGTTCTCCCCATTACGATTCCCATCTGCTGGGGGCATGTCCCCTCCGCAGATCACCCCGGGACAAACGGTTCGGTTTAAGATTTCGGCAATCTTTCAATAGATGCGGCGACTTTAAGAGAGAGGGAAATTCCCTCTTTTTCTATTTTAATTTAAATAAATCCTGAAACTTTTGCCTGCCTGATTCGTCCTATTATGATAGAGTTACAGTTTGCAGGGGAACAAGAGAAAAAAATTGGAAGATAGGAGAGGAAAAAGGAATGCAACGCAGCAAACAGAGGAGGAGACTTGTCTCCGGCATGGGGACGTTGTTCCTCATCTTGTCATTGATGCTATCAAACGCAGGATACGTCTTCGCGGCAGATGGAGCTCAGGCAGGAAACGGATCGCTAACCCTCCTTTCCTCCACCCAGATCGGAGAGGGAACCATCCTTAAAGTCTATCAAAAGGGGGTAAATGGGGTTACCCAGAAGCTATATGTAACGGAAATCGATTTGAACAACCCCTATGTGAAGGTGGCTCCCATTTATGGGAAAGGGGGAACCATCGGGAAACAGCCGCTTAGCAAAATGGCGGATGAGAATGGGGCGGTGGCCGCCATTAACGCCAATTTCTTCAATTTATCGCGTTACCCTGCCCCGTTCGCCATGGAGTTAAAGGATGGAGAACTGATTACCTCCCAATCTGTCCTTTATGGATGGCAAGATTTTGCCATCACCCCGGACAAGACCGCCATCATCGAGCCCCTTGGATTTACAGGCCAGGTGATGATGGCCGACGGTTCCACATTTCCCATCTTCAACTTGAACAAGGAGATTCACAACACCCACCAGGGTCCAAGCCACACCAACCGCATCAATCTCTACACACCTCGATGGGGAACCACCTCTTTAGGGAAAAAGGTGGGGACTCCCGTCGTCGAAGTGGTCGTCTCGGAGGGTGTGATTCGAGAGATTCGGCAAAACCAGGACGGCGTTCCCATCCCGGCCGATGGATTTATTCTGACCGCACAGGGAACCATGGCTCAGTCCCTTCTCCCCCATCTCCGGGTAGGCGATCCCATTCAAGTAGATTATCAAGTTACACCGATCGATAAACAGGTGGAGCAAGCCATTGGCGCCCATGCGCTCTTGGTAGATCAAGGCCATGCCGTTCCTATTCCCGATACCACCCGTTTTGACGGGATGGATTCCTACCGGGCCCGTTCCGCCGTGGGGATTAGCCAAGATGGAAAGAAAGTATATTTCGTCACCCTGGAGAAAACCAATGGAAGTGACGGGCTCTCTTTAGCTGCCTTCTCCCAGGTTTTGGCGAGCTTGGGCATCTGGAAAGCGGCTAACCTGGATGGAGGGGGTTCCTCTACCATGGTGGCTCGTCTTCCCGGAGATGAAAAGGTGACGCTGATCAATAAGCCGGAAGGAGGGACGGAGCGTTCCATCCCCGACGGCATCGCCGTCTTTAACGAAGCGCCTCCGGGGCAACTTGCAGGCCTCATCCTGAGCGGCTCAACCAACCTCCTCATCGGCAATAAAACGAGCTACTTACTCAAAGGGTATGATGAACATATTCTGCCCTTTGCCGTAGACAGGGCGGCGGTAGAATGGCACCTCTCCAATCCGGAGATTGGCCATTTTGAACAAGATGCTTTTGTGGCCGACAAGAGCGGCCGGACGGAAGTCTGGGCCAGCCTCTATGGGGTAGAATCAAACCGACTTACGGTGACGGTTTTTGGTGGAGAGGACCTGAGCAAAATTGAAGTGATCCCCAATGCAGTGAACCTGCCCTTAGGCGGGGAACAGAGCTTCACCATGAAGGCGACGATCAAAAGCGGGCTTACCTTTACGGTCTCCGGCGATCAGATCTTGTGGGAGATCAAAAACCTGGATGGGACGATGGAGGGGCTCACCTATAAAGCGGGCAGCACACCCGGCGCAGGTACGCTGATCGGGCGATTGGACGGCTTCTCCTTCTCGGTACCCATCACACAGGGGAGCTTCTCCCGCTTCCATCATTCCCTGGAAGGACTGAAGGGGATCGCGTTTGATCCCTATCCGGATCATGTAAAGGGAACCTTTAAAGAGGTGAGCGGAGCAAGCGGTGCTCCCGTCTTTAGGGGAGATACTTCTCTTCAATTATCGTACCAATTTACGGAAAACCAGGTGACGGACTCCGACCAATATCAGGATAACATCGAGGCGGCTTACGGCGATTTGAACGATCCTTCCCTTACCCTGCCGGGGAATCCCATGGGGTTTGGCGTTTGGGTCTACGGAGATAACAGCAGGTATTGGCTGAGGTCACAGGTGACCGATGCGAACGGAAAGACCTATCTCATCACCTTGGCCGATCAAGTGAACTGGACCGGATGGAAATATGTGGAGGGTTATTTCCCTCCGACCGTGAAATATCCGGTGAGAGTGAAGAGCCTTTACCTCGTCGATTATCCCGATATAACGGACCGACCTTTAACAGGCACCATCTACTTCGACACCTTAAGCGCCCTGTATCCTTACACATCGTCCGAGAACATCTCCACGGCGCCCATCACCTATGAGAAAGGGAAAACGGACGGGCTGTCCGTCAAGCTTGGAAGTATTCTACTCACGGGCAAGGAGGGGTTCGATAAATTGGGAAAGGTAACGATCACCCCCTTTGATACCGGAAAAGAAAATCTCTCCGTCCCAGGGTATAACCCGTATGAAGCGGGATTTACCTTAGATGCCGTCTTTCCTGCAAACGGGAAACTCCCCGTCACATTAACCCAGGAAAAAGATCGGGATGTAGTCCTACTCCACTGGTCGGAGGCGAAGAAAGGATGGGTAGAGATTCACGGAACCTATAGCAAGGAGAAGAATTGGAGCTTTACTTTAACGGAGCCCGGGCGTTACCTGCCGATCGAGAAGCGTTGGCCGCGTTTTACCGACGTGAAGGGGAACCGGGCTGAAACTGCGATCCTCGTGTTGGCCGAAAAGGGATTGATCCAAGGAATGACGCCGACCGAGTATCGGCCGAACGACGGACTAACCCGCGCCCAGTTTGTTACCCTTCTCTATCGCTTGATGGAAAAGACCAATTCCAATGCTCTACCCACCGGAACCACGAAGGAAGCTTCATCCTTTAAGGATCCTTTGCCCGAATGGGCGAAAGCAGGCATCACCGCCGCTCAAACACTCAAATTGGTGGAAGGATACCCGGATCAAACGTTTCGCCCCAACGTGGGGTTAAACCGGGAGCAGCTCGCCGTCATCCTGGATCGAACCATGACCCAACTGAAGATTACTCCGTCGGGAAAAGGGGAGGCCGTCAAGTTAACGGATGAGAAGAACATTCCCTCCTGGGCGAAGAAAAGTGCGGCAAAAGTCGCCCAATACCAGCTTCTTCCTGTGGAGAAAGGCGCATTTAACCCCAAAAAGGCGGTAACCCGGGCAGAAGCTGCGGAAGCCTTTTACCTACTTTATACCTGGATGGAGGGGAAATAGCTCAATGTGTTATACTTATGACGAATAAGGTTATCTTTTTTTGAATGGATGAGACAAAATAAAGGAAAAAAATGAAACTCCGTTTCAATCATTGACAACCCTATCACAATTAGTGTACGATATCGTAGGAATCGTACAGGAAGGGGTACCGTAGGAGGCTTTGCTTTGGATCCGTTCGTGATCGGGGTGGATGAGATGACTGATAACCCGGGGGATCAGAACCCTTTTAGGGCCATGGCCATCGTAGGGGTATTGGGAGCTGATTTGGCGATCCCGACTGTTGCCGGCTATTTTGCCGGCACATGGTTCGATGGGAGAGTAGGAACTAGCCCCCTTTTTCTTGTATTAGGAATTCTCTTAGGGATTGCGAGCGGAATCTTTATGGTGATCAAGCACGTCGCCTACTTCATGCCGGAAAAGCCTAAGAAATGACCGAACTTTCCCATTGATCCGGGGCCATAAGTCAAATGATGATGGATGGCGCCGGATCTCATGGAGGGAAAGGGGTGGAAAAATCCTTAAGAAGAAAGGGGGGAAGTATGCGTTGGAACATGGAGCGCCCATTGTAGAGTTTCTCGGACTTCATTACAATCTCTCCACCGTCATGATGAGTATCATCGCTTCGATTCTTGTCCTGATTTTTGCCATTGGAGGGGCACGGATGGCCACATCCGGCGTGCCGGGGATGTGGCAGAATCTGGTGGAGTGGGTGATTGATTTTACGAGGGGAATTATTGGCAGCACGATGGATTTGAAGACGGGAGAACGCTATTTAACCCTAGCGACGGGTCTCATTCTCTTTGTCTTTATCTCCAATATGCTGGGCCTTCCGTTTGCACTGATCATCGACCATAACCTCTGGTGGAAGTCGCCCACCGCCGATCCCCATGTGACCCTCGCGCTGGCGGTTCTGGTCATGTTGGTGGCCCACTATTCGGGAATTCGCCACAATGGGATGGGAGGCTATCTGAAAAGTTATTTTCAACCGATGTGGTGGCTCTTCCCGATTACCTTCATTGAGCAATTCTCCAATACGCTCACACACGGCATGCGTCTATTCGGTAACATCTACGCAGGAGAAGTATTGCTTTCGCTTCTTTCCGGAGCAGCCAAAGTTGGGGTGATTGCGGTTTTGGGGGCAGCCATCCCCTTAATGGTATGGCAAGCCTTTAGCATCTTTGTCGGGGCGATTCAATCCTTCATCTTCGTTACACTCGCGATGGTCTACATTTCTCACAAGGTGGTTCACCACGAATAAACGGATTTAGGATTTATAGGGGAATTCCCTTATAAATAAATACTTGAAATTTGATCTTATCAATGGAAAATGAAAAAAATCCTTAAAGGAGGACAAGCAAACAATGACTTTAGGAGGATTAGCAGCAGCCATTGCCGTAGGTTTGGCCGCATTGGGGGCCGGTATTGGTAACGGATTAATCATCAGCCGGACCATTGAGGGGATGGCCCGTCAGCCAGAATACCGTGGAACGCTTCAGACGACCATGTTCATCGGCGTAGGTCTCGTCGAGGCGATTCCGATTATTGCGGTCGTTATTGCCTTTATGGTCTTTGGCCGATAAAAATTGGGAGGCAGAAAGCTCTCTTATCATGCTGATGATCGGGTAAGGGAGCGCTTCCGTTTACTTTTTGGCATTTACAAAACACCTGGCTCCCTCGAGATCGGGGGGGATTTTCTTATGTGACTGGTTTTATTTCTCCTGAAAGGAGTGACGGGGAATTGTTCCTGAGCGCAGAAGCGGAAGCGACACAAGCGGATATCTATATTTTCGGCCTGCCGGTAGAACTGGGGACCTTTTTATTGCAATTGGTGATTTTTATCCTTCTCCTCTTCCTTTTGCGCCGGTATGCCCTTAAGCCCCTCCTCACGATGATGCAGAAAAGGCAGGAACACATCGAGCATCAGCTAAAGGAAGCGGAACAGCACCGGATGGAGGCGGAAAAGCTTCTCCGTGATCAGGAGGCCGCGTTGGAAGCCTCCAGGAAGGAAGCGGCGGAGATTTTGCAGCGGGCGAAGACGATGAGTGATAAAGAAGCCGCCAAGCTGCTGGAAGAGGCCAGAAACGAAGCGGCGCGCCTAAGAGAACAAGCCTTGAGCGAAATCGCCCGGGAGCGGGAAAATGCCATCGCCTCCCTCCGTGAGGAAGTGGCCCGCCTATCGGTCGCCATCGCCGGTCGTCTAATCGAAAAAGAGTTGGATGAAAAGGCAAACCGGAATTTGATTGACCAATACATGAAACAGGTGGGAGGATTGCAATGAGCAAACTCTCCCTCGCCAGACCCTATGCGAAGGCCCTTTTCCTGGCTGCACAGGAAAAAAAGATCTTAGGCCCGATTCGGGAAGGGTTCTCCCGCTTTATTCTGCGATTGGAGGAAGAGCCGGATGCGAGGCGACTCCTTGCCCATCCCCAGGTGACGCTGGAGGATAAGAAGAGGATTATCCTATCGCTGGCGGGAGACGCCCATCCCTACCTGAAAAATTTTCTTTCCATCATGGTGGATAACGGCAGAGAGACCCTTTTTAAGACCGTTTATGAATCCTTCCTCCGCTTGGTGGACGAGAAAGAAGGATGGGTGGAAGCGGTGATCACGACCGCCAAGCCGCTTTCCAAGGAAGAAGAGCAGAAAATCATTTCTCTCTTCCAAGAGAAGACGGGAAAAACCATTCGAGCAAAGACGAGAACCGATGAAGCCCTCTTGGGAGGGGTCGTGGTCCGCATCGGAGATACGCTTTACGACGGGAGTATCCGCACGCAATTGGTTAAATTAAAAGAACGTTTTCTGGAAAAAAGAGCCTAAGCAAGGGGTGATACGATGAGCACCATAAAGCCGGATGAGATTAGCCTGATCTTAAAACAACAGATTGAAAAATACCGCTCGGAGCTTGATGTTTCCGAGGTGGGAACGATTATCCAGGTCGGGGATGGGATTGCGCTGATCCACGGGTTGGAAAAGGCGATGGCCGGAGAGCTTCTGGAATTTCCCGGCGGCGTAATGGGAATGGTGCAAAACCTGAATGAAGACAGCGTGGGAGCGGTCATCATGGGACCCTACCAGGAGATCCGGGAAGGCGATCAGGTAAAACGGACCGGACGGATCATGGAAGTTCCTGTAGGAGAAGCTCTTTTAGGGCGGGTGGTTAACCCGCTCGGTCAGCCGGTGGATGGGCGAGGTCCCATCGAAGCCACCCAGTTTAACCCGGTCGAAAGGCGGGCCCCCGGTGTGATCGAGAGAAAATCGGTGCATGAGCCGATGTTGACAGGGATCAAAGCGATTGACTCCATGATTCCCATCGGCCGGGGCCAGCGGGAGCTGATCATCGGAGACCGTAAGACAGGGAAGACCGCGATTGCCGTAGATGCCATCATAAACCAGAAAGGGCAAAATATGATCTGCATCTATGTGGCCATCGGGCAGAAAGAGTCGACGGTTGCCGGAGTGGTGGAAACCCTTCGCAAGTACGGGGCGATGGATTATACCATCGTGGTAACCGCCAGCGCTTCCCAACCGGCTCCGCTTCTCTACCTGGCTCCTTATGCCGGTGTCGCCATGGCCGAATACTTTATGCATAAGGGTCAACACGTCTTAATCATTTACGATGATTTAAGCAAACAAGCGGCGGCCTATCGGGAACTCTCCCTTCTTCTCCGCCGTCCTCCAGGGCGTGAAGCTTTTCCAGGGGATGTATTTTACCTCCACTCCCGCCTCCTTGAGCGGGCGGCCAAACTCTCCGATGAATTGGGAGGAGGCTCCATCACGGCGCTTCCCTTTATCGAGACCCAGGCCGGCGATATTTCCGCCTATATTCCAACCAACGTCATTTCCATCACCGACGGGCAAATCTTCCTGGAAGCGGATCTTTTCTATTCCGGCCAGCGTCCTGCCGTAAACGTAGGTCTTTCCGTCTCCCGTGTGGGAGGATCGGCACAGATCAAAGCGATGCGCAAAGTGGCCGGAACCCTGCGCCTGGAGCTTTCCCAATATCGGGAACTGCAAGCTTTCGCCCAGTTCGGCTCCGATTTGGATAAAGCAACCTTAGCCCGTTTGACTCGTGGGGAGCGTTTAACAGAGCTTTTAAAACAGGATCAGTATCAGCCGATGCCGGTGGAAAAGCAGGTCATCTCCCTCTTTGCCGGAACACGGGGATTCCTAGACGATATTCCGTTGGAAGATGTTCGCCGTTTCGAAAAAGAACTCTTAAGTTACTTTGAAACAGAACATCAAGATCTATTAGACGAGATCCGCACCACGGGGCAGTTGCCCGATGAAGAGAAATTAACCCAAGCGGTGGAAACCTTCAAAAAAGGTTTTGCCGTGAGTAAATCGTAGTGAAGAGCCCGGGAAGAAGGGGGTGGTAAAATGGCAAGAGGACTGCGTGAACTTCGAGCGCGCATCCGCAGCAACAAGAATATCCGCCAGATCACCAAGGCGATGGAGATGGTCTCTGCCTCTCGGTTTCGCAGGGCACAGGAGAGGGCTGAGCATTCCAAACCCTATGCGGAGAAGATCCGGGAGGTGATCATGAGGATCGCATCGGGGACAGAAGGTGTTACGCATCCCATGCTGGAAAGGCGTCCCGTTAAGAAAACCGGTTATCTTCTGATCACTGCGGATCGAGGCTTGGCCGGTGGGTATAATGCCAACCTGATACGGGTTTTGCAGCGGGAGCTTAAGGAGAAACATGCGGGCAAAGAGGAATACTTTCTCCTTACCGTAGGAAGAAAAGGGAGAGATTTCTTCGGAAAAAGGGGATATCCCATCCTGGAAGAGACCGTAGGGTTATCCGATTTCCCCACGTTTTCCGATACGAAGAGGATTGTGCAACAGGCGGTCCGCTATTTTGAAGACGGGACCTACGATGAGCTTTACCTGGTCTACAACCAGTTCGTCAACGCAATGACACAGCGGCCCAGGATGGTGCGCTTGCTTCCTTTGATCGTAAGCGGGGAAGAGAAGGGGCAGGGTGAAGCGGAGGTTCAATATGAGTATGAACCCTCTCCCGAAGCGGTTCTCTCCGAATTGCTCCCCCGCTATGCGGAGACCCTCATTTTTAGCGCCATCCTGGAAGCAAAGGCAGGAGAGCATGCGGCCCGGATGACGGCGATGAAGAGTGCCACCGATAACGCCACCGAGCTGATCGACCATTATACCCTGCAGCTAAACCGAGCGCGGCAAGCAGCCATTACCCAAGAGATTTCCGAAATCGTAGCCGGGGCAAACGCTCTGTAACAAATAAACGAGGAAAGAAGCGTAAAGAGATTGGAGGTTAGAGAATGAGCACAGGACGCGTTCTTCAGGTGATGGGTCCGGTCGTAGATGTTCTCTTCGAGGATGGGAAACTGCCTGAAATCTATAATGCGATCACCATTAACCATAAAGCCGCAAAGAAAGGGGAAGTGGATATCCACCTCACCCTGGAAGTCTCCAACCATTTGGGAGATAATGTGGTGCGCTGCATTGCCATGGCATCCACCGATGGTCTCGTGCGGGGTATGGAAGCGGTTGATACAGGAAGTCCCATTTCCGTCCCTGTGGGCCCTAAGGCATTAGGACGAATGTTTAACGTTTTAGGTGAGCCCATTGATGAAAAGCCCCAGGTGGAAGGAGCGGAGTTCCATCCGATCCATCGTCAAGCCCCTGCTTTTGAAGATCTATCGACTGCGGATGAGATCCTGGAAACAGGGATCAAAGTAATTGACCTGTTGGCCCCCTATGCGAAAGGGGGAAAAATCGGTCTCTTCGGCGGAGCAGGAGTAGGGAAGACGGTGTTGATCCAAGAGATGATTAACAACATCGCCCTACAACATGGGGGTTATTCCATGTTTGCCGGCGTTGGCGAACGGACCCGGGAAGGGAACGATCTGTATCACGAAATGATTGAAGCAGGGGTTATGGATAAGACCGTGATGGTCTTTGGTCAAATGAATGAGCCGCCGGGTGCACGTCTTCGTGTGGCCCTTTCCGCTTTAACCATGGCGGAGTACTTCCGGGATGAAGAAGGCAGAGACGTCCTTCTTTTCATCGATAATATCTTCCGCTTCACCCAGGCCGGTTCCGAAGTTTCCGCCCTCTTGGGACGAATGCCTTCGGCCGTAGGATATCAACCCACCTTAGCCACAGAGATGGGTGCCTTGCAGGAGCGCATCGTATCCACGAAGAAGGGATCCATCACTTCCATTCAAGCGATTTACGTCCCTGCCGACGACTATACGGACCCGGCGCCTGCCACCACGTTTGCCCATTTGGATGCGACCACCAACTTGGACCGGAAGGTTTTTGAGAAGGCTATTTTCCCGGCGGTGGATCCTTTGGCCTCCACCTCACGCCTCCTCGACCCCAACATCGTAGGGGAAGAACACTATCAGGTAGCCCGGGGTGTGCAGAGGATTCTACAGCGATATAAAGAGCTTCAGGATATTATCGCCATCTTAGGAATGGATGAACTTTCCGATGAGGATAAGCTGGTTGTCCACCGGGCTCGCCGTATTGAACGCTTCCTCTCTCAACCCATGTTCGTCGCACAACGCTTTACCGGGTTAGAAGGGAAATATGTCCCCGTCAAAGAGACGGTCCGCAGCTTTAAAGAAATTCTGGAAGGGAAGCACGATGATTTGCCGGAGGCGGCCTTTTACATGGTGGGCACGATCGAAGAAGCGGTGGAAAAGGCGAAGACCCTCTAGGTCGTACGCCGATAGGAGGAAAGAAGATGACTCCATATCTGTTGGAAATCGTAACTCCGGAACGCCTCGTCTTTTCCGGGCAGGTCACCTTTGTCAGTGTTATGGCGGCTGAGGGCGCGATGGGAATCGCCGCTCACCATATGCCCTTGGTCACCACCCTCCAGATCGCACCCGTAAAGATTCAATTTCCCGATGCGAAAGAAGAATTGGTAGCGGTAAGCGGCGGATTCATAGAGATTCACGGAACCAAAGTTACAATCCTTGCAGAGACGGCTGAGTTGCCCGAAGAAATTGATATTGATCGAGCTTTCCGTGCGAAGGAGAGAGCGGAACAACGCCTCGCAGACAGGAGCGAATACGACTTTAAGCGGGCGGAGTTGGCCCTTCGAAGGGCATTAACCCGGATTGAGGTGGGCCGTTCCCGGGAGTAGCGACGACTTACGCCACGTTGATGTTTTAAAAAAAGTGCACAAAACCATACATCCCGTTCCCCTATGATGGTGGATCGGGATGTTTTTTTGTTTAAAATTAGGGATCGGCTTATTCGACCATACGCTTTTGAGACGGTCCCTTTTCTATCTTCATCTTTTCTCGTTCTATCGTCATCTTTTCTCGTGTTTCAGGAGAGTTATCTGACTTTTGTTCCACTCTTCACAATCTCTGCAGAGAATGATAAAATTGTGGCGAGGGTGTGACAAGGGAGTGAGCTCGCCAATCGCATTTTTTTAGTAAAACGGGCAATCGTATGAGATAAAAGGTTCTTCATAAAAGCATCATAAAAATAGACACTCCTTTTTGGAGCGTGCTATAATGGATGCGCGAATAAGGATTGGTCGACTCCCGAAATAATAAAAAGGGGGAATGGCATTGGCACCAGACTACGTGAACAATTATCTTATCATCCTCATCTTTATCGGCCTGGGAATTCTTCTTCCGGTGGCAGCCCTCACATTAGGCCGTTTTCTGCGGCCCAACAACCCCACGGAAGAGAAACGGAAGACCTATGAAAGCGGGAATGAAGCGATTGGCGAAAGCTGGGTCCGATTTAAGGTAAAATATTATATCTTTGCCCTCCTCTTCGTCATCTTTGACGTGGAGACGATCTTCCTTTATCCTTGGGCCGTGGCTTTTGACCAACTGGGCCTTTTTGCTTTCTTTGAAATGCTTCTCTTTGTCTTTCTTCTTTTTATTGGTCTCATCTATGCTTGGCGGAAGAAGGTGTTGGAATGGAAATAACCGCCCTTGGTTTGGAGAATGTAAAACCGGAGGAATGGGAAGAAATCAACCGGAACGTTTTCTTCACCACCCTTGAACAAATAAAAGCATGGGCCCGCAGCAACTCGATTTGGCCCCTCACCTTTGGCCTTGCCTGTTGCGCCATCGAAATGATGGGAACCGGGGGATCCCATTTTGATACCGACCGCTTCGGAGTCTTCTTTCGGAACTCGCCCAGGCAGTCCGACTGCATGATTGTGGCGGGGACGGTGACGAAGAAGATGGCGCCTCTCCTGCGCCGCCTTTATGATCAAATGGCCGAGCCGAAATGGGTGATCGCCATGGGCTCCTGCGCAACGGCCGGTGGGCCATATATAAAATCCTATGCCGTCGTTAAAGGGGTGGACCAAATCGTACCTGTCGATGTATACATTCCAGGGTGCCCCCCCAGTCCGGTTGCCCTCATCTACGGAATCAATAAATTGCAGGAGAAGATTCGTTATGAGGCGAAGACGGGAAAGAAGGTGACTGCCCGTGGCTGATGATAAAGATCTGGAGTTAGCGAAGGCGAAGGCCGCCGCCGCGGCAAAAGCGAAGGCCGCCGCTGCGGCCAAGGCAAAGGCTGCCGCCGCAGCCAAGGCGAAAGCAGCCGCGGACGCCAAGGAAACGGTGGCCGAAGGTGGAGCCCCGGAAGCACAGGCGGAGTCGGCGGGAGCTGCCGACCCGGATGCGAAAGCGAAAGCCATTGCCGCAGCCAAGGCAAAGGCCGCCGCAGCCGCAGCCGCTAAAGCAAAAGCGGCAGGTGGAGAGCCTAAGCAGGATGCAACTGCGGACGAGACGGAGAAACCCTCCAAGAACCGCCCACTGTTAGAATTTATTGTGAAAAGAATCACAGAGAAAATCGACTCTTCACCGGTTGAGCAGGCTTTCATCAATTTCCATAGCAAAGAAGTACCCACCCTTTACATTAAAAAAGAGAAATGGCTCGAAACCGCCCGTTTGTTAAAAGAGGATCCGGAATTATCCTTTGATTATTTAAACGACCTTCATGGGATCGACTTCGAAACTCACATGGAAGTCTTTTACTCCCTCCAATCGATTGAGCATAAAACCCAGATCGCCGTTCATGTCAAAACGGAACGCGACGGGGGAAGAATTCCTTCGGTTACATCCATTTGGCCCGGGGCCAATTGGCAGGAGCGGGAAGTATACGACCTCTTCGGTCTTTCCTTTGAGGGTCACCCGGATCTAGTCCGGATTCTCCTCCCGGATCATTGGGTTGGGCATCCTCTCCGGAAAGATTATAAGCAATACGACGAGGAGGTATAAGGATTGATTCGCACCGAAGAGATGCTGTTAAACGTGGGACCCCAACACCCCAGCACCCATGGGGTTTTTCGCATGGTGGTAAAGGTAGATGGGGAAACCATTGTTGAAGCGCGCCCGGTCATCGGTTATCTCCACAGAGGGACCGAGAAGCTGGCAGAAAACCTGAATTATACCCAGATCATCCCCTATACGGACCGACTGGATTACCTCTCCTCCATGATTAATAATTACGTCCTCGTCCATGCCGTGGAGACATTCATGGGCATTGAGGTGCCGGAGAGGGCCGAGTACCTTCGGGTCATTATGATGGAATTGCAGCGCATCGCCAGCCACCTGGTTTGGTTCGGCACCTATTTATTGGATCTGGGGGCCTTGAGCCCGTTTCTCTACGCATTTCAAGAGCGGGAAAAGATCGTTTCACTTTTCAACGAGATCAGTGGGGCGCGCCTTACTTATAATTATATGCGGGTTGGCGGGGTGAAATGGGACATTCCCGACGAAGGATGGCTAACGCGCGTTCAGAAGTTTATCGACGAATTTAAGGGAAAATTAGAAGGGTACCACACCCTCGTAACCGGGAATGAAATTTTACAGGCTCGGTTGAAAGGGGTGGGGAAGTACGACAAGGAGACCGCCATTCAGTATTCCCTCACCGGAGTAAATCTTCGTTGTACGGGCGTAAACTATGATGTGAGAAAGGATAAGCCCTATTCGATCTATGATCGGTTCGACTTTGAGATTCCCACCAGTGAGGATGGCGATCTGTGGTCCAGGTATCTTCTCCGCATGGCGGAGATGGAACAGTCCAGGCGCATCGTGGAGCAGGCACTAAAACAATTTCCTAAAAGCGGGGAGATTATGGGGAAGGTTCCAAAGGTTATTCGCCCGCCGGAAGGGGAAACCTTCGTACAGGTAGAAGCCCCCCGGGGAGAAATCGGGGTTTATATTTACAGCAAAGGAAAGCCACAGCCCTATCGCCTTCATTTCCGGCGCCCCTCTTTTATTAACCTGCAAATCCTCCCCAAGCTGTTGGTCGGAGAAAACATTGCCAATATGGTGGCGATCCTCGGAGGAATTGATATCGTACTCGGGGAGGTGGACGGATAAATGGATTTCTTTCTTAACCAAGAATTAAACCTGATCAATTTCCTCGTCTTTTTTCTTTCGGCCTTAGCTCTTCTTTTTATCGTTCTTTTCTTTGTGATGTACGCCATATATGGCCAGAGAAAGATTCTCGGATGGATGCAAGGGCGGATCGGTCCAAACCGGGTGGGACCTTACGGATTGTTCCAAACCGCAGCGGACGTTTTAAAACTTCTGTTGAAGGAAGATGTGATACCGGCGAAGGCAGACCGTTCCCTATTCCTGATCGCGCCAATCGTCGCCTTTGCCCCTGCCTTTGCCGTTCTTGCCGTGATGCCGTTTACCGATCGCATTCACTTTGCTGACATTGGGGTCGGTCTTCTCTATTACATCGGGATCTCCTCCATTTCCACGATCGGGGTTTTGATGGGAGGATGGGCTTCCAATAATAAATGGGCCTTGATCGGCGCCATGCGGGCGGTCGCCCAGATGATCAGCTACGAACTGCCCCTCGTCATCGCCGCCTTAGGGGTGGTGTTGATGGCCGGAAGCATCAATCTGATCGACATTGTCCATGCGCAACAAAACATGTGGAACATCATCCCCCAATTTCTTGGATTTGTCGTTTTCTTCATCGCCTCCATTTCGGAGCTCAACCGCACCCCCTTCGATCTGACCGAAGCGGAATCTGAGCTCATTGCCGGGTACCAGACCGAGTACAGTGGTTTTCGTTTTGCCTTCTTTATGTTGGCGGAATATACTTATCTCTTTGCCATGGGAGCGCTTGTCACCGTTTTATATCTTGGCGGATGGTATCCTCCTCTCCCCATTCTTGGCTTTATCCCAGGATGGATCTGGTTTTTGGTAAAACTTCTTCTCTATGTCTTTATGCCTTTCTGGTTCCAGGCGACCTTCCCCCGGGTACGGGTCGATCAATTGATGGAGTTTGCCTGGAAGGTACTCTTGCCGCTTTCCCTCCTCAACATCGTACTAACCGCCTTCATAAAGGCGGTATTCTAAAAAGGGGTGAATTTCATGAAGGGGACAGGGCTCCTTAAAGGCTTAGGCTACACCTTTCAGGAAATGCTGAAGCCGAAAGTAACCACGAAGTATCCCGATGAGGAATACAAATTCCCCAATCGTTTTCGGGGTATCCAAAAATTTTATCCCGAAAAGTGCATCGTCTGCAATCAGTGTGCCATGATCTGCCCTACCGATTGCATCAGCCTGACGGGAAAGCCGAATCCGGACCCAACAAAAAAGGGAAAAGTGATCGATACCTATAACATCAATTTTGAAATCTGCATCCTGTGTGATCTCTGCACCGAGGTTTGCCCCACCGAAGCCATCATCATGACCAACAACTTTGAGCTGGCCGAATACAGCCGGGATGAATTGTTTAAAGACATGAAATGGTTGGATGCGAATGATAAGAATATCCGTGAGGTGAATAAACCATGAGCGGAGAATATGCGGCCTTCTTCATCCTCGCCTTCTTTGCGTTGAGCGGCGCCGTATTCATGCTCAGTTTCACCAAGGTGATCCACATGATCTTTGCCGTCGCTTTTAGCTTCTTAAGCATAGCCGGACTCTATGTGCTATTGTCCGCGGAGTTCGTGGCGGTGGTTCAGATCCTCGTTTACACAGGAGCCGTGACGATTTTAGCCGTCTTCGGCATTATGATGACCCGACATGATGCCGAAGAGGAAGGAAAGGGACGGAGGGGACAGAAGTTCTTCTCCTTTCTCGTTGTCCTCGCATTCCTTCTGGTTATGGCTTGGGGGATCCAAGGCGTAAACTGGGGCGAGCGGGTGACCCAGTTTGACAAAAACAATGTGCTGGAGATCGGACAAACCCTGTTCAATCAATATATGATACCGTTTGAGCTGGTTTCCGTCCTGCTCTTGGTTGCCCTTATCGGCGCGGTGATCATGGCGAAGGAGGATAAATCATGAGTGTTCCCCTCTCCACCTATCTTCTGCTGGCCCTCATGCTCTTTTCTTTAGGGCTCTATGGAGCTTTAACGAAGCGAAATGCGGTTTCCGTCCTGTTCAGCATCGAATTGATGTTAAACGCCGTTAACATTAACCTTGTAGCCTTCTCCAAATTTGGTATGAATCCGAATATTGTAGGGCAGATCTTTAGCCTCTTTACGATAACTGTTGCAGCTGCCGAGGTCGCCGTAGGATTAGCCATCCTCATCGCCTTATATCGAAACCGGGCGACCGTTCATGTGGACGAATACGATACGATGAAACGATAGGCAGGTGATCTCTTTGATGGAATTTACTTGGCTTATTCCGGTCTTTCCCCTTCTCTCCTTCCTTCTTTTGGCTGCTTTTGGCCGTCAGATGAAAGAGAAAGCCCATTATGTGGGGATCGGAGCATCCCTCCTCTCCTTTCTTCTCTCCCTTCTGGTTTTATTCGCGGAAATAAAGGGCGGAGAATATATACGGAACGACTTTCGCTGGATTAACATCGGCGGCAATCCCGTCACCTTCGGCTTTGAGGTAAATCCCCTAAATGCCATGATGCTGGGGGTGGTTTCCCTCGATAGCCTGCTCATCCATCTCTACTCGGTGGGTTACATGCATGGAGATGAACGATATCCTGTCTTTTACCAATACTTAGGTCTTTTCACTTTTGCGATGCTGGGTTTGGTCATCTCTCCTAATTTCCTACAGACCTACATATTTTGGGAATTAGTAGGGCTTGCCTCCTTCCTCCTGATCGGCTTCTACTACTATAAGCCGGAGGCAACGGCAGCTGCCAAGAAGGCTTTTATGATGACACGCATCGGGGATGTCGGTCTCTTCATCGCCATCATTCTTCTCTTCCTCTACACAGGAAGCTTTGATTATTCCATCATTTTTAACCAGGTATCGGCAGGGACCATTCCCCTCGGGAGTCTCACCTTGATCGCCATTCTCATTTTTATCGGTGCGGTGGGGAAATCGGGACAGTTCCCCCTCCATACCTGGTTGCCTGATGCCATGGAGGGCCCCACACCGGTCTCCGCCCTCATCCATGCCGCCACCATGGTGGCGGCCGGGGTTTATCTGGTCGCCGCCACCTATCCGATCTTTTCCACTTCAGAGACCGCCCTTTGGGTGGTGGCGATCATCGGCGGGTTTACCGCCATCTTTGCCGCTTCCATTGGCCTGACCCAGACGGACATAAAACGGGTGCTGGCCTACTCTACCGTGAGTCAATTGGGATACATGATGCTTGCTTTAGGGGTGGGGGGGTATGTGGCAGGGGTCTTTCATCTCTTTACCCATGCCTTTTTTAAAGCCCTTCTCTTCCTGGCCGCCGGAAGCATCATTCACGCTTTGAATACGAACGAAATCTATGAAATGGGGGGGCTGAGGAAGCGGATGCCCGTCACTTTCACCGTCTTCCTCATCGGCGCGCTGGCCCTCTCCGGGATCCCTCCTTTTGCCGGTTATTTTTCTAAAGAGATGGTCTTATCGGCCGCATATGAGAAAAATTTTCTCCTCTTTCTCATCGCTTTGGTCACCGTCTTCTTCACAGCGGTCTATATGTTCAAATTGGTTTTTGTCGCCTTTACCGGGGAACCGAGGCATACCTCAGAGGTTCACGAATCCCCCTGGGTGATGACCTTTCCCATGGTGATTTTAGCCGTTTTATCCACCGTTGCCGGCTGGATTAATACCCCGTGGTTTACTCCTTTTGGAGATTGGCTTCTTTCGAATACCGCACTAACGGGCATTCCGTCGGGTGAAGCCCATGAGGGCCCCCTCTGGGTTACCCTGGCCTCCATTTTGATCGCCCTTTTTGGAATCTACATGGCCTATCTCTTTTATCGGAAACATTTTGCCTGCCCCATCGTTACGGCTTTTCCCTTCCTTCATAAACTCTCTCGGAGGAAATTTTACGTGGATGAACTTTATGATTTTGTTTTTGTGAGGGGGTTAAAAGGGCTGGGTGTCCTCCTGGCATGGTTTGACCGCTTCATCGTCGGGGGGATGATCTCTTTGGTCATCCGGATCGTCGGCGGTATTGGCGCCCTTCACGCCAGAGTTCAGAACGGGCAGGTGCAGCTCTATGGTGCGATCGTCTTCTTTGGCCTTACCTTGCTTCTTTTAGCCTTTACTTTCTTTGCAAAGGGGGTTCTCGGATAAAATGCCCTATCTTCTTACCTCCATTCTGCTTTCTCCCCTGTTGGGCATTCTGATTCTCTCCTTCATCCCTAAGGAGAAAGGAGGCCTTTTGCAAAGGATCGGAATCTTGTCGGCCTTGCTTCCGCTCCTGCTAACCATTCTCCTCTTTGCAGGCTTTGATATCCATAGCGCGGAGAATCAGTTCACGGAAAATGCAGAGTGGTTTACCTTAACCTATCCGGTCGCCGATGCCGGCGGCCAACTTTCCTGGCAATCGCTCCCCATCCAGTACACCCTGGCGGTGGACGGAATCTCCATGCCCCTTCTTCTTATGACGGCAATCGTGGGATTTCTGGCGGCCGCCGCCTCCTACCAGGTTCGACGCAGAGTGAAGGAATATTTCCTCCTCTTCTTAGCGTTGGAGATTGGGATGTTTGGGGTTTTTATGGCCCAAAATCTCCTTCTCTTCTTCATCTTTTTTGAAGTAACCTTGGTAACCACATTCCTCTTGGTTGGAATTTGGGGATTTACCAACAGGGAAAAAGCGGCCAATTCTTTCCTTCTTTATAATGGGCTGGGTTCCCTCATCATGTTGGTCGCTTTTCTCCTCCTCTTTAATCAACTCTATACCTTTGACATGCCGACAATCCGGGACCATCTGGCGGGAACGACGATGAACGAAGGATTGAGGGCGGGCCTGTTCTTTGCCATCCTTGTCGCCTTCGGCATCAAGCTGCCCATCTTTCCCTTTCATTCCTGGATGCTTAAGGTCCATGTGGAGGCACCCGTACCGATCGTCATGATTCACTCCGGGGTCCTCCTTAAGATGGGGGCGTACGGACTGCTTCGCTTCGGCATCGGTTTTTTCCCGGATTTGGCGCCACGCTTCGCTTGGGTGCTCGCTTTATTAGGTCTGGTCAATATTCTTTACGGAGCGATTATCGCCTTTGTACAGCGCGATTTAAAACGGATGATGGCCTTCTCCAGCATCAGCCATATGGGTGTTGTTCTTTTCGGGCTGGCTGCCTTAAATGCTGAAGGGATACAAGGGTCGATCTTCCAAATGATCTCCCATGGATTTATCTCTGCCCTCCTCTTCTTTATGATCGGGGTGATCTATGAACGGACAGGTACTTCCAACATCGACGAATTGGGGGGGCTCGCCCGCTCCATGCCGTTTGCCGGCGGGGTATTTCTCACTGCGGCCATGGCCTCTTTGGGTCTTCCCCTCCTCTCCGGGTTTATCAGCGAATTTCAAGCCTTTTTGGGCCTATTCCTGAGCGATCTGAAGGCATATGCTGCGGTCGGCACCTTGGGCCTTATTTTAACCGCCGCGTATATGCTGCGAACCGTTCTTCGGACCACCTTTGGCCCCATCCCGGAAAGATGGAAAGGACTAAACGATGTGGAAACGAAGGAGCTTATTCCCATCGCTGCCCTGTTAGCCCTTATCCTTCTGATCGGGATTTATCCGGCGGCTTTAAGCGATCCATTGCAAGCGACGATCACCGATTTTCTCGGCAGGATAGGAGGCTAGTACGATGAACATGGATTTTACCCAACTTCCCTGGTCGATCATGATGCCGGAAATCATCCTGCTCGGAACCATCCTGATTCTCCTTTTGGCTGAACTTACCCGTTACAGGGGGGAACGGGAAAAAGGCGATGTTCTCCTCCCCATCCTCTCCCTGCTGGGGCTTATGATTGCGATGTTTTCCCTCTGGACGCTGACGGGGAAGGTGGATCAGATATTAAATGACAGCTTCCGCCTAGATGGTTTTGCCCTTCTTTTCAAGTGGATCATCTTGGGTGGAACATTTCTTGTGGTCTTGCTTTCCATGCAGGATGGAAATGGGGAGGACGCAAAGAGCAGAGGGGAATATTATATCCTTCTCTTGACGGCAGCCCTTGGAGGCATGTTTATGGCATCCTCCGGGGACTTGATTACGCTCTTTGTCGGATTGGAGCTTCTCTCCGTTTCGTCCTACATCATGGTGGGCTTAAGGAAGAGAAACATTCAATCCAATGAGGCTTCTTTTAAATATGTGGTAAACGGCGGCATCGCCACGGCTACATTTCTCTTTGGAGCCTCTTACCTCTACGGGCTTAGCGGAACAACCAATCTCTTTCAGATGGCTCAACAATTCGCCCAACCTGGTTTCATGAATTCCTTCGGGACGCTGGTTTATGCCGCTTTCTTCTTTGTGGTCGTGGGCCTCTCCTTCAAGATCTCCACCGTTCCCTTTCATATGTGGGCACCCGATGTTTATCAAGGTGCACCGACAACGGTGACCGCCTTTCTTTCCGTCGTCTCCAAAGCGGCCGGCTTCGCCATGCTGATCCGCATTTTCTTCACATCCTTTGCATGGGTGAGCTATCAAGGAGGCGGAACTACCCGGGTCATTCTTCACGATGCGGCCATTTACCTGGCGATCCTCTCCGCTTTATCCATGATTCTCGGAAACATTATGGCCCTAAGGCAGATCAACGTGAAGCGGATGATGGCTTACTCCGCCATCGCCCATGCAGGCTATATCCTTGTCCCCTTTGCGGCCTATAACAATTTGATGATCGACCAGGTCATCTTTTACCTTTTCGCCTATCTCTTTACGAACCTGGGGGTATTTGCTTTGATTGACGGGGTAACCCGGGAGAGAGGAACGGAAGAGATTCGAGCTTTTGCCGGACTCTACCACCGCTCTCCATTCACAGCCTTGGCGATGACGATTCTTCTCCTCTCCCTGGCCGGTTTCCCGATCACCGCAGGCTTCTCCGGGAAGCTCTATATCCTCCTCGGTGCCATCCAGAATGGGAACCTTTGGCTTGCCTCCATTCTCATCGTGACCAGCGTCATCGCTTACTACTACTACTTTGGGATCATCCGGCAGATGTACATGCGGCCGGGACAGACGGAGGCGCCTCTTCGCCTTCCCACAGCCGTGCTGGCTGTGATGACGATCGGGCTCATCGGCACACTGATCGGCGGATTTTTCCCGGGGCAAGTCCTTCAATGGATCCAGGATCCATTTAGCTCCAACAGTTTATTTCAAATCTTCGACGGGAAATTTTAATGTAGAGGCACGACTGCAGCGGGGATCCCTCTTCCGGGGATCCTCTTTTTTATTAAACGCGCTTCCCCCTTTTATCTTAGGACAAGTTCTCGTATAATGGAATTTGTTCGGGCTATCTCATCAGGAAGGGGGAATTGCTATTGGATACGACTTCCGTTGCCGTCGCCGGGGTTATACAAATTATTTTATCCATCTTGTTTATTGCCCTTTCATGGTGGGCATTACAAGGGGTCCGATGGGATATCTTTCTCCTTAAACCGAATAGTCCCCAGGCAAAAATTTTGGTCCTCCTTCTCTCCATCCTGATCGGGGCTCAGGTTGCGCTTTTTTTCAGCAACTACTTTAATTGGTCCTCCTGGATTAAGTTCCTTTTTTGATCGGCCCCTGCAAAAATGTTCCTAACGCCCGCTTTTTCTCCCTTTTTTTCCTGGGCATATTGGGTATGAAGAGGGGGGAGTTCGGGATGATTTGGGGACGAGCGCTCAAGAAAATCGAGGGAATCATTCTTGGGCTGGGGCTCCTTTTCTTCATTTGGGGTCTTGATTTTTTCCGGGGAGAAGCCTTGGCCGATGATGGCATGCGTATCCCTTCCCAAAATCGGGATATGAGCCGTACTTTCTTGTTGATGGCCATCAAGAAGGAACTAAATGCAGATGAGGTACATACATTATGGGAGGGTGTCGAGGAATATCCATCCCTCCCGATGCATGAGCTTCGCAACGAATGGTTAAAGGTTCTGAGCCTCTTTCCCGGCGGGGCTCTCGAAGGAGTCCCGTTATCTTGGAAAGAGGTCATTTACCCAATTCCCATGCGGTATGGGGTGAAAGGCCTGGTTCGATTTCATCTTCTTCCCGCTGAAAGGGACGAATATGCGGCTGCTTTGATTGTAAAACTAGAAGCAAACGAACCGATGGACGGAAACGCCTGGAAATCTGTCCAAGAAAAACGGAATACCCTAGGGAACCTAGGACGTCGCCCTTATATTTATACATGTATAAAAGGGGTAGGAGACGGTACGCCAAGTACGCTTCTGTCTAAACCGCTTCCTCTCGTCGAAGAGAGAATGCCGGGAACATGGGGAGAGTATTGCCAGGATCGACGCAGTTGGTCTGCCAGGTTCTCCGGAAAGGAATCTCTTCAGGTACTCTTTCATGAGAGAGGGGAGAATAGGACGGAAGTGATTCTCGGCACCCCATACATCATCACGGAATTTTAACGTAGTTTGGCAAGTTAGGGGGAGAAGGGTTTGGAACGACTCATCATTCACGGCGGTAAACCGCTTTATGGGACGATCAGGGTCCACGGAGCAAAGAATGCAGTACTTCCCATCATGGCTGCCTCCCTTCTGGCAGAAGAAGGGGTGTCTATGTTAGATGAAGTTCCCTATTTGCAAGATGTGAAAACCATGAAGGAAGTCCTTCTTTCCCTGGGAGTGAAAATTGAAGAAGGGGATCGATGGGTTCTCGACAGCCGGGAACTTACTTCCGTAGAGGCCCCTTATGAGTTGATCGGACAAATGCGTGCTTCCTTTTTGGTCATGGGTCCCCTTCTTGCCCGCATGGGAAAGGTTAAATTATCTTTTCCCGGGGGGTGTGCAATCGGGAATCGCCCCATCGACCAACATCTCAAAGGATTTGAAGCTTTAGGAGCAAAGATTCGATATGAGCAAGGCTACATCGAAGCCGAGTGCCCGAAACTGATCGGCACATCGATCTACCTTGACATTCCCAGTGTAGGAGCTACAGAAAACATCATGATGGCGGCGTGCCTGGCACGCGGGGAGACGGTGATCGAAAATGCGGCCGAAGAACCGGAAATCACCGATTTAGCCAACTTCCTGAACGGAATGGGGGCCAAGATCCGAGGGGCGGGAACCGATACGATTCGCATTGAGGGAGTTTCCCATCTACACGGAACGGTTCATACCGTCATCCCGGATCGGATCGAAGCCGGCACCTATATGGTTGCTTTTGCCATCACAGAGGGAGAAGGATTTATTGAGGGGGTAATCGCCGCTCATCTCACTCCGGTGATCGCAAAACTGCGGGAGATGGGCGTATACGTTTCCGAAGAGGAACGGGGAATCCATGTGGTGGGGACTCAGAAGCTGAAACCTGTAGACATTAAAACGCTCCCCTATCCAGGTTTTCCTACCGACATGCAGGCCCAGTTTATGGCTCTTTTAACGAAAGCGGCCGGTACCTCTGTTTTAACGGAGACCATTTTTGAAAATCGCTTTATGCACGTTCCGGAATTGGTTCGCATGGGGGCGAAGATTCGCACCGATGGAAGGACCGCGATTGTCGAAAAAAGCGAACTGGTTGGGGCAATGGTTCAGGCAACCGATCTTCGGGCCGGCGCTGCCCTCATTTTAGCGGGTTTGGCTGCCACAGGAACGACGGAGATCGGCCAACTTCATCACATTGATCGGGGTTATGTAAGCATCGAATCCACCTTAAAGTCCTTAGGTGCTGAGATCGAGCGAAAGTCCTGGAGCGAACCGGAAGGGGATGGAAGTCCACAGAGGGGCCACCACCTCTTTATTCCTGCACCATCAATCGCCAGGGCTACCTTAAAGTAAATTATCCGGCACTTTTCTATGATTCGTCATGATCGATTGGCTTCGTTGATGTCAGGTCAGGACCACTTTCCTAAGGAGAGTGGTTTTTTTATGGACCCCGTGACTTTTCGCCTACTTCTTAAGGATGGAACAACCATTGTACAATCATTTATGCAAGAATGTTTAATATAATAATACTATTGAGAAAAATTAGCTAATTATATTACAATTTAGTATGAAAGCGGAATATTCGAATTTCGAACTTCAATCGAGTCATTCCGCTAACATCTTAAAAAGGAGGAGAAAAGAGTGAAATCTTTGAAGGGGATCCTTGCTTTTCTGTTGGCGATCGCGCTTATTTCTTTACCGGTATCCTCCGCATTGGCTCAGAATGGGGAGAGGGCCGTAAAAAAAGAGAGTCCCTCCGTTGGTGAAAAGAGGGAGAGTTTGGCAGACCAAAATCGGAATAAGCTCTCTGATTCCCTCGATGCAAAGCTTCAGGTTTCCGGCGAAGAAGAATCTCTTCCTGTCATCGTTCTATTTAAGGATGACTCTTCATCACTGGAAAACTGGGAAAAGAATCTTGCAAAAGATAAGATAAGGCAAAAATATACCCATATTCCAGGTTTCGCAGCGAATCTGACCAAGAAGGAGATTGAGAGTTTGCAAAACGCTCCGGAGGTGGTGCGAATTGATTATGACGAGACCGTTTATGCATTGCTAGGGAGCGCCAACGACTCATTCGGTATCTCCAAGGCCAGAACGGATTTTGGTGTCGACGGGAACCGGGATGGCTTGAGTACCTATTCGAAGGATGATATTGTGATCGCCGTCATTGATACCGGAATCGACACAAACCATGTGGATCTGAATGGGGGCAAGGTGATCGGTTGGAAAGATTTTGTTTCCGGGAAGACTTCTCCCTACGATGACAACGGGCATGGGACCCATGTTGCCAGCATCGCAGCCGGAGAGGGAGAGGCCAATTCTAGCTATAAAGGAGTAGCCCCAGGTGCAGCTTTAGTAGGACTGAAAGTATTGGACCGCAACGGAAGCGGCACCATGAGCAATGTGACAGCGGCCATTGACTGGGCGATCAGCAATAAAGCGGCTTACGGCATTGAAGTTTTAAACCTCTCCCTTGGAACGAGCGGCAGTTCGGATGGAACGGATACCACCTCATTGGCGGTGAACCGTGCAGTAGATGCAGGGCTTACCGTCGTAGTGGCAGCCGGAAATTCCGGGCCTTCCCAATACACCGTCGGTTCCCCCGGAGCAGCGGAGAAAGCTATTACGGTAGCCGCCATGGGAGATCTAGGAGAAAATGGATTTTATTTGGCCGGATTTTCCAGCAGGGGTTATACCGCCGATGGGCGGGTAAAACCGGATATTGCTGCGCCTGGAGTAAATATTACGGCGGCAAAAGCGGGAACAACCAACGGTTATGTCACCTATAGCGGTACCAGCATGGCGACCCCCTTTACCGCAGGAACGGTTGCCCTGATGTTGGACGCGAACCCTTCCCTTACACCGGTAAGTATAAAAAACTTGTTAGGTAGTACGGCCATCGACTGGGGTCCTTCCGGAAAAGATATTGATTATGGATTCGGAAGGCTGGATGGGTACCAGGCGATCGCCCAGGCAGGTGGGTGGAGTGGAACAGGACCCGCAGTACCCAATCACCTGTACCAGAGCGGCAGTTTAGCGAGTAGCGGCAAATCCATCACATATGCCATGAACGTTACATCTACCTCTTTCCCCATAGCCGTCACATTAATTCTGGGAGGCAGTCAAGATTTTGATCTTTATCTGTATGACCCAAGCGGGGCCTTGGTAGGCAGATCTGAAGGAACGACGCGCCAAGAGACGATTGCCTTTACTCCGTCTAAGACAGGGAATTACACCATTGAAGTTTATTCCTACTCGGGCAGCGGAACCTTTTTCTTTGATGCAAGCTATAAATAGATACGCGAAATCGATAAAAGGAAAGACACCATTCTTATATAGAGCGATGAGGCTCCGCAAACAGCGGAGCTTTTTTGTTTGAATCGAGTAAAACTTCTCCGTTCTATTTTTCTGCGAAATCCATATAAATAGGAATAGAGTTCCACAAAGCTTGTCCGAAAGGGAGGGTCATGTTGTATTTTGAGCGGTATTTCACCAAACGGACCTACATCGGCTTCTTGTTCCTTCTATTTTCTGTAAGCTCTCTCACCGCCCTGATCTTCGCAGGTTCATCCCTTAGAGTAAGTAATGCTTTCCCAAGGGAAGAAGCGGCCGTTCCGGCAACTTCGTCGTTAGCAAATGGAGATCTTCATAACCTATCCATTGAGGTCCCGGTCTATCGAGTGGGTAAGAAAGTGGTGGAGAAGCTCCCTTTGGAAGAATATCTCATCGGCGTTGTGGCAGGGGAGATGCCTGCAGAATTTCCATTGGAAGCTTTAAAAGCGCAGGCCATCACCGCCAGGACCTACCTGATTCGCCGCATTGTAGATCGAGACTTTGCCGACGTTCCGGGAGGAGCTTTCGTGAAAGACAGCATCGATCATCAGGTTTACTTAGGGACGGAGGAGCTTAAGAAAGCCTGGGGAAAGGACTACGAGTGGAAAACGGACAAGATCCGAAAAGCGGTCTATGAAACGGAGGGGCTTGTCCTAACCTACGATGGGCGTCCCATCACCGCCACCTTTTTCTCCACCAGCAACGGCCGAACTGAAAATGCAGAAGAATACTGGAGTGAACCTTATCCCTATCTGAAGAGCGTTCCTTCCCCCTGGGATGAAAAATCTCCGGAATTCGCTCAAACGACCCGTCTCCCCTTGAAAGAAGTGTCGGCTAAACTCGGCATTACCATTGCAGGTCCTGCAGAAGATTGGTCCGGTGTCTTAAAGTGGACCACCGGAGGACAAATCGCTTCCATTCGCATCGGAGGAAAAATGTTCACCGGCAGAGAGGTACGGGAACGGCTAAAGCTCCCTTCCGCCACTTTTTGGTGGGAAGTGAATGGAGACGACCTTGTGATCAAGACAAAAGGCTATGGCCATGGCGTAGGAATGAGCCAGTGGGGGGCAAGCGGCATGGCAAAAGAGGGAAAGAAAGCGGAGGAGATTCTCACCTACTACTATAAAGGCGTAAGTTTGGAAGATTATAGGAACTGGATTGCCGAAAAATAAACTGCCCACCATCTATTTCTGGAGGTAGGGATTCTGATCCAAAAGAAGGGGGCTGTTTCGCATTTGGCGCATACGGGAAAAAAGGAAAGGGGAATAAGATGAAAAAATTATGGGAAAATAAGGACTTCAAGGTATAGTTTCAGGAAAAAATGTCCATGATGATTCCTGAGGTGATGAATCACATGGATAAAGAAAAAGAAGCAACAACCGCCAAAGAAGTGGCGTCACAAGAAGAGAAGAAGGATCTCCGCCGGTCAAATCCGACAGGCCTGCCGAAATCCTGGAAGCGATTTTTAAGCAAGAAATGGGTTTTCCCGGCCGTTTACCTAGGCACTCTCGCGCTCATCCTCGCCCTTATTTTCTGGTATCCGTCTTCGACACAACCTACCCTGGATAAGGATGGGGCGTTGCCGGATCTCGTTAACAACACCGACCAGGGCTTGGCCGGCAAAGGAGAAGAGAGCATGCCTGTAGCAACCCCTGAGGAGCATCTTGCTTGGCCGGTGAGGGAAGGGCTTCAATTTAGCATCGCCCGTACATTCTACGATGACCAAGCCGGCGATGAACAAAAAGCCCAGGCGGTTGTTCACTATGCGGGCGGCTACTATCCCAATACAGGCATTGACATTACCGCCAATGGAGAAAGTTTTGATGTCATCGCGGCAGGAAGCGGTGACGTGATCCGGGCCGAGAAGGATCCGGCGGTGGGAAACGTGATCTGGATCCAGCATGGGAACAACCGGGTTACCGTCTATGAGAGCTTGGACGAACTCAAGGTAAAAAAGGGAGACAAAGTAAAGCAGGGAGATCTGTTGGGCAAGGCAGGCAGGAACAACTTCGGGAAAGATCTGGGTGTTCACCTCCACTTTGAGGTGCGGGATCAGGATACGCCGTTAAATCCCATCGCGATCCTGCCGGAAATGAAATAAGGAAACGGAACAAAGCCGGGAACAAAGAAGGCGGCGCCGCAGGGCCCCCCTTCTTTTCTTTTTTAGCTTGTCATGCTTGGCTATATAGAATAAGAAAACTTGCCTGCCAATATAATGTAACAGACTAACATAAACAGGGAGGCGAGGGTGTTGCATGATTACATCAAGGAGAGGACGTTGAAAATCGGACTCCACATCATCGAAACCCGGCGCACCGTGCGGTCGATCGCCAAAGAATTCGGAGTATCGAAAAGCACGGTGCATAAGGACCTGACGGAGCGGCTCCCGGAAATCGATCCGGTGCTGGCCAATCAGGTGAAAGAGATTCTGGAGTACCACAAGTCCGTTCGTCACCTGCGGGGTGGTGAAGCGACGAAGATTAAATATCGCCGGAAGAAGGCAAAGATGGTGAGCGAGGCAACGGTGGAAGCGGAATTCTAAAAAAATATAAAAAGAATCCCTGTCACTCCTAGAAAAATATAAGCTACATACGTTATACTAGACATATTGAGATGAAATCGTTTGTTTCGACGCAGGGAGGAATTTAAGACAATGTTCGGGAAAGATATCGGGATAGACCTCGGCACAGCCAATGTACTCATCTATATCCGCGGTAAAGGGATTGTACTCGATGAGCCCTCGGTTGTCGCCATCGACCAAAACACCGGCCAAGTCTTGGCGGTAGGAGAAGAAGCGCGGAGGATGGTGGGGCGAACTCCGGGAAATATCGTAGCCCTGCGCCCGTTAAGAGACGGAGTGATCGCTGATTTTGAAGTAACGGAAACCATGTTGAAGCATTTCCTCAACAAGATTGGGGTAAAAGGCTTTTTCATCCGTCCCCGCATCCTCATCTGTGCGCCCACAAATATCACCTCTGTGGAAAAGAAAGCGATCAAGGAGGCGGCGGAGCGCAGCGGAGGACGGGAAGTCTTTTTAGAAGAGGAACCAAAGGTGGCTGCCGTCGGGGCCGGTTTAGACATCTTCCAGCCTGGAGGGAATATGGTCATCGATATAGGCGGTGGAACAACCGATGTCGCCGTATTATCCATGGGAGATATCGTCACCGCCTCTTCGATTAAAGTGGCCGGGGACAAGCTGGATATGGCCGTTGCTCAATATATCAAGCGAAAATATAAACTCCTGATCGGCGAACGGACGGCTGAACAGATTAAGATTCAGATCGGGACGGCATTTCCGGGAGCTCGCGATCAGACGATGGAGATACGCGGCCGAGATTTGGTAAGCGGTCTTCCTCAAACCGTCACCATCCGTTCGGAAGAGGTAAGAGAGGCGATGGATGAGATGATCCGAGAAATTGTAATGGCCGCCAAAAGCGTATTGGAACGAACACCTCCCGAACTTTCTGCCGATATTATCGATAAAGGAGTCGTCCTTACCGGTGGAGGAGCCCTCCTCCACGGACTGGATCAACTTCTCTCCACCGAACTGAAACTCCCTGTTATGGTTGCGGAAGATCCGATGTCCTGCGTGGCGAGAGGGGCGGGGCTGATGTTGGAAAATCTGGACCGCTTGTCGAAACAATCAAAGAAGAAATTTGGATAACTTCACGGAAGAGGAACCTGAGAACATGTCATTCAAAGAAAGGAGTGAATCACGTGATCCGTGGTTTTTATACGGCGGCGTCAGGAATGTTTGCCGGCCAGCGCCGTCAGGAGATCCTGACCAACAACTTAACCAATGCCGAGACGCCAGGATATAAGGCGGATGAAGCGGTACTCCGGGCCTTTCCGGATATGCTGATGGAAAGAATCAGGGATGGGGAAAAAAGCGGGATTGGGATGATGCAAAACGGGGTTTACACCCATGAGGTGGTTCCCCAATTTACCACAGGAGCCCTTCAGGAGACGGGAAACGCCTATGACTTTGCGATCGCCAAAGACCCGGTAGGTCCCAATGGGGAGAGGGCCGTTCTCTTTTTCACCGTAGAGGATAACCAGGGAAACCGTTACTACACCCGGAATGGCCGGTTCAAGACCAATCTGGACGGACAACTTACCACCTCGGACGGTTTCCTCGTCTTGGACGAGCAGGGGAATCCCATTCCCGTGAATGGACGGAACCTTGAATATACCCCCGATGGGCGGCTGATCCTGCACGACGTTTTGGATCCTGCCATCACCGATGAAGTTCGCCTTGGGATTGTCGCTTTTGGGGTGGGGGCCGGCAATCTCGGCGGAAACGCCCCCTTGCCCAATGTGAACCTATTGGTAAAAGGAGAACGGGGCTACTTTGCTCCCGCCCAGGGGGGGAATGTGCAGCCGGTAAGCCTCTATGCCCCTCCTCTCGCCGGGTGGACCTATGAGGTAAAACAGGGAGCGGTAGAAAGCTCCAATGTAGATCTCACCAAAACCATGACGGAGATGATGGAGGTCCTCCGTTACTATGAGGCCAACCAACGCAGCCTCATGACGGCGGACAGGACGCTGGATCGGGCGGTAAACGAAATCGGCCGGGTCTAACTTAACGATGCGGATGAAAAAAGGGGTAAGAGGAAAGAGGACTCTCACATGAGAAAGGAGAAGGAGGATGGACCTTTCACTCATTCAAGGATATCAGGGAATGAGGGCGCTTATGGAGAGGATCGATACCATCGCCAACAACGTGGCCAACGTAGACACCACCGGATTTAAAGCGCGGGAGACCACCTTTGGGGAAATCTTGTATCAACAACTCCCCAACCAACCGGGCGGAGAACAGGCCAATGCGAATGGGCGAATCACTCCGGAGCAGATTCGGATAGGCAGCGGAATCATCACCACCGGCACTCCGATCCGCTTCACCCAAGGAACCCGCAAGGAAACCGGCATAGAGACCGACCTCATGATCGAGGGAGAGGGCTTCTTCCGGGTCAGGAAGGATGAAAACCAAAACGGAAATCTTAACGATGATCCCATCTATTACACCCGGGCAGGCCGCTTTACCCGTTCCCCCGGAGCGGATGGAAATGACTATCTTGTCACCCCCACCGGGGAGTTTCTATTGGACGAATTCGACAATCCGGTGGCGATTGCTGCAGGGAACCGTTTCCGTGTGGAAAGAGATGGGACCTTGGTGCAGATCTTTCCCGATGGGCATGAGGAACCGAATTATGAACGAATTGCCGTCTATTCTATTCCCAATTTGCAGGAGATGGGGCACCTCGGCAATAACCTCTGGGCGTACCCTGTTCAACAGCAGGCGAGACAAGCCCCTCCGCCTGCCGGACAAGCTCCGCTTCTCTTGAACGACGCACCGGAGCGATTTGCCATTCATCAAGGCGCTTTGGAAGCCTCCAACGTGGACCTGACGAAAGAGATGACTTCCCTCATCGAATCGGAGCGCCACCTGCAGCTTACCTCCCGTTCCTTGCAGATGACCGATCAGATGCTGGGCTTGGCCAACGAGATGGCTCGCAGATAGATGGTTCACAGATCGAATTCCTGACGAATCCTTGCTTTTCATCCCTAACATGATAAAATCAGGTTAGTCTAATCAAATCGGACCCTTGTGAGAAGGGAGACTTCAGTGTGCCTGGAAAGGATTTCGGAAAGGAAAGGGAAACGCATTTGTCCGCCCATTCGAAGAATGGCGTCAAAGGGAAGAATAAAGGAGACGCCCTGCCCCTCTCTGCGAAGATCACCATCATCGTCTTGATGCTCTTCGCTTCCATGCTGATCGGCATGATGATCGGCTACGGGATCTTGGGAAAGAGTCCCGTGGGCGACATCTTCTCTATTGAAACATGGACCCATCTTTTCGCTCTCATCTTTGGCTGAGCACTTCTTCCATGTATGGAAAATCCCCTTCGTTCGCGAGGGGGATTTTACTTTTTCGGGACAAAAATGGGCCGATATGGTAAACTAAAGAGAAGGGGTGAATAGGATGTATCAAATCGAGGAAATCAAAGAAGTGATTCCCCATCGCCCTCCTTTTCTCCTGATCGACAAAATTTTAGAGGTGGAGGCAGGCGTCCGAGCGGTTGGGGTCAAATGTGTATCGATGAATGAGCCCTTTTTCCAAGGACATTTTCCCCAATATGCCGTCATGCCCGGCGTCCTCATCGTGGAGGCCCTTGCCCAAGTCGGAGCCTTTGCGATCCTGATCAAAGAAGAAAATCGGGGAAAACTCGCTTTCTTCGCCGGTATTGACCGCTTCCGCTTCCGGGATCCGGTTCGTCCGGGGGATACGCTTCGCTTGGAGGTGGAGATCACACGGCTTAAAGGAAGCATCGGAAAAGGGGAAGGGAGAGCATACGTCGGTGAAAAGCTGGTGGCCGACGGTGAGCTCATGTTTGCCTTAGGAAAATAATGGGAAGTAGAAAGAGGAGGATGAAAGATGATCGTTCGCAAAGCGATTATTCCAGCCGCCGGACTGGGAACCCGTTTCCTTCCCGCCACCAAGGCGATGCCGAAGGAGATGCTCCCCATCGTCGACAAACCGACGATCCAATACATCATCGAAGAAGCCGTTGCCTCGGGGATTGAAGATATCATCATCGTTACCGGTAAGGGAAAAAGGGCGATCGAAGATCATTTCGACTACTCGCAGGAATTGGAACAAAATCTGATGGAAAAAGGGAAATACGACCTTTTGGAGGAGGTGCGGAAGCCTTCCCACCTCGCCGATATCCACTACATCCGCCAAAAGGAGCCGAAGGGTCTGGGACACGCCATCTGGTCCGCACGGAAATTTGTAGGAGATGAACCCTTTGCCGTCCTATTGGGGGATGATATCGTTCAAGCTGAAAAACCCTGTCTTAAACAAATGATTGAACAATATGAACGCTACCGCTCTTCCATCATTGGGGTAAAAAAAGTTCCGGAAGATGAGGTTTCCCGCTATGGAATCGTGGACGGAAAAGAAATCTTTGAGCGTCTTTACAGCATCAACAACCTGGTAGAAAAGCCAAAACAAGAAGAGGCTCCTTCCAACATCGCGATCATGGGCCGTTACATCTTAACCCCGAAGATCTTCGAAATTCTGGATACCCTCCCACCCGGCGCAGGGGGGGAGATTCAATTGACGGATGCCATCTCCAAATTGAATCAAATTGAAGCGGTCTACGCCTATGAATTTGAAGGCACCCGCTATGATGTCGGAGAGAAAATGGGCTTCATCAAGACCACCATCGAGTTTGCCCTTCAGCGGAGTGAACTGCGGGAGGAATTGCTTCAATATATGATGGAAGTGGTTGAGCGGGAAAAACTCCTTTCAAGATAACCTAAAACAAACGAAAGATGGAAGAAGAATGGTTGGAAAAAATCCGACCTAGGGATTAAAATCATGGGTGGAGGGAGAGCTTGCATGAGCCAAATGGCAAATCTGTCGAAAGAAACCCAAGAAAGAATCGAACGTTGGTTTCTGGGAATTGCGGATGAAGAGCTCTATCAGGAACTCAAGGCATTAAGCCCGGAAGAGCTGAACGAACGATTCTACCGCTACTTGGAGTTTGGCACCGGGGGAATGCGGGGAGAGTTGGGAGTGGGTACCAACCGGATGAATCGCTATACGGTACTTCGGGCTACCGAAGGGTTGGCCCGTTACATAGAAAAAGTGGGACCGGAAGCAAAAAACCGGGGAGTCGTCCTTTCCCATGACTCAAGGCACAAATCCCGCCCCTTCGCAGAAGAATCCGCCCTGCTGCTCAACCGGCACGGGGTAAAAGCTTATCTCTTCGATGATTTGCGTCCTACTCCGGAATTATCTTTTGCCGTGCGCGAGCTAAAAGCCGTCGCAGGCATCATGATTACCGCGAGCCACAATCCCCCGGAATACAACGGGTATAAAGTGTACTGGGAGGACGGAGGACAGATCCCCCCGATGATCGCCGATGCTTTAATGAAGGAAATCGACCGGGTGGAGGATGAACTCTCCCTGAAGCCCCTTTCTAAGGAAGAGGCGATCAAGGAAGGGCTCCTTGTTTCCATCGGAAAAGAACTGGATGAGCGATATTACGCACGCCTTCAGGAGCTCGTTCTCCAACCGGATATGATCCGCCGGCATGGGGAGGCGTTAACCATCGTTTACACGCCTCTTCACGGCACGGGAAACCGGCCGGTGCGTGAGATCCTCTCCCGGGTCGGTTTTAGCCGCTTGCACGTTGTGAAAGAACAGGAACTCCCCGATCCCGATTTCCATTCCGTCAAGTCGCCCAATCCGGAGGAGAGGGCCGCCTTCACCCTCGCCATCGAAGAGGCGAAACGCTTGGGTGCCGACCTCATCCTGGGGACCGACCCTGACGCCGACCGGGTGGGCGCCGTCGTACAGGACCGGAGCGGGGAATATGTGGTCCTTACCGGGAACCAGACCGGAGCGCTCCTCCTTCATTATCTCCTCTCCGAGCGGCAGAAGAAGGGGGATCTTCCGAAGAATGGAGTGGTGATTAAAACCATCGTCACTTCCGAACTGGGCCGGGCCATCGCCTCCTCTTATGGGATCGAGACGCTTGATGTTCTGACCGGTTTTAAATTTATCGGGGAGAAGATAAAAGAATTTGAAGAGACCGGGGAGAAAAAATTCCTCTTCGGGTACGAAGAAAGTTATGGATATCTGGTCGGCGATTTCGTCCGGGATAAGGATGCCGTGCAGGCCTGCCTCCTCATCGCAGAAATGGCCCTCTCCTATAAACGGCAAGGGAAAACCTTATACGATGCTCTTTTGGATCTTTATAAAAAATACGGGACGTATCGGGAAGGGCTCGTCTCCATAACCTTAAAGGGGTTGGAGGGAAGCGAGAGGATCAAGAAGATCATGTCCTCTCTGCGGGAACATCCCGTCGAGGAGGCGGCCGGTCTTTCGGTCCAAATCATCAGCGATTACAAGAAGGGAATCACCTACCATCTGAAAGAGGGCAGGGAAGAGGCGACCGGCCTTCCCCTTTCCGATGTCCTCCGCTACACTTTGGAAGGAGGTTCCTGGTTTGCCGTTCGCCCTTCCGGGACAGAGCCGAAGATAAAGATTTATTTCGGAACCGTGGCCGATGATCTTACAACCGCTGAGAATCTTTTGGAGGCTCTGAAGACCGATGTGATGGCTCGGATTCAGGTTTAAAGAGGAGCCAAACAAAATCCTGGACGAAAACGGTCCGGACGAAACGTTTTTTCTCCCGCTGAACAGGGCGGGAGATCATTTCTTCATGCGCGATCGACGCGATGCGAACAACATAACGGCCAGGTGACCGCACCGAAGGGGGAATAAAGATGTATCGTACTGCGCTCGTCCACGTTTACAGGGGAGGTCAGATCGAATCGAGCCACGACGGCCACATTGCCGTCGTAAACAGCGACGGCAAGCTCCTCTATTCCTATGGGGACCCGTTTCGCATCACCTTTGCCCGTTCTTCATCGAAACCTATGCAAGCCATCCCGGTGGTCGAATCGGGGGCGGTGGATGCTTTTGGACTGGATGAAGCAGACCTTAGCCTCATCTGCGCCTCCCACAGCGGGGAGGAGAGACACACGACGAGAGTCCTGAAGATCTTGGCGAAGGCGGGGCTTGGAGAGGAGAACCTTCGCTGCGGGCCTCATATCCCCAGGGATGAAGAGGCATATAAAAAAGCGGTCTTGGAGGGAAGAAGCCTCACCCCTGTATATAACAACTGCTCCGGCAAGCACGCCGGCATGCTGATTACCGCGAAACATCTGGGTGAACCGTTGGAGAGCTACCTGGAACTCTCCCATCCGGTACAGCAGCGGAATCTCGCCGTTATCGGCGAACTTTCCGGCTATCCGAAGGAGAACATCGGGATCGGGGTGGACGGCTGCGGGGTTCCCACCTTCGCCATGCCCTTATATTACTGGGGGGTTGCCTTCGCGCAGATGGCGAAACCGACCCGGCAGAAAGCGGAACGGGCAGAAGCCATTCGCCGCATTGCCGATGCCATGGTGGCTCACCCGGAGATGGTGGCGGGGATGAAGCGCTTCGACACCGACCTGATGAAGGCCGCCCAAGGAAGGCTGATCGGAAAGGCGGGGGCGGAAGGCGTCTTCTTCCTGGGAGACCGCCAGGAAGGAATCAGTGTGGTGATGAAGGTGGAGGATGGAAATGGAAGAGCCGTTCCCCCCGTCATCCTATCGGTTATCCGCCAATTGGGCCTCTTGGATCAGGAAGGTGAGGATCGCCTCGTCGAATATCGCCATCCCCCCATCAAGAATACCCGCGGCGAGAACGTCGGCTATCTTATTCCCGCCTTCACGCTGTAACCCGCAGCTTGGCGGCAGGGGGTACTATTTTCATTCGCTTCTGGACATGTGGAAGGCGGGCGGGTATCATAAGAGTAGCAAAATTCGTCATCGTACAACCGGACAAGACCCTTGTCGACAGAATCGAATCGGATGGAGGAGACCCATGTCGAGAAAACGGAAACACGCCGAATCTACGTTAAACCCTGCCGAACATCACATAGAGAATCATATGGCCTCAGGGAACAGCGCCAAGAAAAAGCCAACCCAAAATATCCACTTCGGAAATCCGACGAGAAAATCCCCGCCGGGCGCTTCTTCCATACACCATTCTGTGGGGAGAACAGGTTACTACTTGATCTCCCTCTATGCTTTGGCACTCCTCATCATCCCCTACTTCCGGGGATTATTTTTCGACCAGGACATGATTTACGCCGATGTAATCCTTACGGGACTCTCCCTCCTCGTCCTCGGCATCTATTGGAAGAAGGGGACGGAAGAACTGTTTCAGACACCCCTTCCGTATCTGGTCTTTGGGATTCTTCTCGTTTATTTCCTTTCGGCATTTCAAGGCATCGTTCCCGCCCTGGCCTATGACGAAGCTTTTCGGTGGGTGACTTACTTTCTCACCTTTCTCGCCCTCATTCTTCTCCTGAATGAAGAGACCAAGCCCTTTCTCTTCCATGGGCTCCTACTTTCCATGCTCTGGGTAAGCCTCTTCGGCCTCTTTGCCCAGTTCGGATTGGTTTCGTTCCAAGATGCCATTTTAGGAAACCGCATCTCTTCGGTTCTCCAATACCCCAATACCTTAGCCGCGGTTGTGGCCGCCTTGATGATCGGGACACTCTTTCATCTGAGCGGGAAAGCAGACCGTTTCACCCCGGTTCACTCCAAACCGGATCCGGGAAGCATTCTTTCCTTCCTGTATGCCCTCTTCCTGCCCGCCCTCCTCTTCATCTTTATCTACAGCCAATCCCGGGCCGCATGGCTTCTCTTTCCGATCGTCTGGTTTCTCGCCCTTTTCTTTCTCAGTCTCAGGCGCCAACTTCACTTCGTCCTCTCCACCCTCTTGCTCGGGGCGGTTTCCCTCCCCCTTCTCCCCGTTTACGATCAATATGTAAAGGAAAAGAACGCCCTCTTCCTCCTTTTGCTCCTGGGAGCAGGTTTCCTCTACGCCTTGCTCTCCTTGGGACTGGCTTGGCTTTTGAAGCGGTGGGAAAAGGCGCCGCGGGGAAGAGTGGGCCGATTCCTCCTCCCTGCTTTCCTTCTCCTTGCGGGAATCGGTTCTTTCACCCTGATCCAGACGCCTGCTTTTGTGGAGCTTCTTCCGGATACGATTAAAGGGCGCCTCTCCGACATCAACCTCACCACCCGGAGCGTCGCCGAGCGAGGCACCTTTTACGAGGACAGCATCGCCCTGTTTAAGGAGCATTGGCTGATCGGGGCAGGGGGGAATGCATGGAAGGGACTTTTCTTGAAATATGAGACCCTTCCCTACTACTCCTCCCAGACCCATAGCTTTGCCATGAAGATCCTGGTCGATACCGGGGTGGTCGGCACCCTTCTCTTCCTGACCTTTTTTGGGATTCTCCTCTATACCCTTTTTCGCGTGCTGCGGAAGGAGAACTTCTCCGATGCCGTCCTCTACCGGATAGGGCTTCCTTTCGTGACGGGAATGATGCTTTTTTTGCACAGCCTCGTCGACTTTGATATGTCTTATGGTTATTATGCCCTTCTTTTCATCTCTTGTCTCGCTCTCCTTTACAGTGAAGGGAGAAGGGAAAGGGTGGAGCTTCGCTTTCCCTTTTTGACCGAGTATAAAAGGCGGGCTTATGTACAGGGGGCGAAAATCTCTTTTCTCCTCCTCGCCTTCATTCCGGCCTTCTTCATGCTCCTCTACGCCTACGCCGAATCGATTCCTATGAGCGGCCTTTCCGCCGCCCAGGCCCTCGCCAATGTAGAGCGGAAAATTTCCTTAAAACCCGTAAGCGTCGATTACCGGCTGATGCGGATGGATCTTCTCGGTCAGAAGAGCCGGCGAAACGGGGGAGAGGAACTTGTGAGGGAAGGCATGGCGGAAGGGGAGCGCATCCTGGCCCTTGATCGGTATAACACCCAAACCTATTTGAAAGTGGCTTCCTTCTTCGGGCAATATGGGGATGGAATCAAAGCGCTGGAGTACACGGAAAAGGGACTGGAAAACGGTAAGTGGTTCCTTCCCGCTTACGAGCAATACATCTCCTTTGCCACTCAGGTTGCAATTCTACATTTCCAAAATGGAAAGAAGGAAGAGGGCCTATCTCTACTGCGGGAGGTGGCGGCACGTCTTACGGAGATCGAACGGAAACGGGGCATTCTGGATCAACAGATCGAATCGCAACGCTATCCGGAATTTGCCTTCACCGAACCGATCCGGCGATACGGCGGACAAGCCCTCATACTCCTTGGCCAATCCGAGAAGGGGACCGCTCTCCTCGATCCCCTGAAGGGAAGCGGAGATCCGGCGACCAAGGCAGATGCCTTCCTTTGGCTAAGCATCGCCAAAGAGAAACTGGGACAAGCCAATGAAGCGGCTTCCCTCCTCGAAGAAGGGAAGAAGATCGATCCTCAGATCGAAGAGAAGCGGGCCGAGATGTTCAAAATCGTGGATGCGGTCAAAAAATAACGAGTCTACCATCATTTTTTCTATCCTGCCGATTTTACGAGAACCCTGAATCGACGTAGATGGAGATCATCCCCTAGTGGACCTTCGCAGAGAAATAGGATATAATCGTGTTCGAAAAAAAGAAAGAGGCAAGGTGCAACCTTCCTCGTTTTTTTACGTCTTAAAAGAGGGGATCTTTGGATGGATTTGCCCACACAGCCCTTGTTTCATATCCCTTTCGCCGCCGTCCGTTTTCACGAGATGGTAAACCTTCTCATCCGGCAAGTGGAAGAGAGGGAAGGCGATTTGGAGAAGTCCTATCGGGACGCCTCGTCCTTGGTCCATTCTCCGTTGCGGGTTATCACCGGCAATCCGGAGATGGTGATGCTCTCACGGAAGGAAAAACGGTTTCAGGGAATCCTAACGGGAGAAGGGAGAGTTATCGTTCCCGACGGAATCGGCATCATCCTAGCGGGGAAACTTCTGGGACGACCCTATCCCGAGAGGATCGCAGGCTTTGACCTCATGACGGAGCTTTTTCGCTTCGGAGCGGAGAGGGAATGGCGCGTCTATCTTCTCGGCAGCACCCCTGAAGGAATCGAAAAAGCGCGAAAGACCATAGAGGGGAAATATCCTCGCCTTCTAGTCCGGGCTCACCACGGTTATTTTAAAAAAGAGGAGGAGACGAAGATATTGGAGGAGATCGCCTCCTTTCAACCTCATCTCCTCTTCGCAGGATTAGGCGTACCGAAGCAAGAATATTGGCTGGAAGAACACCTGCGCCATCTCCCCGTCGCCTTGGGGATGGGAGTCGGGGGGAGCTTCGACGTTCTGGCGGGGAAGGTAAAACGAGCCCCTTTACTATGGCAGCGCATGGGTGTAGAATGGTTGTACCGTCTGATCCAGGAGCCTTGGCGCTGGAAAAGGATGACGGCCCTGCCCCGCTTTCTGTTTCTGGTCGTAGGAGAAAGGCTTAGGGGGTCAATTTCCCATGACCGTCCATGAAGACTTGTGAAAGAAAAAATATGCGGTAGGTCCGCGGATAAAAAGTAAGGAGAGGAATCATGACGGGTTACATGGCAGTCTTTTTGCTGGGGATTGTAACTACGTTTCTATCTACGCCTTTGGTGAAGAAATTGGCGGTTCGCATCGGTGCGGTGGATAAGCCTAATGCCCGCAAGGTGCATCATCGGCTCATGCCCCGCCTGGGCGGATTATCCATCTATCTCGGGTTTTTAGCTTCGACGATATGGCTCGTAGGAGATTATAAAGTGGTGAGCGCCATCCTGATCGCCTCCTCGGTGGTCGTCCTCACCGGTATCCTCGACGACAAGTATCAGCTTAAGCCGATCTATAAACTTCTGGGACAGGTGATCGCCGCCCTGGTGATCGTATTTTTCGACGTACAGATGAAGTTTATCCATTTACCTTTTGATTTAGCCAACGATTCTACGTTTAATTTTGGCTTTTTGGCCATCCCCATCACCATCTTTTGGATCGTGGGGGTGACCAATTCCATCAACCTGATTGACGGGCTGGACGGCCTGGCCACGGGAGTGACGGCCATTGCCACCGCCACCATGCTGGTCTTGGCGGTCATGATGGGGAATGTGCCGGTCATCTTTATGGCGAGCGCTTTACTGGGGAGCCTCCTCGCTTTTCTCTACTTTAACTTCTATCCGGCCAAAATCTTCATGGGGGATACGGGCTCCCTCTTCCTGGGATTTATGATGGCGGTTTTATCCCTGCTCGGATTCAAGCAGGTGGCTTTCACTTCCTTCATCATCCCCCTGCTTGTGTTGGGGGTGCCTCTTTCCGATACCGCCTTCGCCATCCTGCGCCGGATCGTGAACAACAAACCCATCTCGGCACCGGATAAACAGCATTTGCATCATTGCCTGATGAGGGTGGGGTTCTCCCATCGGGGAACGGTTCTCCTCATCTACGGGATCAGCGCTTTCTTTGGCCTAAGCGCCATCCTTTTCTCCCGTGTGACGGTCTGGATCGAAGTGGTAATGCTGATTCTCATCCTCCTTCTCCTCTCCTGGGGTGCGGAGGCGTTGGGCATCATTTCCACCAAGTATAAGCCCTTTACCCGGGCATGGATCCGTTCCAAGCGGGCCCTGAGGAAAGCGGCTCGGGTGAAGTAGAAGCTTTTCTTCCCTTCCGTAAAAGAGCGTTTGATTCTCATGTTACCTCTATACGTTCCATGGGTAATAAACGTTCGATTTTTTATCGTCGGCGATTTTTCCAGATGATTTTAGAGATCCTTATTGGATCTTTTTTTTTGGGGAAAAAAGGGGACGGGCAGTTTCTGCAAAAAAGTGAAAAAAAAAGCCCTTTATTCCGATACAACCGAATAGGAACCTTAACTGCCGTCTACGGCGGACGTTCAAACTGCATGGGCAATTGCAACAAAAGGAGTGAATGAACGATGAAACGGCCCTATCACCCATTGCGATCCTTTTTTCTCCTTCTCCTGGCCATTCTGATCATGACCCCATCCATCCCTTTTTCTTCAACTGAAATATTCGCTGCCACGGATTCCCCACTTACCCTTATCGGGTACGAAGGACAAGGGACCAGCATCAGCAATCCCGTTCTTTATGGGGATCCCCGCATTACCCTGAGCGGATACTTCACCTCAGGAGTGACGGGGGAGAACCTTCGCATTAAGATTCTCACCAATAACGGCGCCACGGTAGATGACCTCGTGAGCCTTAACCCTGTCATCTCCGGAAACCAGTTTACCTTTAAGGATGTCTCCCTCAAGCCGGGGTTAAACGAAATCGTATTTTATGAACGGGTAGGAAGCGTAACCCGGGAACTCTATCATTTCTATGTGCAATATAACAACACCCCCTTGGTGACCGAACTTCGGGTGAATGACGTCCTGCTCCATGATCCGGCGGTAGACCCCTCCCCGACCCTCGTCGTCGTTCCGTCCGTGACCCGTCTTACCCTTACCCTGGACGGGAAAGTGAAGAACGCCGACGCCGTTGATGTAACCAACCGGAGAACCGGTGAAGTGATTCGAGGCGAGGTGATCAACGGGGTCCTCTCGGCAAAGATCCCCACGCTTTTGGGAGAGAATACATTAGACCTTAAAGTGTACAACCAGAACAAGGAAGTAACCCTCTTAAACCGCACCATTTTGGTGACGACCACCAGCTCCGGAGACGATCATTTGTTCTACCAAGTCGCTTTAGACGGAGTATCTCTTTCCGCCGACACCCCTCTTACGATCACAGGGAGCGGAGACACATCCTCCGGCCCCTTCGGTTTCACGGGAAAAGCCCTGCTCCGTTACTCCGACGCACCGGGACAGGTCTTTGATCATTTCACCCTTACCATTACCCAAGCGGACGACCCTACCGTGACAGAATCGATAACCCTGCCGCAGAAGACAAGTTCCACCGATCCAACCGGGTATGAATTTCTCGGCACTCCACAAACCGGTTTTAGCCAATATACCCTGACGGCCCAGATTCCCCAGACGCTCTCCTTCAGTCATGGGAAAACCTATACCCTAAAACTTTTCTACACCTATTTGGTGAACGGGTCACCCCAGACGGTGGAGGTGAAGAATTATCCCTATTCCTTTACCTACGTCAACAAGGACAGGCCCCGCTTCGGCAGCCTGATCAACACCCAGAGCGGCTCTCCCCTGTCGGACCAAGGGGAAAACCCCGTTTCCGCGTTTCCCCTTTCCTTAAGGGTCTATACCTTTAATATGGGGGATGCGAACAATCTTCCGATTACAGGGAATCTCTCCGTCTCTTATAATGGAACTGCCCTTACTGAGGGGACGGATTACTCTTTAAGCGATCTGAGATCGGAAGATGTAAATCAGAAGTTGAGTTCTTTTCTCCTGACATTGAGTAAACTGCCTACAGGAAGCGGTAGGTTGACGGTTCAGTACGATGACCCGAACGACACCATTCCTCCCGTATCGGTCACCTATCTCCTGCGGGTGGAAATCACCCCTTATGTGCAGCTTACCTATTTGGATGGGACCGATACGAAAATCTTCGAAGACGGCACGGAGATCCGAAGCTCCGATCAGCTAAAAACCCTGACGGGCAAAGTTTTCAATTACATCCTTAAGGCGGATAAATCGAATATCGGGGTGGAACTGAACGGGCAAAATCTCACTTCCGATTCTCGAATTACCGTGGACGCGAGCAACAATACCTTTACGATCCCGGATACGCTGCTTAAAGAAAAAATGGCCACGGGCAACAACCGGTTAAGGATCACCCTGACCGATGCTCCCCAGGTGACCTTTACTTATACGATCATTTATTTCACCGCCCAACTCCCCGAGATCTACGATGTAAAATTGGAGACGGAGCTAAACGGCAAGGTGAACGAATTGGTGAAGGGGGCCGCCGATCCCTCCTACCGGACCACGGCCTTATTCCTCCGCAGCTTCCAATTTAAAGTGAAGAATGCGACCAAGGTCTATGTGGAGAAAAACGGAAAACGGATCATCGACTATCTCTATGATGATGTGACGGATAAACGTTGGGAACTGGTGGAGTCGAACGAGTACAAGAGCGCGAAACAGGAAGTGGCTTTAAACAGCGACCTGGAGAGTTTCTTTATTAACCGCAATTTCCCGTCCACGTCCACAGGCAATCCTTTCTATGCCTCCATGAGCAGTTCCCAGTATGGTGACCTGGTGGCGGAAGTGGATGATGCGGTTACCGATCCGGCCAAAGCAGAGTCTCTCCTTGCCCTCTTCCCTCTCACTCTCGTAAAGCAGGGAATCACCACCTATACCATCGTGGCGGAAACCAGCCAAGGGACGGTTACCCGCTATAATGTGCAGATTGAACGAAACGCATCCGGTTGGGAAGTGATCTCGCCGGTCAAGGCGAAAGAAACCGATCCCTATATCGTGGTAAACGCCAATTCCGTTCCCATCCGCCTTTTTGCGGAGAATGCCTCCAAGGTGATGTTCGGAAAGACGGAGGCGAGTGTGCAGAACACCAGCAATCCGGATTTTTACTACGATGATAATCTGGGCCGCATGCTGCCGAAAACCTATTACGTCTTTGAAGCAACCGTTTCCTTGAAGCCGGGACTTAACCGTGTCCCCTTTACGGTGGAAATCGGCGGGCAAACATATAAGGATGAAGTGGTGATCTATAACGCCAATTCCAGCGTAAACGGGGCGGAATACCGGGATGTCCTGGGCAAGAATCTGAAGTTCTCCCCCTTTGATAAGAAAATCACCCTTACCTTCCCGAAAGGGACCGTCCTCTTCTCCCCTTCCAAGGACCGTGCAGGGGATGAAGTGAGGGATCCGCAAAGCGACATTTTCGTCGATGTGCCCCTCTATTTCGGGATCGCCGATCGGACCACGGGACAGGTAAACCTGTACGGCTTATCGATGGAATCCCGCTTGCAGCTCGATCCCAATTTCAGCTATGCCAGCGACCTCTTCTATATTGATGGGGGAGATACGGTGGCGCCGATGGGACGGGATCCTTATTTCTCCGATTTCGGGATTGTGAATAATGCTAAGGTTTATATGGATGAATTCCACGATCGATACCAGGATAATCTCGTTCCCAGCAACCGAGGGACGCTGACGCTCCAATATGATCCCAACATCGTTAACGCCACCGGAAACACTTTGACCGTCTTCTTTAACGACGGCAGCGGGTGGCAGAACATCGGCGGAGTGGTTGATACGGGGAAGAAGACCATTACCGTGCCCTTCGAACGTTTCGGCTATTACATGGTGATGAAGACGCGACAGACCTTCTCCGACGTGATTTATCACCCCTATGCCCGAAACGACATGGAAACCCTCTACGCGAAAGGAATCATGCCCAATTACAGCGGCAGCTCCTTTGGGGCGAACCGCTACATTACCCGGGGAGAGATGGCCACGATTCTCGTAAAGGCATTAGACCTCCCGATCAACGCCGGTCCCTATACGGACAGCTACGGCAGGTATCCGCTGGAACCTACCTTCTTCGATGTGCGCCCTGTTTATGATAAATGGGATTACGCATATAAATATGTGGAAACGGCGGCCCGCGCCGGAATCATCCGTGGCAAGGAGCCGGGCTATTTCCGTCCCGACGATCCTCTGACCCGGCAGGAGGCGGCGGTGATGATCGCCCGGGCGATGAACCTGAAACTTCCCAAGTCGCCGGAGGATGCGTTGAAACAGCTTGGCAAGGCCTTTACCGACTCCAACAAAATGGATTACTATGCGCTTCAGTCCATCGCTGCCGTCACCAAGGCGGGGCTGATGGTGGGCACCCCGAATGATCCGAAGGCGGCCAGGCCCACCTACTCCTTCTATCCGGAATCTTACCTCACCCGTGCCGACATGGCCGTCATCACGGTGCGGGTCATGATCCAGATGAAGAAACTGCCGAAACCGTAAGTAGGCGGTCGCGCACTGCTTTTGGAGGAGGATAACCGGTATCGGTCCCCCATGAATGCAGGGAGAAACGGAGTTTCTCCCTGCTTGATCTTATTTATTCCGTATCGTTTTCCATATTTTGATATAGGCAAACTATGAAGATTTTTTGGTTTCACCGCAACTTTTTCCCTTCCGGTACGTTTAATATAGTGTGACGGCAAGCAAACCATAAGAAGATTCGCAGATTGCTCTTTACGAATCACGGGGATTGCTAGTATAATGATAGAGTACCCCGTCATTGCTTGTCCCATGATGCGTATCGCATCAAACCTTTAGGTACTGAGAAAAATCCGAGCTCATCTCAGGAGAGGGGGTGAATACATAATGCGAGAACAGAGCCATTACTATTCTTTAAAACAAACGAAACGTGTTAGAGGAGGAGAAAAGAAGTCTATGAAGAAGAAATTATCTTCTTTGCTTGTGTTTGCCCTTGTCTTCACCATGCTCGTGCCGGCTTTTGCCTTCGCGGCAGAACAAGGGAAATACACTGATGTAAATGATACGAAACTCTCCAATGCTGTTGAACGTCTCTCCGTTCTCGGCGTATTGAACGGGTATCCGGACGGCACCTTTAGACCGGATCAGCCTATTACCCGTGCGGAGTTTTCGAAGATTGTCGTAGCTGTTCTTGGCTTGAGCGACGCAGCTAAGATGTCTGTGGCTAACACCAAATTTAAAGATGTTAAAGCGGATAACTGGGCATCCGGCTACATTAATGTAGGGGTAGATCAAAACCTCTTTAAAGGGTATACGGATGGAACCTTTAAGCCGGACAGGAATGTAAGCCAGGCTGAAGTTTTGGCGGTTTTAATCCGTGCCCTTGGGTACGATGCCACTGTTACCGGTTCTTGGCCGGCAAATTATGTTGTAAAAGCCTATGATTTGTCCCTCACTAAAGGAGTGACAGTCACAGCTACCAGTGCTGCTACCCGGGCCCAAGTTGCCCTCTTGGCGGATAATGCATTGGACATCTACAAGTGGGGATTAATTTCAACCAACAATAAGGGCGAATTGGTTTACGGACAAACAGATAAAACCCTTCTTACCGACAACCTTGGGGTAACGGTAATTCCATCCAGGGATGTTAGCGAGGGAGTAATCTTAACCCGAGTACCGGGCATGTTTGGTGCACCAAGTGACAAGATTACTGTTACCGAAGCCGCCTATGGTGGTTGGGTATCAACCTATTCTCTGGACAGCAATTTTAAGGTTGACCTATCCAAGCTGGGGCATTCTGTTAAAATCTATAGCAACTCCAACGGCAAAGTCTTCTACACACAAGATGTAACCACCGCCGATCAGGTAGTGACGGGGAAAGTCACGAACATTGGAACAGGGACTATTGAGGTTGATGGTACGGAATACAAACTTGATAGTTCGTATTATGTTTTCCTTAACAGGGTAGCTGCTGCTCTTGGAAACTTGAAGGTTTCCGATGATAACCTGGAAGGAAGTTCCGTTACCCTCATCCTTAACAGCAACGGGAAGGTTCAGGCTGTGATTGGTGAAAATTACCAAGGTCCAGAAGTTGTTTCCGAAGTAGACACCAAGAACAACAAACTTATTCTTACCGATTCACCAACAATTAGTGTTGATGATTATGACCAAGTAACCATTATCCGTAATGGAGAAGAAGCCAAATTTACGGATCTCCAGAAAGATGATGTGGTTCAGTACTATACTTCTGCTGATAAAAAGGAACTTGTTCTCTACGCGACATCCAATCCTGTAACCGGAACGTTTGAACGTTTTGTTACTTCAGGAGATGGATACGGCAAACAATCCATCTATGTAGACGGTAAGAAATATTTGCTTAACAAGAATACGCCGATCGACGTAGATAATGGAGACAATTTGCTAGTAGACGAATTGGGCAACTTTGTTGACAAGAATGTAACCTTGTTCCTTGACAAGGACGGAAAGGTTGCCGGAATTAAGACGAATAGCGGCACCACCACCTCAACAAACTATGCTGTAATTCTTGGTAGCCAGAAATATGACCTTTATAATGCCACAGTTGTAGAAATTTCAGACCGCGACGGCAAAGAGAAAGTATTGGATCTGGCTAAGAAGCTGACGGTTGAAGATAAGACGGTAACACCCACGACAACTGTAAGTGTAACCAATAGCTATAACCAAGATTTGAGTGACATTTACAGTAAATTATCCGCTGGGGATCTTATCACCTACAGCTTGGATGATAACGGTAATATCAGCAAGATCCAGCTCCTCGCAGACAACTTCACTTTCTCTGCTCTCAACATCAACAAAAAGGCAAGCACCGTAAACGGTATTATCGTCGATGACAACACCGTAATTCTCGGTCTGGCTGCCCCCGGTGATTATGTTGCCGCTACAAGAGACCAACTGCTCAATGCATCTGGAAGCTATTCCGGTTATATTTATTCGTCAGGTGGCTTCGCTAAGGTTATTCTTGTGAATAGCCAAATTGCATCGAATAGTAGCTATGCCTATGTACTGAGCCGGTATAAGAGCAGTGATATCTACCTCAGCTTGCTGGATTCCAGCGGTGCGACAAAGAACTATAAAGGATCTGTCCTTGATGACGTATATCAAGGGAAAAATGTGATCGGTGGAGACGTCGTTGAGTACACGACCGACGGAACAGATTTCGTTTCAGTTCACGAATTGAATTACCTCGGTAAGAACTATGGTACTGACGCCAATGGTAATTTACTGAGCGCTACACCTTATGTAGTTTCCAAAAACGGCAATGTGTTGACGGTTCGCTTCTATGATGAAAATAACGTGAAAGTTGAATTTACCGTAGTCGTGACCGATGACACTGTCGTTTATGATGCAACAGGTGACGATGTGGTGCTATCTTCGATCGGCGATCTAGCAAAGGGTCAAACCTTAAAGATTTACAGCAGCACAACATATAAAGATACTAATTATGCATCAAAGGCTGCTTTAAGTGCAGATGGGGCAACGTTTGTTGCAGACGTGATTGTGATTACCGAGTAGCCGTAGAATGATAGCATGAAGCCAAATGTGGGGTATCTTCGGATGCCCCACTTTTTTTATGATTTCTCATGTTTTTCATTTTATCCGCCTTGAGACTGATTTTCCTCCCTGCGCTTCTCTGTATACTTATTGATATATTGATGAAAGCGAGACTTTTTTAAGGTAATGGAGGGGGCTTACGATGAATCGGTCTTTATTTAATAAATTGGCTCTTCTAGGGTTCATTATTTCAGTTCTCGTTATGCAACCTTTTTTTTCATATGGAGAAGAAAAAGATTGGGAGCCTATTACTCTCGAACAGGCGATTCAACAGGCCATCATAAATGATCCGGATTTAAAAGAAATGGACCTGGATAAAGAGTTATACAAATCTGCAAATGAAAAAATGATGGACATGGGAAGGAAATTAGATGTTGAGATTGAGGAGATGGTGAACGAACAACATGCAAATCCCATGAATCCTAAAGCGAAAGGGGAGATTCGGGCAGAACTGTATGAGATGAAGTACCAGGGAGAAAAGCTGTTACATTCATTGGAAATGATGGATCAAAAGAAAGAATTTAAGAAATTAGAGATAAAACTAGAAACAGAAACGGCTTATTTTGATTATTTAAACGCAAAACACCAGCTGGATGTGGTTCAGCAAGCCTATGAGAACGCAAAAAATCGACTGGATATGGCCCGCCGCTCAATGGAAGCAGGAGTAGAATCGAAATATTCTCTCCTTCAAGCAGAGTCTAAGGTAAAGGAGCTAGAGATCCAGTTGGAGCAAGCAAAGACAAACCTTTCTCTAAATGCGATGGCATTCAATTCACGTATCGGAAATTCCCTAAGTGAACCGGTAAATGTGGTGGAATTCGAAAAAGATCTCCCGATACTAACTACAACCCTCTCGGATTTGGTCAAAACCGCACTTCAGAAGCGAATTGACCACCAAATCTTGCTCTCTGATGAGTCCTTCGCAGAAAAGATATCACAAACTTATCAGAAATATTATTACAATTTCTATGATGGAGGAGAAAAGGCCAAAAAAGAGAAAGAGTTAGAAGCGGAAAAAGCAAAATTAGAAGTAGAAAAGAGCCAAAAAGCCATTACATTACAAGTTTCACAGAGCTATACCTTTTACCAGAACGCATTACTTCAGATGAAAATTTCCAAAGAGCGGGTGGCTCGTTCGGAAGAAGCTTACAAATTGATGGAGGTCCGCTACGAAAACGGTCTTGTCCCCCTTCAGGACCTTCTTGATGCCCGTTTGGAACTTACCCAAGCTCAAGTGGATGAAACAAATCAAATTTACCAAGTTTGGATCGCTTATTCACGCTTGGGAAATACAGTGGGAACAATTCTTTATTAAAAATGAAGTATAGGTAGTTAAAATCAAACGATTAGAAAAAGAGCGTTGAACAGAAAGAATCATACATACGAACGATTTTTAAGGGCTTGACTTATTAAATTATTAAAAAGGTATGTATCTTGAAAAGAAATAGGAGGGAGATAATGCAAAAAAAAATTAATTTTGCGATTTTTACCTTGTTTATGGTGGTTTCAATTGTTGGCTGTTCCCCGACAGCCCCCACCACCGATACACAGGATGAACCGCCATCCATCCCCGTAGAGGTGGTTATCGTGAGTAAGGAGAAGACGGGAACCGGAAAAAATTATACCGGAAGTTTTACGCCCATCAAGGACTATACGATTCTACCAAAATTTGCGGGTAAGCTTCTGACGCTTTCGGTAGAAAAAGGGGAGGAGGTTAAGGCGGGGCAAATATTGGCAACGTTGGATACCTCCGACGTAGAACAGCAAGTAAAACAAGCGAAAGCCCAATTAGACAGCGCCAAGGCCAACTATAACCAAGGACTCGCCAATCATAAGACAGGGATTACCCAAGCGGAGCTAAACCAACAGAACGCGGAGAGAAATTACAATGAGGCGAAGAAACAAGCGGACCGGATGAAGAATCTGAAGGATTCGGGAGCCATATCCACCAGCGAATGGGAGCAGGCGGAGAATGCCCTCCGCCAGGCGGAGAGCGCCTTAAAACTGGCCCAGGAGCAGCTTGCCACAGCCAAGGGGGACGCAGGACTTAAAGCGATGGAAGCCACCGTCAACCAGGCTCAGGTCGCCTATGAGACGGCCCTGAGGAATCTTTCCGATGCCCGCATCACTTCACCCATCGACGGGGAAGTGGCGGAGATCAATGGAGATGTTGGGGAGATGGTAAGCCCTTCCGCTCCCTTCATCCGGGTGATTGACCGTGCCGAGATGCTCTTCACCTTCACGGTGTGGGAGCAGGACCTCCTTCGTCTTCAGAAAGGGATGGAGGTGGTGATTCAGGTCCCCTCCTTGCAGAAGAAAGTGAACGGAACGATTCGTTTCATCGGGATTACGCCTGTTCAGAACACCAAGACCTATCCGGTGGAAGTGTCGGTGAAAAACGAAGATAAGCTCCTTTCCGCAGGCTTAACGGGAGAAGCGCGGCTAACCATCCCTGGTCAAGAGTATCTCGTCGTTCCCAACGACGCTCTCTTGGAAAAAGAGGGGAAAACCTATGTCTATATCGTAAAGGGTGACGAAGCCCTTCTTCAGGAGGTCACCGTAGAGACATTGGACAGCGCCCGTTCCATCGTGAAAGCAGGATTGAAGGAAGGAGACCGCGTGGTTACCAAAGGGAAGTACTCCTTATCTGATAAGGCAAAGATTAAGATCGTGGCGGGTGCGGGACAATGAAGAGATGGATTGAACTTTCCGTCCGCCGCCCCATCGGGGTGATCATGCTCGTCATAGCCATCCTGGTATTGGGCTATGTATCGTTAGGCAAACTCTCCATCGATCTGTATCCGGAGATTAAGGCCCCAATTGGCCTCGTCGCCGTAAGCTATCCGGGAGCTGCACCGGAGGATGTGGAGAAGATGGTGATAAAGCCCCTGGAAGGTTCCCTGGGAACATTGGAGGGATTAACGAGCCTCCGATCACAGGCCTCTACCGGATCCGCCATCCTCATCATGGAATTCGATTGGGGCACCAATATGGAATCGAAGTCGTTGGAGATTCGAGAAAAAGTGGATGCCGTGAAGGGACTGCTTCCGAAAGAGGCCGAGGAACCGAGGGTCCTCAAATTTGACCTTCAAGCGATTCCCATCATGCAGCTTTCCGTCTCGGGGAGCACCGATCTGGATCGCTTGACGCAGATTACGGAAAACCAAATTCAGCCCTTTTTGGAACGGACCACCGGGGTGGCGAGCGTCAACGTGAACGGGGTTCGCAAGAAGGAGGTGGTGGTTGAGGCGGATCCGGTGAAACTGCAGCAATATCATCTCTCCCTGATGCAAATCTCCCAGACGTTAAGCGGAGAAAACCTAAGCATCACCGCCGGGAATATGACAAAAGGGAGCCAGGAGCTTTCCCTGCGCATCAATGGGGAGTACCAATCGGTTGAAGATATACGACAGCTCCTCATCCCCACTCCCTTGGGAAAAAGCATTCCCCTGGAGGAGATCGCTTCCGTCAAAGAACAGTTGGCGAAGGAGACTTCCATCGCCAAAGTGAACGGAACTCCTTCTCTAAGCATCGATTTAATGAAGAAATCGGGGGGGAATACCGTAGAGGTTTCCAATGCCATCCTGAAGACATTGGAACGGATCAAGCCCACGCTGCCGGATGGGGTGAAGGTGGATGTGGTCTACGACCTTTCCACCTACATCAAGCAGTCGATCCGGAATGTGAACGACAACATGATCCTAGGAGGGGTATTGGCCATCCTCATTCTTTACCTCTTCCTGCGGAATCTCCGCTCCACTTTTGTCATCGCCCTTTCTCTTCCTTTCTCTGTGATTAGCACCTTTCTCCTCCTTTATTTTTATGGAGAGAACCTGAATATGCTCACCTTGGGGGGGCTTGCCCTGGGGATCGGGATGATGACCGATAGTTCCATCGTGATTTTGGAAAATATCTTTAAAAAGCGGGAACAAAATTTCGAAATGAAAGAGGCGGCCATCACCGGGGCGAGTGAAGTGGCCGGGGCGGTAATCGCTTCTGCCCTCACCTCTATCGCCGTTTTTCTTCCCATCGTTTTTGTGAGCGGATTGGCGGGGGAGCTCTTCCGCCCGCTTGCGGTTACGGTCTCCTTTTCCAATTTCGCCGCTTTGGTGGTGGCGTTAACCTTGGTTCCCACCCTAGCCGGTTTGCTTTTAAAGAAGGTAAATCCCGTCTCGTCCTTAGTACGGCCCAAATCAATCGGTTGGGCGAGCTACCTGATGGCCAAAGGACTTGATCGCCTGACCGGTCTGTATAAGCGGATCATTCGTTTTGCCCTGCGGCACCGTCTTACGGTACTTCTCCTCTCCTTTTTCCTGGTCATCGCCTCCTTTGCTCTTATCCCCTTGATCGGGACGGAGTTTATGCCCGCATTTGACCAGGGAGAAATCAATGTTGATGTAGAACTTCCATGGGGGACGCTCCTGTCTGAAACGAACCGGGTGGTGGATGATCTGGCGAGAAAGATCGGAAAGATTCCCGAAGTGAAAACCCTCTTCACCACCGCAGGAGGGGGTGGGACTTTCTCCATGTCACCTTCATCCAACAGTCATATGGGGAACCTCTACGTCCAACTCGTACCCCTCGCCGAGAGGAAGAGGACGACGGCAGAGGTGATGGAGGAGATCCGCACCCTAGGGAAAGCGTACGCGGATGCCACGATCACCGTCTCCGATATCCAAAGCGGTGGATTCGGTCAAGGCACGTCCATCCAAATCCAGCTAAAAGGGAATGAACTCCCCGTCCTCGCCGACCTCTCTTCTTCCATTACGAAGCTGATCGGAGAGATTCCCGGGATACGCAATGTAAAGTCGACGGCGGAGGAGAATAAGCCGGAGCTTGAGATCCGCGTCGACAGAAATCTTCTGGACTATTATGGCGTCTCCTTTGCCCAGGTGATGAATGAAGTGCGGGCGGCTGTCGACGGACAGCTCGCTACCCGCTATCGGGTGAACGGGGAAGAGATCGATGTCCGGGTGACCCTCCCGGAGGAAGCAAAGAATGACCTGGCGAAGGTGGAGAATCTTCCCGTTCCGACCACTCAGGGAGGGTATCTCCCTCTCTCGGCAGTGGCGAAACTGGTAGAGGGTGAGATTCCTGCCCAGATCAACCGGGAGAACCAGTCAAGGACGGTGGAGATCACGGCGGATCTTTTTGGCGTGGATTTGGGAAAGGTGACGGCCGAGATTCAGAAGAAGCTATCCACTTTACAGATGCCGGAAGGTTATTCATACACGATGGGCGGGCAATATGAGCAGATGATGGATTCCTTCAGCCAATTGGCCCTCGCCCTGGTTCTCGCCGTCTTCCTCGTTTACCTGGTCATGGCGGTTCAGTTTGAGGCGATTACCTATCCCCTCGTCATCATGTTCTCCATGCCCGCGACGGTGATCGGGGTGGTCCTCGGCCTGGTTATAACGGGCAGGACTTTTAGCGTTCCTGCCTTCATCGGCCTGATTATCCTGGCCGGGATCGTGGTGAACAACGCCATCGTTCTGGTCGATTATGTGAACCTCCTGCGCAGCCGGGGAATGGAACGGGAGGAAGCCCTGGTGGAAGGCGGTTCCAGCCGGCTCCGCCCCATCCTCATGACGACGCTCACCACCATCCTGGGGATGCTTCCTCTCTCCCTCGGAATCGGGGAAGGTTCGGAGTCCCAAGCGCCTTTGGCCACCGTCGTCATCTTCGGCCTTACCACCTCTACCCTTGTGACCCTCGTCCTGATCCCGGTGGTCTATACCTATTTTGACGGGCTGGAGACTAGGATCAAGAACCTCGGGAAGAGGCGGAAAAGGGGAAAGATCGAGGAGAAAAGTCTCGAGATCTGAGCAGATCGAGATGAAAAACCCCCGTCATCCGCAAATGATGACGGGGGTTTTTAGGTGGTGGGGGCATTTACGTTGCGAGGAATCGGAATCATACTTTGTTTCTCTAAGTGCTGCCACGCCTTACGTATATGATTTTCTTTCAATGTTCTCTTTTTATATGGACTCCATTCCTGAACTTCTTTTATTACTTCATCTACATTGTTGGAAATAGAAGGCTTCTCTTTCATGACCCAATGAACGGTACCAAGTAGTTCCATCCCGTAAGGCGTTTCAAATCCTCTAATCACTTCACTTACTCGATCTAAACGGCGCAACGCTTCATCCTTATTCGCCAAGAATTCTCTCGCCTCCTTTACCGAGTCAGGGAGCAGGTAGATTTGAGCATCCCTATTGCGATCCCCATACCCTCGAATGTAATGACCTTCCAATTTTTGAAGGACAAAGTTTAAATTTTCGGCATAAGGTCCATGATAATAACGCTTATAATTTAATTTTAAGGGTTGGCCAGTTTCCTGAAGGAAGTAAGCAAGTTTTTGGATCTCCAACAAGGTAAGCGTATAACCTGGAATGGAATAGTGATCGAGTAAGGCAATCAGCAAGGCTCGTGAATCCGTTAAATCAGGTTTTTTAGTTCCAATTTTCAATTTATCGGGATCTGGACTTCCGGTAGGAAGATATAAACGAACATGAACATCCGGTAACTCTTCAAAAGCATTTTCAATTTTTGGTCTTACTTCTTCCCAGTTAAGACCACCGTTCCCACATCCTAAAGGAGGAATGGCAATCGATTGAATGCCCAGGCTTTTTACTTCTTTCACCAATGCTTGAAGTCCTGTTTCAATGTACTTCATTTTTGATTTCTCACGCCAATGTTGTTTGGTGGGGAAATTGATAATATATTTAGGATTGACCATTCCTAAGGGGACAGTTAATACGTCCCCGATATTAAATTTCTTTGCACGACAGGCTTTTTCATAGATCCTGTAATTTTCCGGATAAGCCTGTTTAAATTGCAGAGCGATCCCCTTACCCATGACGCCAACTGTGTTAACCGTATTCACGAATGCCTCTGCATTATCTTGTAAAAGATTTCCTTTCTTATATTCAATCATCATCATGCACCTCCTTTTCAGAAGTACCACTCTCTTTTAATGTGAACAGGTATTTTGCTGTCAAAGTGGTCTAATATAGATTGTACTTCTTGTTGCCTTTTCTTATTCAGGACACCAATTTCTTGAACTGCAGACCATGGGAAAAAATGATGGACTAAAAACTCTGCTTGCCTACGGCGTCTCCGATCATTATCTTCTGGAGTATCACTCCAATAAATAGCACTCATTAGTTTCCAATCGATGTTACGTAATTCATATAATTTGTTATAAAATTCAGAGTAATACATGATTGCATGACCGTCCGTAAACACCCATCCCATACCGCGATCAACAGCGATTTGTACGGTGGACTTGATGTAAATCAAAGGTTCTTGCCCTTCATTATATCCTTCTACATTACCTCGTGTGATCGAGTAAAGCATTGGTGATCTTGGAGCAAAGTAAAAAGGAACATAATCGTGGAGAGTGCCATTCGGTGATAATGGAACACGAGTAGTAGCTCTCTGATCTTGTATGCTTTGGTGAGCGAGATTAACATATTCCACATTTTTTTGTTTGATTAGATTGTGCGCCTTTAATCCTTGGTCTTTCAGGATTTTTCTCAGATTTGCAATATGCGTCATGTGGTAGATGGGTGTTGGAACAGGGTAATCATGACTCATATAACTGGATCTCCGCACAAAAGTTTAAAAGATAAGTTGAAAGTACATGCCTTTCTTATAGTGATGTTCCGTTATCTACGTTCCAGTATCTTCGTTGTCATGATTTTGTCATCCAAAAGCCAAACAGAAACATATATTTAACTCTCATTATAAACTTTTTGGGGGTGTATATCAATTAATTAAGAATAGATCACAATTTGGCGTATCTTTATAGGGAGAAGTAATTGATTCTCCCTCTCTTTTTGATGAGGTAGTTTTTGTGAAATGATATTGGCATTATAGGCAGATTTGAACGTGAGTTGTACTTGTGATGCTGGGAACATGGGATTATTCAGGGATTGATGCTTTTTGGATCCTACGGAGCATGATATACTGAAATCAAAGATATGGAAGGTGAGTGTAAGGGGGTGGCCGTTATGGATGATAAGAAAAAAGGAAAGGAGACCGTCTCAGAACCTCTCGTCACCTATGAAGTTTATGCCAACCTGCCCGACGACGGCAACCGCTATGAAGTGGCGAGCGGCAGGCTGGAATTGATCAGCCCAAGTCCTGGGGTCATTCACCAAACCCTTAGTTACGAGCTTCAGTACCGGTTAAATTCCACGTGCAGACAAGAGTATGTGATCATCGGTGCGCCCATCGATGTAATTCTCTCCGATGCGGAGGTGCGTCAGCCTGACTTGGTGATGGTGCATCGCTCTAGGATCTCCATCATCACCAACCGGGGAATAGAAGGCAGCCCCGATTTGGTGGTGGAAATCACATCGGAACACTCCCGCAGGCGGGATAAGGTGGAGAAGAGGAGGGTGTATGCCGAATACGGGGTCCCCGAATACTGGATTCTGGATTTGACCAACTTTACCCTGGAGCAATATATCCTAACGGACAAGGTGTATGATCTGGCGGATGTTTATGCGGGGGAGGATCGGGTGCGGTCGGACAAGATTCCGTGCGTATCCTTCACCATGAATGATCTGACGAGGGAATTGCCGGAAATCCGGTGATGATTATAAATACCCCATTTCATCAAACATCAGAACCATTGGTTTTAGCATGACACGATGCTTTTTACTTGCTTTCCTTCCAGGTCGGCACTTCGTAGTTGAGTACCAAATTATAGGCTGTCATAAAATGCGTTTTTTACCCTCTTGTTATACCCCCTTACGATCGGATCACCTCCATTTTGATCGAAACTGCTGGATCTGTTTTTCAAATCCCCGGAGAACCGGGAAATGAATATTTTCTTTTCGATCTTTAAAGACATTGATCAAGTTCTGGACCAATTAGCCCTTACCATCGATCAAGAAACGGCCAAAAAACTCCTGGAGTCCGGCAAGGGGCTAACCGTGAAAAACAATGGGGCGGACATTCAGATTCCGGCGGCTTCCCTATCCGCGTTCGTCGGGGCAGACGGCACCTTCACCTTGACCATTAAGGTGGAGAAGGCGAAGGAAGGAGCTGGAGTAACCATCCAGGCTGCCTCTGCCGCAACGGTTGTCTCCCCGATCCTCACCATCGGTGAGCCTGGAACCGCCCTGAAAGAGCCCCTCGTCCTCACCTTGAAGTTAAAGGATGAAGCGGCCAAAGATGCCCGCAAGGTGGGTCCGTACAGTCGCACTACTTCCGGTGCTTGGTCTTATGTGGGGAACCTTAAGGATCGTCAGGCGAATGCCTTCACGGTGAAGACCTCCACACTCGGTACCTTTGCCCTGATCGAATATGCGAAGAGCTTCGATGACATCGCCAATCATTGGGCTAAGGATGCTGTGGAAGTGATGGCTTCCCAGAACATTGTGAAGGGGAGTTCCGCGAATACCTTCAATCCGGAGGGGAAAGTAACCCGGGCAGAGTTTGCAACCATGCTCGTTCGTGCCCTTGGGCTCTCTGCGAAGGGCGCTTACACCGGCCAATTTACCGATGTGAAGGAGAGCGACTGGTTTGCAGGCAGCGTGGAGGCTGCGGCAAAAGCAGGGATTATCCGGGGCAGCGGCGGCAAATTTAATCCCAATGCATCGGTAACCAGGGAAGAGATGACGGTCATGCTGATCCGTGCCTTAGGGTTGACCGATCAAGCGGCCGGGCTTACTCCCTCCTTCTCCGATGCAGGCTCCGTCGCAACATGGGCGAAGGAAGCCGTTGTCCTCGCGCAACAGAAAGGATTGATTAGCGGGATAGGCAATAACCTCTTTGCGCCCAAGGGCATTTCGAAGAGAGCGGAGGCGGCAACGCTCCTCTTCCGCCTCATGGATGCCTTCCGGAAATAGCCTCGGTCAAAAAGAGATGCAGAAAGACGCCTATAGGTAAACGTAAAAGCAGTCTCATGCGGCAGTCTCATGCAGACTGCTTTTTTCTTTTCCAAACAAGATGGGAGGATTTTTCCTCTTTATGTCGAATCTCTCTATAAGAATCCCATTTAGGCAGATTTTTTTATCAAGATAGAGAGGGGAAGAAGAATTGAAACGCTGGCGGAAACAGATACGAATCCTTCTCGTGTTGATGGTGATGGCAAGCGGAATTCCCATGTCCGTATCGGCGGAAGGGGGGCCCTTCCGGGATGTGAAGAGCGGAGACTGGTTTCAAAAAGATGTGCTCATGATGAATGCGCTGGGAGTAATCCAAGGGTATCCGGATGGTTCCTATCAACCGTCCAGAGGCGTGACCAAGGCGGAGGCGTTGGTGATGCTCCTTCGTTACATGGGCCTTACGGAAGAGGTGGAGAGATTACCGGATGCGGATCTTTATCTCTACCTCCCCGGGCTTGGCCTGGAAAAGAGCGGAGTGGCCGATTGGGCCGCCAAGGCCCTCGCGTTCGGAAAGAAGATGGGCTGGCTCAACGTGGATCAAGGCGCTTTTGATTGGCAGGGGAGTGCGGACCGGGCCTGGATCTCGGAGCTTTTGATCCGGGCGATTCAGAAGCTGGGCGATGCCGCCGATATGGCGACGAATGCGACGGGATTTACCGATGACCGGACGATCTCCAATGCGGCCAGGGGGTTCGTCAATGCGGCGGTGAAAAACGGTCTGATGAAAGGGTACCCCGCCGATAACACCTTCCGCCCGAACGGGACGGTTACCCGGGCGGAGATGGCGACCCTCCTCCCCCGCCTCGACCCTTACATCACTCCTATGACCCAAAAGGTGGAGGGCGTTGTTTTGAAGGTTTCCGGTGACCGGTTTACCCTCATCGACCGCACAGGAAAACAGGCCGATTATCTGATCGACGAGAAAACCCTGTTCCTCGCCGGTGGAGAGAGCAAACCCCTCTCTTCCCTGAAGAGCCGGGATCAGGTCTCTGTGGCGGTAAAGGGGGATAAGGCCCTCTTTCTGGAGTTGGTCGCGGAAAACGTATCCCTGTACCAGGAGGCAAAGGGGACCGTGACAAAGGTCCTACCGGAGCAACACCTGTTGGTTCTCGCAAATGAAGGCGGCGGATTTCAAACCTTGCCGTATGATGATCAGACGGAAGTCTGGCAAGGAAACGGGTGGCAAAAAGGAGTGGATCTATCCGTCTTCCTTAATGTAAAGGTGGTCATTACGTACACCCCCGCCCCACAGGGGAAGATTCTCCAAATAAAACCTGAGGATTCCGCTTCCGGGAATCTGTTTCAGGGAGAGGTCGTCAATGTAGATGCCGATAAGAAGTTGTTAATCCTGAAGGATCCGTTGGGGAATTTCATGACCTTTATCTATTCCGACGCGACGGTGGTGAAGATGGAGGGGCGAAGGTTCCCCACAGTGGAAGATCTGCGGCCGGGAGACCGGGTAGAGGTGGATCGGAATGTGAGTCCTCTCCAGGAAATCCGCGTTTTAAGCTATGTGGATAGTACGGAAGTGACAGGCGAAGTCGTGGCCATACTTTATGAAAAAGGACTGATCACCCTGCAAGTGGGCGGTGAAGTGATGGGATACTTCCTGGCGGAAGATGTGCAGATCCTCCTGAGCGGGGAGACAAATCCTACCCTGGATGATGTGAAGGAAGGGGATCAGGTAAAACTGACGATTGAAAAAGGGTATGTGAAGAAACTGGAGATTACAGGACGCACCTCCCCCGCTGCCGTGAGCGGGAAATTGGTCAGTATGGATCGGACCCAAGGAATCCTTACGGTGGAGGATGAGAAAGGGGAGCTTAAAGCCTATCGCATTGACCCGAACTATACGGTTCTTCTCGACGGGGAGAAGGTGAGCGAGAGCAGGTTGACGGTAGGTACACCGGTCCAGTTGGAGTTTCGCAGAAATCTCGTCTCCGTCATCTCCCTCGATTTGATCCGGGAAGGGACGTTCCTCTCCTATGACTCTACAAATCGGGAGATGCTCGTCCGGGAGGGAAGCGGAGAGCGGCGCTATTCGCTGTCCGGAAGCTTCACCCTTTACTCCTTCTCCAACTCCTCCTTAACGGTGAGCCAGTTGGCAAAGGATACGGAATTGAAGCTCCTTCTGAACAGCGACGGTTCCATCTCCTCGATCAGAGTGAAGGAGACGGGAATCTATACATTGGTAGACCGAACCCTCTCCACAAACCGCTTAAAATTAAAGGATGAGAACGGAAATATCGATTATACAAACTACACGGGCCAGACTCTTCTTCTTAATCCCGACGGGACGGCGGGGAAATGGGAGGATCTTAAAGTGGGCGATCGCCTCTCCCTCTCCTTCATCGGGAAAGATCTGATCCGAGTGGAACGGGAAGAGAGGTTATACGGACAGGTGAAGAGCGTGAATGCCACGGCCGGTACCCTCGTCGTGGATCAGGCGGGGACGGAGCGGACCTTCAAACCGGCTTCCCTCTCTTCCCTGATCACCGGCGATTATGTTCAGGTGGTGCAAGTAGGCTCCCAGGCGACCGTTACAAAGGCGACGGTGAACCGTGCGCTGGTCGATTATGTGGACGAACCGGATCTTAAGATTTATGTCAAAGAAGGAACCACCTATAAATGGATCTCATTCGATAAGGATGCGGTGGTGAAGAGAAAAGGCTATTGGGTAACGTTCTCCAGCTTGATGAAAAATGACGAGATTTTCTATTACACCATCGATGGAAAAGTGATCGCCATTGAAGTAAAATAAGAAGAGTAAAAAGATAGAAAGCGGCACCCTGGGACAGGGTGCATTTTTCCTTTGAGGTGGGGGGAGATATGAGCCGTACAGTGAAGAGGGGGCTTTCGCTAAGCCTGATCGTCCTATTGCTGCTCCTTACCGGAGGCGGGGTTTATGCCTTATCGGAGGGGAATACCCCCATGGAGAACGTCGGCCGCAGCGGGCAAGCTTCTCTAGAGGAGAAGCCGATCCAACCCCCGGTAAACGCCATTCCAGGCGAGTGGATCGTAAAATGGAGAGGCCAGGCGAAAGAGTCCCCTTACTATGAAATCCTAGACCTGCAGGAAAAATTCCGGACGGGGAAGGTGCGCTTTTATCCGAAGTATCAAAAGATGGCGGAGGAGATTCTGGGCAAGGATCCCGATATTCTCTATTTCCAGCCGAACACCCGGGTGAAGGTGGAAGCCCTCTTTAATGATCCGGGATTAGGGAATCAGAGTTACTTGCGGCAAACGAAATTAGATCAAGCGATGGCGGAGGTGAGCCCCAATCCCAATCTGACGGTGGCCATCATCGATACAGGGGTTGATTTTACCCATCCGGATTTGAAGGGGAACCTGCTCCCCGGCTTCAACCTTTTGGAGAAGGGAGCTTCCCCGGCCGATGATAACGGCCACGGCACGCAGCTCGCCGGGGTGATCGGGGCTACGCGGGATAATAAAATCGGCATCGCCGGAATCCTCTCCGGCGTCAGAATCCTTCCGATCAAGGCGTTGGATAATCTGGGAAGCGGCGATGCCTATACCGTAGCCGCCGGAATCCGGCAAGCGGTGGATCAAGGGGCGAAGATCATTATGCTCTCATTAAGTGACCCCAGTTATTCCAGGGATATGGAAGATGCGGTGCGCTATGCGGAGGGCAAAGGCGTTCTACTCGTGGCCGCCGCCGGGAATAACGGCGAGCGGGTCAGTTACCCGGCGGCTTATCCGACCGTTTTAGCGGTCGGATCCGTGGGCGGCAACAATCAGGTCTCTTCTTTTTCCAACCGGGGGCCGGAGCTGGATGTGGTAGCTCCGGGAGAGAAAATCTATACCACGTTTCTCGGCGGCGATTATGGAACGGCCACCGGAACTTCTTTGGCGGTGCCTCAAGTGGCAGGGTTAGCCGGACTTATTATGAGTAAATATCCCGATTATACCCCTGCCCAGGTCCGGGATCTGATCCGACATAGCGCCCTCGATGTAAATGCAAAAGGTTGGGATCAGGAGACAGGTTACGGGCTGATTGACGGGATGAAGAGTCTCACCAATAGCTGGCAGGCCGATTACTGGGAGCCGAATGACCAGAGCGGGGCGGCGAAACGCATCTCGATCAATAAGGAAATCTCGGCCAATCTTTCTTCTGCCACAGATGTGGATTGGTTTGTGTTACAAACGCCGTACAAGGGGAAGTATACCTTCACGTACCGCGGTACGGGAAAGGAAGATGTGGCGGTACGTCTCTCTTTCTATCAGGGAGGATCAAAGCTGGTGAAGAGGGTGGATTGGATGGGGAGCGGCAGCGTAGAGGTACCGGTGGTGAAGGAAGCCTTGTATGTGAAGGTGGAGGCCCTCTCTCCGGTTACTTCCCCCTTTCCTTATATCCTGGAGAACCGCTTCCACATTTATGGGGATGATTTTGAACCCAACAACACCAGAGAAACGGCTAAGGAGATTAATCTTGCGGCCGGCAAGTTGACGGGCACCATCTCCTTCGCCGGGGATGTGGACTGGTATCGCTTAACGCTTCCCTATGATGGGAAGATCACGATTCAGGTGAATGCGGACACGGTTCAGTTAGACCCGGTGCTTAGGGTGATCCCACCGGGGGGGGATGAGCGGAAGGTAGACAATGGCTCCATCACCAGTCCCCAACCGGAGGAGATCTCTCTTAACGTCAAAAAAGGAACTCTCCTCATCGGAGTGGAGAACTTTTACGGCCAGGCGGTCAATGCGGAATATCTCCTTACTTGGTCTTATACGCCGCTTCTTAAAGATACCTTCGAACCGAATAACAGTCCGCTCTATGCGAAGGGAATTTCCCTTGGTGTGCCGGTCTATGGTCACATCGGATCGTTAGCCGATTACGATTGGTTCAAATTTTCCATTACCCAGGCCGGTTTCTACCGCGTGGATGGTTCCAACTTTCCAAAGGGGTCTCAGGGGCAGGTCATCCTGTATAACGGCAACTTAAAAGAAATCGGTCGAAAGAAAATGGATGAGAACAGCACCACCTTTTCCATGAGCAACTGGTTAGAAAAAGGGACCTATTATTTCCGCATCGACGCAGCGAAAAGCTTCACCAACCAGCTTTACCGCCTCGTGCTCTGGAAGGTGGAATCGGCCTTCCGGGATATCGGCAACCATTGGGCCTTTGATTCCATCAACACCTTGGCAAAAGAAGGGCTTATTACAGGATACTCCGACCTCACTTTTCGCCCCAACCAACCCATCACCCGGGCGGAGTTTCTCACCCTCCTTTCCCGGGTGATCGACCTGCCGCCAGGGTCCCGCTCGGTCCGCTCTCCATTTAGGGATGTATCCACCGGTTTTTGGGCCTATCCTGTCATCATAAGCGCCTATCAGAAGGGATTGATCGGTGGATACGCCGATGGGAGCTTTCGTCCCAATGCTCCCTTAACCCGGGCGGAGATGTCTGCGATGGTGGCCCGGGGGCTTAAGATAAAACCGGCGAAGGGAAGCGATAAGATGGATGTAAATCCCTATCTGGCCGTTTACCTGTTTAAGGATATCCCTCTTCAGTATTGGGCAAATGAAGAGATTAGTTTCCTCATTCAACTTCGGGTGGTGGAGGGCTATGAAAATGGAGTCTTTAAACCGGAGAAATTGACCACCCGGGCCGAGATGGCCACGTTGGTCGAAAGGATCTGGTTTTGATCGCTCGCTAAGCGCAACTTTTTTCCCTTGATCGAGGTATATTATAGTAGAGGTTGGAGCTTCAGACCGAACGATGGCGAATGAAAGGGAATAAGGGGATATGGCGTTGAAACGACTGGGGAGATATGACGTGATAGAAAGGGGTAGAAACGTGCGGGAGAGAAAGAAGAGAAGTTTCACGGGACGGAAAATCGGTTGGATGATCTTGGTGCTCATATTCCTTGTCACCACCGCTTATGCCGACAGTGGGGGCGTGCCCGGCTCTGCCGATGACCCCATCGTGACGAAGAGCTATGTCGATGAACAGATCAATGCGGCCAAGGAAAGCTTGAAACAGGAATTGGGAGCAGGAGGGGGCGGTACAAATCCTCCCGCAGGCGGTATCAACGGCGGGACAGGCCCCTCCATGCTCACCGTGGAGAAGTTGGTGAAGGGGCAAAAGATCATCGCCATGGAGGGGACGGAGCTAATTGTCCGTAGCGGAACGGCAAAGGTGATCGCCGGAGAGAAAGGAGACGGCATCCCGGATGTAACGGAGGGGAAAGACGTAAAAGGAGGGGCGGTCGTTCCATTGAACCATCTCCTTTTAGTTCCCCGTAGCGACGGCCGGGGACTTTCCATCGAGAATTCGGGAAGCGACGGGTACAGCTACGTCATGATCCGTGGAACCTACTCTGTCACCCCTCCCCCCGCCCAATAAGAACCTTTTGGACATTGTACGTGACAATCTAACATCTTGACAGTGATTTCAATCTGTAATAAACTTATCTTTGCACGGTTACTCTTATCCTGAGTAGGTGGAGGGACAGGCCCGATGAAACCCGGCAACCGTCATCATCCCTGGTGAAATGGTGCTAACCTGGGCTCCGGAAGGAGCTGGAGATAAGAGAGGGTAAAGGAGGAGCGCCTTTTCCTCTAGAGGGAGGAGCAGGCGAATTTTTTTTATGAGTGAGGAAAGTTTAAAGATCAGATAAATGCGGCCCTGGACAGGAACGAGTACCGGCGAATATAGATATGAAAAAGGAGGAATTCATATGGCTCTAAAGAAAGGACGCCATCTCTTTACATCTGAATCGGTGACGGAGGGGCACCCGGATAAGATCTGCGATCAAATCTCCGATGCGGTCCTCGATGCGATCCTTGCCCAGGATCCCAATGCCCGGGTGGCCTGCGAAACCTCCGTCACAACCGGACTCGTTCTCGTCACTGGGGAGATTACTACGGTAAGCTATGTCGATATTCCAAAACTGGTTCGGGATACCGTCCGGGAAATCGGTTATACCCGAGCGAAATATGGATTTGATGCGGACACGTGTGCGGTTCTCACATCGATCAATGAACAATCTCCCGATATTGCCCAGGGGGTCAACCAGGCGTTGGAAGCCCGGGAGGGAAGAATGTCCGATCAGGAGATCGAGGCGATTGGGGCGGGGGATCAGGGTCTTATGTTCGGCTTTGCCGTCAAGGAAACCCCCGAGCTTATGCCGCTTCCAATCTCCCTGGCTCACCAACTCGCGCGGAGATTATCGGAACTGCGTAAGAGTGGAACCCTCCAATATCTCCGTCCCGACGGGAAGACCCAGGTGACGGTGGAGTATGAGGGGGATACGCCGGTCCGCGTCGATACGATTGTCGTATCTACCCAGCACGATCCTGAGGTGAGTCAGGAAGAAATTCGCCGGGATTTGATGGATCATTTGATTCGCCCCGTCGTACCGGCGCACTATTTGGATGAGGAGACTAAGTATTTCATCAACCCAACCGGTCGTTTTGTCATTGGCGGCCCCCAGGGGGACGCGGGCCTTACCGGGAGGAAGATTATCGTCGACACCTATGGCGGCTATGCGCGCCACGGAGGCGGCGCCTTCTCCGGAAAGGATCCGACCAAGGTGGACCGTTCCGGAGCATATGCCGCCCGCTATGTGGCGAAGAATATTGTGGCTGCGGGCTTGGCTGACAAATGCGAAGTACAGCTGGCTTATGCGATTGGAGTGGCCCAGCCGGTCTCCATCAGCATCGATACCTTTGGAACCGGGAGAATCGGGGAAGAGGAACTGGTCAAATTGGTTCGGAAGCATTTTGATCTCCGCCCAGCCGGCATGATAAAAATGCTGGACCTGCGACGCCCCATTTATAAGCAGACGGCGGCCTATGGTCATTTCGGACGTCCCGATCTGGATCTCCCCTGGGAGCGTACCGATAAGGCGGACTTGTTGCAACAGGATGCCTCCATGTTGGCGAAATAGACGAGATATAGAAAATCGAACGGAGAGATAATCCCTTGCGCTTTTGCAAAGGGATTTTTTTTTCCCCATCCGCTTCTACGATTTTAAAAGCCAAATTCGTAAGAATATGATAAGATGAAAGCAAGCCGTACAGAAAGAGGAATCAAGATGGAACGGGAAGAAGAGCATCAGGTAAGTTTCGAAAGCGCAGCCTTGGATCGGGTCATCCTTCACGCCATCGAAACCATGGAGAAGAGTAAAGAGCAGATTTTTGAGATTGCGGAGAATGCACGGCTGGAGGGTGGGAATCTGAAAAAGGAACTGGACCAGGTACAGGCCGAAGTAGAGAGAATCATCCACCACTATGACCAGCTGGAAGCGAAGTATAAAAAGATGCGCCTTCGGCTCATGGAGGTAAGCCATAATTTCAAACGGTATAATGAACAAGATATACGGGAGGCTTATGAACAGGCGAACCAATGTCAAATTGATCTGAAGCTTGCATCCGAGCGGGAAAAGTACCTGAGGAAACGGAGGGATGAACTGGAGCGACGCCTGAAAACCGTGGAGCGTACCATCGAAAAGGCGGATAACCTGCTGTCTCAGGTAAGCGTGGTATTGGGCTACTTGCAGGGAGATATCGCCCGGATGACGGAAGCGCTGGAACATGCGAAGAACGGCCATATTTTTGGGCTTAAAATCATCGAAGCCCAGGAAGAAGAGCGAAAGCGGGTAGCCCGGGAGATGCATGACGGTCCGGCCCAGTCGATTGCCAATCTGGTTCTGAGGACAGAGATCGTGGAGAAAGTGCTGAACCAGAACGAAGCGGAAACGGCACGAAAAGAGCTGCAGGTTTTAAAGAAGATGGCTCGGGACAGTCTCTCCGACGTGCGAAAGATCATTTATGACCTTCGCCCCATGGCCCTTGATGATTTGGGGCTTATTCCCACTCTTCGAAAATTTGTAGATGCCTATATTGATCGATATCACCTATATATCGATTTTAAGGTGGTGGGTATGGAAGAACGCCTCCCATCTACGACGGAAGTGGCCATATTTCGTCTGGTACAGGAGAGCCTCAACAATATCATAAAGCATGCGGAGGCCACCATGGTTCAGGTCCTCCTGGAATTTAAGCCTCTGAAGCTCACCATACGCATCAAAGATAACGGGAAAGGAATGCCTGCGGAAGCCCTAAAGAAGGAGAATTCCTTCGGTTTAATCGGCATGAAGGAAAGGGTAAAATTATTGCAAGGAGAAATGGAGATTCGGAGCAAACCGGGGCGGGGAACAGAGATCCTCATTCAAGTTCCCATCTTGTCCTCTCCCCCTCCTTCATGATTGACCCGTTCAGGAGGCTCTCTCATACTACAATTTTTTCACGTCTTTCTCTGGAAAAAAAGGAGAAGAGCCATTACACTTAGAGAAGAGGACGATGAGATGAGAGAGATGATAAGGAGGGGGAAATTCTCATGGCTAGAAAGCGGATACGGATTCTTCTTGCAGACGATCATGCCCTTTTTCGGGATGGATTAAAGCGGATCATCGAAATGGAACCGGACATGGAGGTGATCGGAGAGTTGAGCGATGGTTCCGAATTGGTGGACCACGTACGGAAGTCCTCTCCGGATGTGATTCTGATGGATATTAACATGCCGGTCTTAAATGGAGTGGAGGCAACCCGGGAAGTGACCCGGGAGATCCAGGGCGTTAAGGTGATTATTCTCTCGATCCATGACGATGAACAATATGTGTATCGTGCGCTGCAGAATGGCGCCTCCGGCTATTTGTTAAAAGAGATGGATGCGGAGGCCCTCATCGAAGCAATACGGGCTGTGGCGAGCGGCGATTGTTACATACATCCCAAGGTGACGGGAATGCTCATCAAAGAATATCGCCGTCTTTATGAAGATGCGGTAAATGAGCTGCATCCACGCATGCCGATGCAGGATAAAAAAACATGGGATCGCCTGACCGATCGGGAAAAAGACGTCCTGCGCCTGCTGGCGGCAGGAAAAAGCAATTTAGCCATCTCGGAGACCTTGGGCATCAGCGATAAGACGGTGAAGAACCACGTCTCCAGCATTTTGCTGAAGATGGGGGCCGTAGACAGGACGCAGGCCGTTGTGGAAGCCCTGAAGAAAGGTTGGATTGAACTCTCGTATGTGAAGGAAGGGCATAAGGACTAGGCACCGGGATAAGCCCGCCTGCATAGGATGGTGGTAAAAAGGCGGGTGGTTCGATGGAGGTTATGATTCTTATAGGCCTTGCGACCTATGGATTCATCTCCCTTCTTCTTTTCCTTATGGAAATCCTCTCCTGGTGGTATCGCCCCAATCCCTCCCCCATACGCTTTATCCTTCTTCTCAAAGATTCGGAACAGAAAGTGGAGCATGTGGTTCGTTCGCTCACCTGGATGTCCTGGCTCAAAGGGATTCCCGTTCAGTTCATCGCCATCGATTTCGGTTCCCGGGACGACACCCTTTCCATCCTGAAACGGCTTTCCCGGGGGAAATGGGGGTTTGAAATCTCTCTTCACCCTGGTGGGGAGGAGGAAAAGCCCCATTCCTTTCTGGAAGGGTCGGGACCTCTTCCCATTCTCATTGATTTGCGCAATGCGGCCAACCGTTCAGCTTGTTAACAGGCTGAACTTTTTTTATTCTTTTTAGTATGTTTTTTGTATAATAGAACTAACGGGAAGGAGGGAAGGACATGGAGGGAAAGAGAGGGAAATGGTTAACCCTTTTTACCTTGCTTACGGCTGGTACCCTTGGATTTCTCTTTTGGACGGACTTTCCGGAAATGTCCGGAAAAGAGGCGTTTGCCCTGATGGGGTATTCGATTCTTTTATTTCTGATGATGAAGTACGAATTTTTTATCGATAAGATCCCCATCTCATTAGCCCTGATTCTCGTGATTCCCATCTTTCTTCATTACGGGCCGTTCGTAGCGGCGACGATCTATGGGGCTGTAGGACTTCTCATCCTCCTTGCCCTGGGCAATCCATTCATCCGTTCCCTTTATTTCGCCAACATGTATGTTTGGTCTACCTTAACGGCCGCAGGCTTCTATTCCTTGATCGGAGGGAGGCTTCATCCCTGGCCTGTAGGCCCTTGGGATATTATATGGTTCTTGTCTTTTAGTGGGGTCCTTTTCCTGACTCAGATTTTTCTACTCCGTTTTTATTATCGGTTTATCCGTCAATCTTCCATGGACTTAAGGAAACCGATCCGTTGGATTCTCCTTGCATACCTGATCGCTGTTCCTTTTGGCTGGTTAAATTATCTCATTTTTAGGGAATTAAATCTGCAGGGGCTTCTGGTTCTCGCCATCCCCGTCATGGGCGTTGCCCTTCTTTTTCGCCTCTATTATGAGAAGAGCATCACGGTGGAGCGATTAAAAAGGCTGTACAACCTCTCTGTCGCGTTAAATTCTAAGCTGGATCTCCAACAATCCCTTTCTGCCGTTCAGCAGGGATTTCGCTATTTGTTCCATTATGATCTTTTTTCCATCTTTCTGAGGGAAAATGAGAAGGAGTTTCGCCCTGCGATCACCGATGGAGAGGGGAGGGAAAAGGTAACCGGATTAATCCGATCCCCCTTTTTCCTGGAGGAATCAGGCATCCTGCCGGAGCTTACGCATCGAAAGGAACCGTTTTTTATCGACTGTGAAAGGAGAGAGGGACTTCTAGGTTCCCTTAAAGGATGCGGCACATTGGCCGTAACCCCCTTGCGGTACGATGCTCGTCTCATCGGTTTTCTCCTCATAGGAAGCTGGCGGGAAAAGGCGTATTCCCGTGCCGATCTCACGTTGTTTCAGATTTTGGCCAATCAGGCCGCCATTGCCATCGCCAACGCCCAAACCTTTTTTTACACCGAACGGCGCAGTGTTACCGATGAACTCACCGGCTTATACAACTTCCGCTTTTTTTCCCAGGCGATCGAGGAGCAGGTGGAGGAGGCAAAAAGGAACCATCGACCCCTAAGTTTGCTGATCATCGACATTGACCATTTCAAGCAGATTAACGATACCTTCGGACATTTGTCGGGAAACCGGGCTTTAATCGGATTGGCGGAACAGCTTAAGGCTTCGGTGCGGAAGGAGGATATCGTCGCCCGTTACGGGGGGGAGGAGTTTACGATACTCCTGCCGGGAACCTCTTCCAAAGAGGCGGTGGAGATTGCGGAGAGAATCCGAATGCAGGTGGAAAAAATGCGCCTACGCATTGAAAAAGACTTGGGGGATGGGGCGGATGTTTATCTTCGGATCACGGTGAGCATCGGCATCTCCTCCTATCCGGAACATGCGGAGGATGCCCTCTCCCTGATGCGGAACGCAGACCGGGCGATGTATGTGGGGGCGAAACATCAGGGAAGAAACCGGGTGGCCGTCTACGGCGCCTAGACGAGTTCAACCCCATTTGATAGGATAGAAAAAAGTACATGTTGTCGCGAGAAGGTGGAGGAAGGAAAAGAAGGGGGAAGAAGGATGAAAAAAATCGCTTGGATTACAGACAGCACTTGTTATGCGGAGAAAGACTGGCTGGAAGCTCACCGCATCCACGTGGTTCCGTTAAGCGTTATTTTTGGCGAGGAGAGCTTCAAGGAGGGAGAGCAGATCACAACTGCGGAGTTCTACGAGCGGATGAAAAGGACGAAGACGCTCCCCAAAACCTCCCAACCCTCCATCGGGGATTTCATCTCTCTTTATGAACGGTTGGCCGCTGAATATGAACAAGGCATTGCCGTTCATCTCTCCAGCGGGATTAGCGGAACCTACCAGACATCGGTTCAAGCCGCGGAGATGGTGGGCTTCCCTTTGAAGGCGATCGATTCCCGGATTGCCACCTATCCCGTCACCTATATGCTTCAGGAAGGGTTGCGCCTCGAGGAGGAAGGTTTAGAGGCGGATGCGATTGTCCAACGGCTGGAGGAGCTGAAGGAACGATTCGAATCATACTTTTTGGTCGATGATCTAAGCCATCTTCATCGGGGAGGACGGCTAAATGCCGCCCAGTTTGTGGTGGGGAGTGTGCTGCAGATTAAACCGATCTTAACCATCCGCGGAGGAAGGATCACCCCGGTAGAAAAGATTCGGACGTTTAAAAAAGCGAAGGAGAGAATTTACGAGCACTTCGCCGCCGATGCGAAGGAAGGAGTGCCCATGCGGGCCTGTGTGATCCACGCCAATGCAGAGGAGGAAGCGTCCCGATGGGTAGAGGAATTGAAATCGCTTTATCCCCATGTGGAATACCATATTTCCGTTTTTGGACCGGTGATCGGAACCCATGTTGGGGCCGGGACGCTTGGTCTAACGTGGTATAAGGTGTGATCTGAAGGGATTCGTTCACCATTATGACAAAAATCGTTCGTTTTTTTAGGGGAAATGAGCCGATTCCCTTGACAAATGAAAAACTCCTTTCATCGTGATGAAAAGGGATCTGAAAAAGGCGAAACAGGTAAAATTTCCGGGCCCATTCTCTCTTATCTTCTCCGTAAAACCTATGGAGACGATGGAAAGAAGGGAAAAAGAGAGCGCAGTTTTTGTTTTGTTACTATGGACATAGTGGAAAATGGGGTATTGGGACAAAACATTATGAAAGATTAGGTACAGACGGGGCAAACCCGTTTTTTTTTATTTTTTATGTTGTATAGTAGAGCTGGATGTGTTGAAATCATGAAGTTTTTGGAGAAGTTTTTTGAGGGAAGGAGGGAGCGATATGAGCACGCCTTTAGAAAAGAGACCCCTGGAATCCCGTCGTGAGCAGAAGATCGAAACCGAAAGTTCGTTAAAAGGAACATTAGTTGCCGTCTTTATCTTAGGTACCTTGATTGTTTTAGGCTGGGGAAGCGCGTTCTTATTGTATTTGTCTCGCACATAGAAGAAATGGGGGAGTGAAAGATGCATATTCATCGGTATGAAAAGATTTGGCTTACTTTCGGAATTTCCGCGTTGGTTCTCTTCCTCATCGTGCTGGGGTTTACCGCCTTTGCCCAAGGCCATACCCCCGCAGGAGGACTTCAGACCATTGATCCCAAACTGGTGGATCAGACCCCGCCCTTTGATAACCCGGGGGTTAAGAAAGTGGATGAGAACCGTTATGAGGTAAATCTGGTTGCCCAGGTATTTTCTTTTAAGCCGAATAAGGTGCAGGTTCCCGTCGGGAAAGAAATCGTTTTCAATGTGACGACGAAGGATGTGGTCCATAGTTTCACCATCGTGGGGACCAATGTAAATATGATGTTAATTCCCGGATATATAAACACCGCAAAATACACTTTTGACAAACCGGGCAAATATTTGGTTCTTTGTAATGAATATTGCGGCGCGGGGCACCAACTGATGCAGATGGAAATTGAGGTGATCGAAGGATGAAAGCGGAACGGATCTCTTCCCGGGATATTCCCATTAGTTTAAGCCATATCTATATTGGTTTCACTGCGGTCTTCCTGGGTGCCATTTTTGGAATCCTACAAGGATTGGTACGGGGCGGAATTATTACGCTCCCTTCCTGGATCAGCTATTATGAAATCTTAACGGCCCATGGGGTTCTGCTCGCCCTAGTCTTTACCACCTATTTTATCTTTGGCTATTTTTATGCCGGGAACAGCCGGACGATGGGTCCGATGACCCCTTCGGAGCGGAAGATCGGTTGGGTCGGCTTCTGGACCATGACCCTAGGGACCGCGATGGCGGCAGCCATGATCCTGACAGGACAGGCGAGCGTTCTATATACCTTTTATCTTCCTTTGAAAGCCTCTCCCATCTTCTACATTGGCCTCGCCCTCTTTGTGGTCGGTTCTTGGATCGAAGGGGCAGCGATGTTTATGCAATACTTCCGCTGGAGAAAGGAACATCCGGGAGAGAAGACCCCTCTCTTCGGCTTTATGGTGACGGCGACCAATATCCTCTGGATTATCGCTACCATAGGCGTGGCGATTACCGTGCTGTTCCAGATGATTCCCCTTTCGCTGGGATGGATTCAGACGGTCAATGTGGAATTGTCCCGCACCTTCTTCTGGTATTTTGGACATCCCCTCGTCTACTTCTGGCTTCTGCCTGCCTATATGATTTGGTACGTGAATGTGCCCAAACTGATCGGCGGCAAGATTTTCAGCGACTCTTTGGCCCGTCTTGCTTTCCTTCTCTTTATCGTTTTCTCCATGCCGGTGGGCTTCCACCATCAGTTGACGGAACCCGGGGTGCAGGAGGGTTGGAAGTTCCTCCAGGTGATTCTCACCTTCATGGTCGTCATTCCCTCTCTCATGACCGCTTTCGCCCTTTTTGCCACGTTTGAACAGGCAGGGCAGGCGAAAGGGGCGAAGGGGATCTTTGGATGGGTGAAGGTTCTTCCTTGGGGAGATGTACGGTTCCTGGCGGCCTTCCTGGCCATGCTCTTCTTCATCCCCGGTGGGATCGGAGGGCTGATTAATGCCAGCTACCAGCTGGACTCGATGGTTCATAATACGTTATGGGTGGTGGGCCACTTCCACATCACCGTTGGAACGCCGGTGGGGATGACCTTCTTCGCCGCCACCTATTGGCTTCTCCCCTATCTGACCGGGCGGAAACTGACTCCTTTCATGAACCGGATGGGGATTCTCCAGACCATCTTTTGGTCGGTGGGGATGCTGATTATGTCCATCGCGATGCATACGTTGGGCTTGGAAGGAGCGCCGCGGCGTACCGCCTTTACCACCTACAACAATAACCCTGTGGCCCAGCAATGGTTTGAGGGCTTTTTCGGGAATTACGCTACCCTGGCGGTTGGCGGCACGATCCTCTTCATCGGGGCTATGCTCATGATCTATAACGTCATTCACCTCAGTTTCTTCGCGCCGAAATCGGAGGAGGAAGAATTTCCCCTCGGGGAAGAGAACGAGGAGGCGATGGTCACTCCCCGCTTCCTGGAAAACTGGAAGTTATGGATTACCGTATCCGTGGTCTTAATCCTCGTGGCCTATACGATTCCTGTGGTGGATCTGATCGTCAACAGTGCGCCGGAGTCGATCGGCTATAAGACGTGGTAGATCGATGGAGGATGCCGGTTACGTGGCTATGGTTTCGATGTGGCTGTCCTATGGGACAGCCTTTTTTGTGATTCGTGGATGAACGGAGAAGGGGGAAGATGTGGTATAATAAGCCGAAGAGACGTTGTGGTTCGCAAGATGAGGAGATGGGACGTATCGGCTCACTTTCCGCAGAGAAAGGGTGGACGAGAATGGATAGAAAAGTTTCCCGCAAGATCCGAGTCGTGGTGGGAATGTCCGGAGGGGTGGACTCCTCCGTAGCGGCTTACCTTTTAAAGGAAGCCGGTTATGAGGTGATTGGCCTTTTCATGAAAAACTGGGATGAGACGGATGAATGGGGGCGCTGCACAGCGGATGAGGACTTTGCCGATGTGCGTCGGGTAGCGACCCAGATCGGCATTCCCTATTACTCCGTCAACTTCGAGAAGGAATACAAGGAGAGGGTATTCTCCTATTTTCTTGAAGAATATCGCAGGGGGCGGACGCCGAATCCGGATGTGATGTGTAATCCGGAGATTAAATTTGGCGAATTTATGCGGAAAGCTTTAGAGCTGGGCGCCGATTATGTAGCCATGGGCCATTATGCGAAGGTGAGGGAGAGGGATGGGCTTTTTCAACTCCTTCGGGGAGTGGATGAGCGGAAGGACCAATCCTATTTCCTGCACCGTTTAAATCAGTTCCAGCTGTCGAAGGCCCTCTTTCCCTTGGGGGAACGGACGAAGAAAGAGGTACGGGCCATCGCGGAAAGGGTTGGACTCGCGACGGCGAAGAAGAAAGACAGCACCGGAATCTGCTTTATCGGGGAGAGGGATTTTAAGGAATTTTTGAGCCGATATCTTCCTGCCCAACCTGGAGAGATACGGAATGTGGAAGACGGGAAGGTGCTGGCGCGCCATGACGGGCTGATGTATTACACCTACGGGCAGCGTTCCGGCCTCGGCATTGGTGGGATCGGAACCGGGGAGCCTTGGTTTGTAGCGGAAAAGGACCTAAAGAAGAATATCCTTTATGTCGCCCAAGGGGAGAACCATCCCGCCCTCTATGCCACATCCTTAACGGCGGAAGAGGTAAACTGGGTGGCCGGGTCACCCCCAGCCCGCCGATTTCAATGCACGGCGAAGTTTCGTTATCGGCAGCCGGATCAGGAGGTTGAGGTTAGGGTTGAAGAGGCGGGCCGTGTACATCTCCGCTTTCTCCAGCCCCAAAAGGCCATTACTCCCGGTCAGGCGGTGGTCTTTTATGACGGGGAGGTTTGCCTGGGAGGGGGGCTGATCGATACGGTGGAACGGCCTTATTTTCGTGAACGCCCCCTTTTTCAAACCGTAGAAAAGCTTCCAATATAGCCTTTTTCGTCCCTTCGAATCATCGGTTTTATGCACCCATACGCCTCCGCGTGACGCATTCCCGCTGGATTAAACGCCTCTTCTTTCCATTTCTTCCCCCGTGATGTGTTCGATCACCTTTTCGAGGAGAAGGTGGGTCTCCAAAGCATCCTGGGCAGAGGGATCGATCGTTCTTTTTCCCTGGATCGCCTCGATAAAGTGGGTGATGATGTCGGTAAAACCCCTTCGATAGAGGATAGGATCCCAATCCCCAAAAGATAGGCGAATCTCTTTACCGTCCCGATAGTCGGTTCCCTCATTCAGGTTTCGGATCTCCCGTTTCCAACCGGGACTCATCACTTCGATTTTTTCTTCCGCAACGCCGTTATCCCGGTTCATTATGCCGATGGCGTGATGATGCTTGCTGATGAGATGAAGGGCGATATGATAGAGGAGTTCCCCCTCTCTACGGGTATGGACATGGAAATTCAAGATCGGCTCTTGCAATAAGAAACGCAGGGTATCCGCGACGTGGATAAAATCGTCGAAGAGGAAAGTGCGTATCTCGCCGGGGAGGGAGGAGCGGTTTTTCTCCATGAGCAGGAGTTTTGGCCCCTTCATCGCTTTAAGATCCCTCACCATCGGAGCAAAACGCCGGTTAAACCCTACCATGAGGATTCGATTCATCTTTTCCGCCAGGCGGACCAGCCTCTCCGCCTCTTGGTAGGTGTAAGCAAGGGGTTTATCCACGTAGACGTGAAATCCATGGTGGAGCAACGTGGAGACGATGGATGGATGGGATTCGGTAGCCGTATGTACGAAGACGCCATCCAAGGGAAGGGTGAGAATCTCCTCCACCGTTCGATACCTGTTTTTGATCCGGTATTGATCGCCTATTTTACGCAACGTTTCTTCATTGCGGGTAACCAAGTGAAGCTCTACCCCTTCCATCTTTCCCAAGATGGGAAGGTACGCCTTTTGGGCGATGTTTCCGATTCCTACCACTCCGATCCGTACCATTTTAACGCCTCCTTTATTTTTTTCCCAATCGCCCGTTTCTCTATGGCTCTCATGGATGATTTCATGTACGGAGAAACGAGAGGAATGCCCTTATTCACAATACTACAATGGGTGGGGAAAAGAAAGGGGAAATGGGATTGGATCTAGGAAGAAAGGGATCTCAGGGGTGAAATCGGAAGAAGGAATGGGAAAAAAGGAAAAAGGAGAGAGTAAGGAAAGGAGAGATTGCATAAAGAGCGAAGAAGGGGAAAGAAAAAGTAAGGACTCGATCATTACGTCATAAAGAAATGGAGAGGGGGAGTAGGGATGAAGAAAAAGGTATAGACAACTAGATATTAAGGTGATAAGATCAAAGTGATCCAAGAAAGAGTGGTGTGTACGTTGAAACGAAAGCGTTTCATTAAAGGGGTCTCCATCTATACGGAGGACGGTTGGATTGAAAACGGTTATATTGAGATGAACGGTGGAGAGATCGGCGGTTTAGGAAGAATGGAAGAAAGCCCCGCTGTTTCACCGGAATGGGAACGGCTTGATTTGAGCGGAAAGGGATTGAAGGCTATTCCTGGATTTATCGACCTCCACATTCATGGAGCAGGGGGAGCCGATGTGATGGATGCCACGGAAGAGGCGCTTAACCGCATCGCGGGTACTCTCCCCCGGGAAGGTACGACCTCTTTCCTTGCCACCACGATTACGGAGGCTCCGGAGCGGATTGAACGAGCGGTGATGAATATAGGCCGTTATGTGGAGAAGGGGAAGAGGGTGGTGGGGAATGACGAAGGGGAGATGGAAGGTGGACGGGCTGAAATCCTGGGGATTCATCTGGAAGGGCCGTTTCTTTCCAGGAAGCATGCAGGGGCCCAACCTGTCGAATCGATCCTGCCCGGGGATCTCGCTCTCTTTCAACACTGGCAGGAAATATCGGGACATTTGATTCGACTGGTCACCTTAGCCCCGGAAGAAGAGGGGGTGCTTTCCCTGATCCGCTATCTCCATGAGACGGGAGTCATTTCCTCGATCGGACATACGGACGCCACGTTGGAACAGGTACGACGGGGAGTGGAAGCCGGGGCGACCCATGTGACCCATCTCTTTAACGCCATGCGGGGAATGCACCACCGGGAACCGGGAACCGCCGGAGCGGCTCTCCTCATGAATCAACTGATGGTGGAACTGATCGCAGATGGAATTCATGTCCATCCGGAAGTGGTCGCCCTTACCTATCGAATGAAAGGGAAAGAGGGGATAACCTTGATTACCGATGCGATGCGGGCCAAATGCCTGGGAAACGGGAAATATGAGTTAGGGGGGCAGGAGGTCTTCGTTGCGGATGGAAAGGCTACTTTGGCGGACGGCACCCTCGCAGGAAGCGTTCTCACCATGGATAAAGGGGTACGGAACATGATGCGTTTTTCGGGCTGCACCCTTGAGGAGGCGATCCGGATGGCGAGCTACAATCCTGCGAAGGAGCTTCATCTCCTTCACCGGAAGGGAAGTCTCGCCGTGGGGAAGGACGCCGATATCCTCCTCTTAAATGAGGAGAACGAACTCGTTTTTACCTTTTGCAGAGGTAGGCTGGCCTATTCGCTATCGTCGGTTGTCCGCTGAGCGGTCGCAGGCATGGGCATGATGAAAACCAGTTGGTGACTCTACAGAAAGAAGAGGTGGGTGGATTGAAGATCGATAAAGAATCACCCCTTCCGATCTATTATCAGTTAAAGGAGTTCCTGAAGGAGAGCATTGAGAAGGGGGAGTGGCTTCCCGGCCAATTGATCCCCTCGGAACGGGAGCTATCGGAAAGGTTTGGAATCAGCCGCATGACGGTTAGGCAAGCGGTAACGGATCTGGTGCGGGATGGGTACTTAAAACGTCAGCGGGGGAAGGGGACCTTCGTGGCGGAGAAGAAGATCGAACGGAGCCTTGGCTTAGTGACAGGGTTTACCGAGGAAATGCTGCTGCGCGGCCATGTCCCTGGCACGGAAGTGAAAGGATTTGCAGTTCTCCCTGCCGATCCTGAAATGGCCCAATTATTACAGATTGAAGAGGGAGCTTCCATTTATGAAATAAAGCGGTTGCGATTGGCCGACGGAATCCCGATGGCCTTCGAAACCAATTACATCCCGGTGGAACGGCTTCCTGGCCTGACCAAGGAGAAGATGGAACGTTCTCTTTTTGAATATGTAGAGAATGAACTTTCCCTTACGATCTCCCATGGACGGAGAAATATCGAAGCCTCCATCGCCCGTAAAGGCGAAAGTCACATTCTGGGAATTCCTGAAGGATCACCGGTTCTCCTCATTCGTGGAATCACCTACTTTTCCGATGGAAAGCCTATGGAAATCGTAAAATCGATCTACCGGGGAGACCGGTATACATTTACCGTAGATTTAAGAAGAGGATCGACTTGAGACGAAACCTGGGGAATTGGCCCAAGGTGTGAGGAAGAGGAAAAGAACTGGAAGTTTAACGTGCATGAAATAGCTTCCAATGGGGAAGCTTTTTCATAGAAAAAAGTAAAGGAGATGAATTCTAATGTTAGGTTTTCTGCAAAGGATCGGGAAAGCCTTGATGCTTCCCATCGCCATCCTGCCTGTGGCGGGATTATTGCTCCGCTTCGGTCAGCCCGATTTGCTCAACATTCCCTTTATTTCGGCAGCCGGGTCCGCCGTCTTTGACAACCTCCCCCTTATCTTCGCCATCGGTGTGGCGGTAGGGATGTCGAAGGACAATAACGGTGCGGCGGGACTGGCCGGGGCCATCGCCTATTTGATCCTGACGAAAGGGGCCGGAGCCATTAATGAAACGATCAACATGTCGGTGTTGGGCGGAATCTTGTCGGGCGTCATTGCAGGCCTTATGTACAATCGTTTTAAAGATACCAAACTGCCCGACTGGTTGGCTTTCTTCGGCGGCCGGAGATTTGTCCCCATCGTGACGGGACTTCTCATGATCGTTTTGGCCTTTATCTTCGGGTTCATCTGGCCTCCCATCCAGGCGGGGATTAACGCCGTCGGTGAATGGCTTACCACCGCCGGCGCCATCGGAGTGGGAATTTACGGCCTCCTTAACCGCCTCCTCATCCCCCTGGGACTTCATCATGTGATTAACAGCCTGGTCTGGTTCGTCTTCGGGGAATATAACGGGGCGACGGGGGATCTTCACCGGTTCTTCGCCGGGGATCCTTCGGCGGGAATTTTCATGGCCGGCTTCTTCCCGGTCATGATGTTCGGACTTCCTGCGGCCGCTTTGGCCATGTGGGCGGCTGCGAAGAAGGAGAAGAGGAGACAGGTGGCGGGTCTTTTATTCAGCGTCGCCTTTACCGCCTTCCTCACCGGAATTACGGAACCGATCGAGTTCGCCTTTATGTTCCTCTCCCCGGTGCTTTATTTGGTCCATGCCGTATTAACCGGATTCTCCCTGATGATCGCGTACTGGTTAGGGATCCATCACGGATTTACGTTCTCAGCCGGGGCGATTGATTTCTTCCTTAACATGGGAATCGCCCAAAAGCCTTGGCTCCTTTTCGGAGTGGGGATTATCTATGGAGTGGTCTATTTTGTGGTCTTCTACTTCCTCATCCGTGCATTGGATCTTAAGACACCGGGCAGGACCGATGAGGAAGGTGAGGGAATCGCCGTTGAAGGGGAAGGGAAGTATGCCGCCCTGGCCGATGGGTATTTGGCTGCCCTCGGCGGAAGCGGCAATATCGTCTCCCTGGATAATTGCATCACCCGTCTCCGCCTCACGGTGAAAGATCCGGCAAAAGTAAATGAGGAAGAATTGAAACGTCTCGGTTCAAAGGGAATCATCAAGATGGGCGAGAAGGAGATGCAGGTCGTGGTGGGTACGGATGTGGAGTTTGTCGCCAATGAGATGAAGCAGAAGCTATAAATGGCTGTTTCACGGCAGGAATGCTTCACGGACCTTTGAAAGAAGTTGTTTATCCTTGACCACCTTCTTCCATTGGGTGGTCAAGGTTTCTCTTTTCCATGAGATGAAAAAGACGGGTGTCCAAAAGGAGTGGAAAAAGGTGACGAAACGAATTTTAGATTGTCGGGCCAGTGATTTTTCCGCCATGACAGGGCAGGATTTGAAACGTTCCATTCAGGCTGCGGAGGGAAGGACGCTTTTGGCCGAGGTGATTTCTGCCGTTCCCCCCCTTTATCCTGGTGTAACCAATGCAGAAGTGGCGGCGGCATTTGGGGCGGATCTTATTCTTCTTAATTTCTTCGACTTCTTTCATCCCGGAATCGAGGGTCTGGAAGGGGTGGAGCCGGAAAGGGTGATTTTCCGTTTAAAAGAGATGATTGGGCGTCCGGTCGGGGTCAACTTGGAGCCGGTTGATCCCGATGCGAAGCCGTTAGAATCCCTTCTCTCCCTCCCCGAGGGGAGAATGGCGAGTGAAAAGTCTCTGGAAAGGGCGAAAGAACTCGGGGTAGATTTTATTTGTCTTACCGGAAATCCTAAGACCGGCGTGACCAATGGGGAGATTGCGAAAGCCATAAGGAAGGCTCGCCGTATCCTAGGAAAAGATTCCCTGATTATCGCAGGAAAGATGCACGGGGCAGGTGTAGAGGGAGAAACGGGAGCGGAGATTCTATCACGCAACGTGCTGGAAGAGTTTATAGAGGCAGGTGCCGATGTGGTTCTCCTTCCTTCGCCGGGTACGGTTCCAGGCATCACCCTGGAGAAGGCGTCGAAGTGGGTAGAATGGGTTCATGAGGGCGGAGCCTTGGCGATGCTGGCCACCGGGACGAGTCAGGAAGGCTCCGATTCGGAGACGATTCGTGAGATCGCCATCATGAGTAAGATGGCTGGAGCAGACCTTTATCATATCGGTGATGCGGGATTTGCCGGAATTGCCGTTCCGGAGAACATCAAGACATACTCGATTGCCATCCGAGGCATCCGTCATACGTATCTGCGCATGGCCGCTTCTCCACTGAGATAAAAAGGCGGGTCCGCCGTTCCCTCTTCTATTTACTTCCCGGCTATCGGTCGGTGGATTGCATCCTATCCATGGGACTACTCCTGCCTCGCATATTTGCTTCCCGGCTATCGAGTTCATATGGGAACCTCAAGGCCGGGAAGTGATTTGGATAAGAATCGATGAACCCTAATAAATGAAAGGATGTATTCAATGTTTGGAAAATGGTTTGAAAAAAAGAAGGAAATTCAGATTCTCTCGCCGATGACTGGGGAGAAAGTGGCCATTACGGAGGTTCCCGACCCCACCTTTAATGAAAAGATGATTGGTGACGGTGCAGCCATCTTGCCCTCATCAGGGGAGGTTCTCTCTCCGGCGGAGGGTGAGGTGATACAGGTTTTCCCCACGATGCATGCCCTGGGAATACGCACCCTCTCGGGACTTGAGATTTTAATCCACGTGGGCCTTGAGACCGTCGCCCTAAAAGGGGAAGGGTTCCAAGCTCTGGTAAAGGCGGGAGAGAAGGTGAAGGCCGGTACCCCACTCCTGCGATTTGATCTGAAAAAAATAGAGGAGAAGGCGAATCCCATCTCTCCAATTGTGATCACCAACATGGATTGGGTAGAAAAGTTGGAAATTCTTCCCCACAAACCCCTTAAAGCCGGAGAAACCCCTCTCATGCGCATCACCCTAAAATAACTTCTTTATGATTTCCTTTTCACCCCCGGATCTTGAAAGGGAATGGGCAGAAGAGGTTAGAAAACGTTAAAATCATCATGCAAGCTGATTCGGGAAAGGAAGAAAATCCCCGAAGGAGTGAGGAAGTCATTATGAAGTGGAGAATTGTAAATCATTATGCTGAGCTCAGCCGCCTGGCAGCGGAGATGGTGGCGGAACAGGTGCGGAATAAGCCGACCTCTGTTTTAGGGCTGGCCACCGGGAGTACACCGATCGGAATGTACGGAGAGTTGTCGGAGATGGTGAGGCGGGGGGAGATCTCTTTAAAAGGAGTAACCACCTTTAACCTGGATGAATATATCGGCCTCACCCCGGATCATCCCCAGAGTTATCATTACTATATGAACGAGCACCTCTTCAGCAAAGTGGATCTCCTTCCTGAAAACAGGCATATTCCCTATGCCGAAAAAGGAGAGTTCTCCGACGAGGAGTGTAAGGCGTGCGAGGAATATGACCGGCTCATTGAAGAACGGGGTGGGATTGATCTCCAAATTCTTGGGATAGGTCATAACGGCCATATTGGATTTAATGAACCTTCCCTATCCCTTGAGGTGGGGACCCACGTGGTGGCTTTAACGGAGGAAACCCGGGAGGCGAATGCCCGTTTCTTTCGGAGTATCGAAGAGGTGCCCACGCATGCCATCACCATGGGAGTAGGGTCGATTATGAAGGCGAAGCGGATTCTCCTCCTTGTGAGCGGTGCCGATAAAAAAGAGGTTTTGGCACGCCTGTACGCTGAAGGGGTTACCACGGAACTTCCGGCCTCCCTCCTACACCTCCATCCGGATGTAACCGTGATCGCCGATCAAGAAGCGGCCGGATGGTTGCCGGTAGAGGAAATCGTAAAAGAAGAAACGTAACCCAGAAAATAAATGAGTGAGGGAAAATCAATGGGATGGAAAGCAGGATTTATAATTCCAACGGAGAAAAATAAAAGATGTGGGTGTGAAAAAATGAAAAGGAATTGAATAGGAGTGGAATCATGTACCGGCTGATTGCCACAGATATGGATGGGACGCTGCTCCACACGGACGGTAAGCCTTCCCAGGATACGCTAGAAGCGTTTCATTGGCTGAAAGGGAAAGGGGTTAAGATCGTGGTGGCGACTGGGCGGGTTATTTCGGCCATTCTGCCCCTTCTTCATCCCTTCGTGCCCGATCGGATCCTCACCAGCAACGGGGCGGTCATCTATGCCGGGGAAGGGGAACCGCTTTGGTTTCAAGGAATCTCCCCTCGAACCGCGCTAAGGCTGATCAACCATTTGGAAGAAGGAGGATCAAGGGTCTCGTATTATGAAGTTTTTGGCCATGATGGGACCATTTATACGGAGCGCAAGTTGGAAAAGGCGACCCTGGCGAAGCGCCGAATTTTAAAAAAAGGGGAGATGAAGGGGTGGATCGAAGATGGGAGGATCACCCCTGTTAAGTTCTTCATCGCCGTAAAGCCGGAAGACCGGGAAGCGTTTCACTCCTCCCTGGAAGATAGGGTACGGGGGGAGCCGGTTCATCTCACCTTTTCGGGAAACGACAATGTGGAAGTGGTGGCGGAAGGCGTATCCAAATCCAGCGCCTTAGAGAGGGTGTGCAGGGAATGGGGGATTTCCATGGAAGAGGTGATCGCCTTTGGTGACAGCGGAAACGATGTGGAGATGATTGAACGGGTGGGACTTGGAGTGGCCATGGGAAACGGGGTGGAGAAGGTAAAGAAGGTGAGTCGGCTCATCACTTCCACCAATGATGAAGATGGCATTCTTCCTGTTTTACATCGGTATTTTAGACTGGATCGATAATTTCTTTCGGAGCCTAAGGAGTCGCATTAACCGGCCGTTTGTTTGATAAGCGATATCACCCTTTCTAAAGAATTTCCTTGATCGCTCTGGTTCATGGCTTCAATATAACGCTGCCGATTTTCATAAAGGTGAAGAACCGCTTCGAGAAAGGAAGAGGGGGTAAGCTCTTCCTCCATCAGGACGGAGGCATACCCGTGACGGGCGAAAGACTCGGCGTTTAAAATCTGATCCCCCCGGCTGGCGGAACGGGAGAGGGGGATGAGAAGCATCGGTTTTTTCAGGGAGAGAAATTCATAGATGGAATTGGCGCCTGCCCTGGAGACGACCAAATCGGCCAAGGCGAGGAGATGGGGGAGTTCCTCCCGTACAAATTCGTATTGTATGTATCCCCTTTTGGAAAAACGGGGATCAATGTTTCCTTTCCCACAGATGTGAACCACCTGAAAACGGGTGAGCAAGGAATCCAGGCTTTCCCTCACCACCTGATTAATCCGCTTTGAACCGAGGCTTCCTCCCATGATGAGGAGGACCGGCCGGGAGCGGGTAAAGGAGGTATCGCTTAGGGCTTTGGACGAATTTCCTTGCCGCAATTCTTCACGAACCACCGCCCCCACATGAACCACCTCTCCCTTTTTGATGAACCTCTCCGTTTCGGGGAAGGTGGTCAGAATCTTGGAGGCGAAAGGCATGGAGAGGCGGTTGGCAAGACCGGGAGTATAATCCGATTCGTGGATCAGGATGGGAACCCGGTGCAGCCATGCCCCGAAGATGACCGGAACCGCGACGAAGCCACCCTTGGAAAAGAGGACATTCGGATTGATCCTTCCGATGATGCGGTACGCTTGAAAGGCGCCTTGAATCACCCGGAAAGGGTCCTTAAAGTTATTCCAGTCAAAATAGCGGCGCAATTTTCCGGTAGCGATCGGAAAATAAGGAATGTGGGGAAAAGAGTGTGTGATGAGCTGACGCTCAATCCCTTTTTCAGAACCAATGTAAGAGACTTCCCATCCTTCGTTAAGGAAAGAAGGAATTAACGCCAGATTCACCATCACATGGCCTGCGGTGCCACCGCCTGTAAACAAGATTCGTTTCGCCACGATCCCACCCTCTCTGTATCCGTAAATGATAGGGGTTCCTTATTAGTCTACCACCTTTTATCGCAGATTCAACCTGATCCCAATTCATACCTCTCTCCAAAACCGCAGGATCCCCAATCCCTCTTAGATCCTGTTTTTTTATACATATGGAAATGATGGATTCGCGAATGTTTTCTCCCTTTTTGGAACGTTTTCGTGGGATTGCGGGAAGCCGGGAATGCATCGGTCCGATTCATCCGCTACCAATCGGTTTTCCTTCAGGTATGAAGGAAGGAGAGGTGGTATTTCATAGGGGGGCAGGGTATAATGGGAAGAGAACGAACAAAGGAGAGTTTGGCTAATGGAAATCGATGAACAGGCCCTGCAAGAGGACCTTGAAGCTTGTGATGAGGGGCAATGCGGACCCGGATGCCGCCAGGGTCATGTCCCCCCATTGATCAAGGAAGACCTCACCAAGCGAATGAATCGGATTGAAGGACAGATCCGGGGAATTAAAGGAATGATCGAGCGGAACGTTTATTGTGACGATGTTCTGAATCAGATCTCCGCCGCCCAATCCGCCTTAAATGCGGTAGCCAGGATCTTGTTAGAAAGCCACATGAAAACCTGTGTATTGGAGAGGCTAAAGAATGGAGAGACGGAGGTGGTGGAGGAATTTACGAAGACCATCTCCAAGATGATGAAGTAGATTGTATACGGTAGTAGGGTATGGTATAATAAAGGGGCAGTATCATTTTTATGAAAAGGAGAGTCATGAGAGATGGTGAAGGAAACGCTGACGGTCCAGGGTATGAGCTGCCATCATTGTGTCATGGCCATTGAAGGAAGCGTAGGGAAGCTGCCGGGGGTCTCCTCTGTGAAGGTTCACCTGAAAGAAGGAAAAGTGGACGTGGAATATGACCCGAACGTAACGACAAGGTCGAAGATCGAGGAGACCATCGTTGAGGAAGGGTATGAGGTTGTGGCATAACGTTAAAATTGAATAAAGAAATGGAAAGGGACTGTCCAAAAAAGGTAGCTGACTTTTTGAACAGTCCCTTTTTGAGTATCCTGTAAGAAACAGGGAAAGTAAAAAAGGGTGGTCCGTTTCCCAATGAGGAGAGGGTACATAGTTGGGTGTAACGACAGATTCTTTCTTTCCTTACACAAAATATACGAAATTAATGGAAGAGTTTAAATAGTTTACATTAGATATGCTTTATCCTAAAATGGGAGATATAAGAAAATATGAGATGGGCGAGGGATTATTGAAGTAAAGCAGGTTGTTTGCGGATAAACGGCGGAATGTTGGGGAATTGCCGGAAATATTGGAATGAAAACGATGTGATAATGGGGGTGAGGTGATGAGAAGACCCACTGAAATGACCGTGCGCCAAGCTTGGAGAAAGAGAATGGGAGGGATGCTTCTCTTCATTTTGTTGATCGCTTTGGCCGCCTGCCAAGGAGGTGATAGGGAATCCAATCCCAATGGGTCTTCCCCCTCCCATGGGGAACGTTTCGGCACGGAACCCTTACCGAACGGGGACCCTTTGCCGGGCGTTGATCCGACCCCGGAGAACGGAGAAGGACTTTCCTCCGCCATTCCCTATCGGGTGGAGGTGGTGGCCGAGCGCCTGAATGTCCCATGGTCCCTTGATATCGCTCCGGATGGGCGCCTCTTTTTTACGGAACGGCCGGGGAGGATACGGGTCATCGAAGATGGAAAACTTAGGGAGGAACCGGTCTTTTCATTTACGGATCCCTTTTGGAGCGAGGGGGAAGGGGGGCTTTTGGGGCTCGCCCTGGATCCCCAATTTGATAAAAACGCCTTGATCTACGTGTACCACACATATCGGGAGAACGGCGAAATCAGAAACCGGGTGCTTCGTTTACGCTTGAAAGGCGGCCAGGCTGAAATCGATAAGGTCTTGCTGGACAATATACCGGGGAATCGCTTTCACAACGGAGGGAGGATCAAGGTCGGCCCCGATGGGTATTTGTACATGACCACCGGAGATGCGTATCGGCCGGAATTGGCCCAGGATCTTTCCTCTTTGGCAGGTAAAATCCTGCGAATCGCCCTCGACGGGACTCTTCCTCCGGATAACCCTTTTGATTCGTCGCCGGTCTATTCGTGGGGCCATCGCAACCCCCAGGGGTTAGCCTGGCATCCCTTCACCCATGCGCTCTTTAGTTCCGAACACGGACCTTCCGCCCATGATGAAATCAATCGCATCGAACTGGGAGCCAACTACGGCTGGCCGAAGATTAGAGGGGACGAGAAAGGAGAGGGAACGGAACACGGAGCGAACCTAAGGGTGCCGCTTCTCCACAGCGGGGAAGAGACGTGGGCGCCGTCGGGCATGACCTTTGTGAGCCGGGGCCCGTGGCAAGGCGATCTCCTGGTGGCTAATTTGCGCGGTGAACAGGCGCTTAGAATGACGATCGGCGATTCGATGGAGATCGCCGGTGTAGAGTCTTTTTTTAAGCAAGAATTCGGACGCCTTCGCGATATCGTCGAAGGTCCGGACGGTTCCCTATATCTTTTGACCAATAACCGGGATGGAAGAGGAAAAATTGGCCAAGGGGACGACAAAATCATTAAATTATCACCGAACACCCCCATCACACCAAGTCCCTGAGGATGCTTGGTGGAATCCAAAGCATGGAAGTAGATGCTAGATTCGGGAGAAATATGCAACCATAAGCCTCATATGTCAATATGATTTACTTTTTCCTCCGGTAATAGGTGCCGCTTGCCGTTGCCACCAGTTCGCCGTTTTCATCAACCACCTTGCATTCCGTGTAAATCAACCGGTTTCCCCGAGAGACCACGAGAGCGTCGGCGGTGTATTCATTCCCAAATGCAGGGCGCAGGAAGTTGATTTTCATCTCAACGGTGACGGCCAGCTGCTTTCCCAGTTCATCGGCGCCTGCAGCCGCGTTGCACATGGCGGAATCGATCAGCGTTGAAATCACTCCTCCGTGGATCGCCCCGAAACTGTTTCGCATCAGATCGGTGGCCGACATGGTAATGCGAAAACGATCTTCTTCCATTTTCTCTCGCTTGAACTGGTAAAATTCATCCAATGGCTGTTGGATCATTGACCGGTCCTCCCTTGTGTTTGAAAGTTCTGATACCAAAAAACAAAACTCTCCCGCTATCTCGCGGGAGAGGGCCGTTTATGCTCCTTGATGACGAGGTTTCCAACGGTTCAGGAAGAGGGTGTTGGTCACGACCGAAACGGAGCTCATAGCCATGGCCGCCCCGGCCAGGACAGGGTTTAAGAGACCGAAAGCGGCCACGGGGATAAGGACCACATTATATCCGAACGCCCAGAAAAAGTTCTGGTAGATTTTCCTCATGGTGGCCCGGGAAAGCTGGATGCTCTCCACGATGGAAAGCAGGTCTCCCCGCATCAGGGTGATGGGGGCGGCCTCCATCGCCACATCGGTCCCCGTTCCGATGGCGATCCCTACATCGGCGGCGGCCAGGGCAGGGGCATCGTTAATTCCGTCTCCCACCATCGCCACCCTCTTCCCCTCCTTCTTCAGCTTCTCCACTTCCAGGGCTTTGTGTTCCGGCAATACCTCCGCCAGAATGCGATCCACACCCACTTCATCCCCGATCGCCTTCGCCGTGCGGGCATTATCCCCGGTGATCATGATGACCTGAATCCCCATCTTTTTTAATTCCTGTATGGCTTGCGCGGAGGTTTCCTTCACCGTATCCGCCACAGCCACATATCCCAGGAAGATTCCTTTCTTCCCCGCCATCATGACCGTATTTCCCTTCCCCTCCAATTCCTCTATTCGGGAAAGATGGGGTCTGTAGGGGATTTCTTCCCGATCCATCAGTTTTTTATTTCCCACAAAGAGTTCTTCATCATTTATGGTTGCACGGATCCCATAGCCGGGAATCGCCTCGAAATTGGTCAATTGATAGAGGGAAATATTTTTCTCCCGGGCCCGTTCCAGGATCGCCTCTCCCAGGGGGTGTTCCGAACCCTGCTCGGCGCTTGCCACTCGGCGGAGAAGCTCCTCTTCTTCACCGTCGGCGGCAAAGAGCTCCGTCACCTCCGGTTTACCTTTCGTGATGGTTCCCGTCTTGTCGAGAACGACCGCATTCACCTCTTTTAACAGCTGCAGGTGTTCTGCGCTGCGGATCAGGATCCCATGTTCCGCCCCCTTTCCCGTCCCCACCATGATGGCGGTAGGCGTGGCCAGCCCCAGGGCGCATGGGCAGGCGATGACGAGTACGGCCACGGCGCTGATCAGCGCCGCATTAAAATCGACGAAGAAATAGGTGAGGAGAAACGTAACAAGGGCGATGCCGATCACGATGGGGACGAAAACGCCGGAAATGGCATCCGCCAGGCTCTGAATCGGCGCTTTTGACCCTTGCGCTTCTTCCACCATGCGGATGATCTGGGCGAGGGCCGTCTCGCTCCCCACCCTGGTTGCTTTCATCGTGAAGGAGCCATGTTTATTTAAGGTAGCCCCGGTGACGGGATCGCCCACTCCTTTCTCCACGGGGAGGCTTTCCCCGGTGAGCATCGATTCGTCGATGGAGGTCCTGCCCTCAACGATCTCCCCGTCCACGGGCACCTTTTCCCCCGCTTTCACCAGGAGGAGATCTCCCACCTTCACTTCCTCGATGGGAATCTCCACGGTTTCACCATTTCGTACCAGGTGTGCCGTCTTCGCTTTGAGGCCCATCAGTTTCTTGATCGCGTTGGAGGTTCTTCCCTTTGCTTTGGCTTCCAGCAATTTTCCTAAGATAATCAGGGTGATCACCACGACCGAGGCCTCAAAATAGAGCCCATGGCGAATATTGAGGAAAAGAAGAACGGTGCTGTAAAGATAAGCGGCCAGGGTTCCCAACGCCACCAGCACATCCATATTGGCGCTTCCTCCCCGAAGAGCATTGTAAGCCCCTCGGATGAAGCGCCAACCGATGGTAAACTGAACCAAGGTGGCGAGGACCCACTGAAGTGGGCCCGGCATCATAAAAAAGGAATATCCCGAGAAATCGCTGATCATCTGAAGGAGGAAGGGAATAGAGATGATGGCGCCGAAGAGGAAAGCATTAAACTCTCTCCGATACCGCTTTTCCCGTTCCTCTTCTTCCGTTCGGGGAGAGACGTCTGCGGCAGGTTTTGCTCCATATCCCGCTTTTTCTACGGCGGCCACAAGTTGGCTGATCTGGGTCTGGGCCGGGATGAAGGTAACGCTCGCCTTTTCGCTGGCCAAATTTACATTGGCACGTAAGACGCCGTCCACCTTCTTCAGTGCCTTCTCCACGCGATTGGCACACGCCGCGCAGGTCATCCCCGTAATGATGAGATCCACTTTCTCTTCCAACACACCGTATCCCGTCTTTTGCACCTGCTGGATGAGAGCCTCCAGGTTGGTTTTGGCGGGATCATAAACCACCGTCGCTTTCTCGCTGGCCAAGTTTACATTAGACAGGGAGACCCCTTCGATCTTCCCGAGATTTTTTTCTACGCGGGTCGCGCACGTGGCGCAGGTCATGCCGGTAATGTTGAGGGTGATGCGCTTGGTTCCCTCAGTCATGGAAACCTCCTCCTCCTTCTTCTCTCTTCCTATATGGTTCACATAAACGAACTTGACTATAAATCGTAGGGGTTTGCATATACCCATACGGGGTATGTGTTTATTATACAAGGTCTGCCGTATAAATTCAAGGGAGAACCGGCCGCGAAGACATGAATCGATTCACGCGTGTTCAACGAAAGAGAAACGAAAGAGAGAGGATCCGTACCGTGTGGGAGGAAATCGATTGTCTGGGAATTTTCCCTGATGTATGATAGGAGAAAAGAAAGAGGTGAGCGGATGGAAAAGGTAATTCGCTGCGCTTGGACCACCCAAGATCCTCTCTATATCGCATATCATGATCGGGAATGGGGAGTTCCGGTTTATGACGATCGCCTCCTGTTTGAGTTCCTCGTCCTGGAAGGGATGCAGGCGGGTCTAAGCTGGTTCACCATTTTGAAGAAGAGGGAAGCATTTCGAACCGCTTTTGATTTCTTTGATCCGGAGAAGATCGCCCTTTATGATGAAAGAAAAGTGGATGAACTTCTTTCCGATCCATCCATCATCCGAAATCGGAGGAAGATCGAAGCGGTGATCCATAATGCCAGGGCCTATCGAGCCGTGAAGGAAGAGTTTGGCACCTTTAGGGAGTATATCTGGTCTTTCGTGGGGGGAGTCCCGAAGATCAACCATTGGAGAAGCTTAGGGGATGTGCCGACCCGAACGGTGGAATCGGACGCCATGAGCCGGGACATGAAAAGGAGAGGGTTTCGTTTCGTAGGTTCTACTTCTTGTTATGCCTACATGCAGTCGGTAGGCATGGTGATGGATCATACCACCGATTGTTTTCGATATAAAGAACTTAGGGACAACGGGAAGCTTGTATGAAGAAAGGGATGAGGGAAGGGATGAAAACCTTTCGGGATCCGGTTCATAATATCATCCAGTTTGACAAGGTAGAGGAACGGCTCCTGCTCGACTTGATAGATGCGCCTGAGTTTCAACGCCTGCATCATATTAAGCAGTTGGGATTTTCCTTCCTCACTTATCCGGGAGCGGAACATACCCGTTTTTCCCATTCCCTCGGGGTGGTTCACCTGATGAAACGTTTTCTGGACAAGATCATCCAGGAGACCCGTGGCGAAGCACGGCGCTATGCGGAGGAGCTTAAGGAACGTCGCCTTCTCGCCCTTGCGGCAGCCCTCCTTCATGACATCGGTCATGGGCCTTTTTCCCACGCGTTGGAGAAGACGACCAATCTCCGCCATGAACATTGGACCATCGCCATCATCCTGGGCAATACGACGATCCACCAGATCCTGGAGACTTACCGGACCGGCTTTGCCCAAGAGGTGGCCGATGTGATCCAGCGTACCCATTCGTCCCGTGCGGTGGTAAAGCTCCTCTCCAGCCAGCTTGATGTGGATCGGATGGATTACCTTCTCCGGGATGCCCAGATGACCGGAGCAGGATACGGACGTTTCGACCTGGAGTGGCTGATTCACACCCTCCGGATTGGGGAGATGGACGGGGAGGTTCAGGTGGGCCTTGATCGGGAGAAAGGGCTTTCCATCGCGGAAGATTTCATCATGGCCCGCTATTATATGTTTGTCCATGTTTATCTGCATAAGACGACAAGAAGTGCAGAACTTATGATCGACAAAATCTTTGAAAGGGCGGTAGAATTAGAAAAAAAGGGGGAAATGGTTCTACCGGAAGAGTTGAGCAAATTGCTCAACCAAAAAGGAACGTCCGGAATCCTCCCTCAGTATCTTTCGCTCACCGATTATACCCTATGGTACTATATCAGCCAATGGCGGAAGCATGAGGATCCCATATTGCGGGATCTCTCCCGGAGAATCCTGGACAGAGACCTCTACAAATCCATCTCGATTCCGTATGATATGCCTACCCTATTTCAAAGGGTGAAGGAGATCGCCTCAAAGCTGAACCTATCTCCTCCTATGGATAAATACCTCTTCCTGCGGGACGAGGCGAGCGGCATCCCCTATAAGGATCCGTACCTTTCCCAATCGACGGTCACAGGGGAGAAGGAATCGGAGCGGGAGGCGTCGGAACGGGTCATTCTTTTTGACGAGGCAGGGAGAGGGGAGGAGCTTTCCGAGATCTCCGATCTGGTCCGGTTGATCCGGAGCAAACGGCTCTCCATCCAGAGGATTTACGTGCCGAAAGAGATCAAGGTTGAACTTTTAACAGGGAAAGAGGGGTAATTCCTGATGTTTCATTCTACATATCGACTTCTTAAGTTCTTTGCTGTGGCCGGGGAGATTAAAGGTAGGAAGAAATTGCAGAAGATGATCCACCTCTTGTCCGCCCATGGGGAGGAGTTCCGTTATCCTTACGAGTACCACTACTACGGCCCTTATTCCGCCTCTCTTCAGGAGGAGATCAACGCATTGGTGGAACAGGACCTGCTCGCGGAGCGGCATGAGGAGGAGACCTACCTCTATTCCCTGACGGGAAAGGGGATTGCATTTAAGGAAAGTTTGGAGGAGGAGGGGGGATATCGGTTTCCCCTTGATGAGAAGCTGGTTGGAGAGTTAAACGGAGAGAGCGCCACTTTTCTGGAAATGGTGAGCACATACGCCTATCTCCTTGATTCCGGATATGGGATGGAACAGGCGAAAATGAAAGCGGAGGAGCTGAAACCCCACCTCGCCGGCCACTTGGAGGAAGCGGTTCGCTTTTATCACGAAAAAATAAAACCCACGGCATCCCGCGACTAAACTTGGTCCATAGAACGGATCGTTTTTTGCAAAAATGATCGAGATCAGGAAACATCCCAAATTTGCGCAAATCAAATCTTGCGCCGGTTGTGTAAAGAGGTTATAATCTAGTAATAATCGTTAAGTTATCATCCATCGATATACGTTTATTAAAAAATAGACTTTAAGAATTTAGTACGCTTGTTTAAAATTTGGATGTATGGAGCGCAGCTTTTGAAATCTTTATATTCTGTAATTGAATAAATCCAACAAAACTCAGATAATGTTTAAAACTTCTTCTCGCAAAATTTTTTTACAATCAAAGCAATGTTTGAAGTTGCTCAAACGAAGCAGGAGGAACGATCGGTGTGATTCGATTAGAAAACGTTAATAAATACTTTGGCCATCATCACGTGCTAAAATCGATCAATTTGACAGTGAACACAGGAGAGAAATTGGTTGTGATTGGACCCAGCGGGTCAGGGAAAAGTACGCTCATTCGATGCATGAATCTTTTGGAAAAACCGAGCGACGGCAAAGTGATCATTGACGGGGTGGATATTACGGCACCCAAGGCGCCGGTGACCGAGATCCGCCAATCTGTCGCGATGGTGTTTCAGCAGTTTAATCTTTATCCCCATAAAACGGTTTTGGAGAATGTGACCTTAGCCCCCATTTTGATCAAAAAAGTTCCCAAAAAAGAAGCGGAAGAGACGGGAATGGCTTTTCTCGAAAGAGTTGGGTTGGCGGCCAAGGCCAATGCGTACCCTTCACAGCTATCGGGAGGGCAACAGCAGAGGGTGGCGATCGCCCGGGCGATGAATATGAGGCCGAAAATCATGCTGTTTGATGAGCCCACTTCCGCACTGGATCCCGAGATGATTCAAGAAGTGTTGGATGTCATGATCGACCTGGCTCATGAAGGGATTACGATGGTTGTGGTCACCCATGAGATGGGATTTGCCCGCCAGGTGGCTGATCGGGTCATTTTTATGGATGATGGAGAGATTCTCGAAGAAGGGTCTCCGGAGCACTTCTTCACCAACCCGAGCCATGAACGAACGAAGTTATTTCTGAGCCGGATCTTGCGTTTATCCCATTCTCAATCAAGTGATCAACGCGGTGAAAAAGAAAGGGTGTAGGCCTGATAAAACTCAGGATTACAATATATCGATAAGGAGGATATGCACAGATGAAAAAAATTGGAATTCTTTTGACAAGTTTATTTCTGTTCGCCATTTTATTGGCAGGTTGTGGTTCTGCTACATCCACTTCCTCCGACACCGGAAGTGACTCAACGCCTGCCGATGTCAAAGCCATCCAAGACCGCGGGGTACTCAAGGTAGGAGTGAAAGCCGATGTGCCGAAATTCGGCTATAAAGACCCCAAAACGGATCAGATTGACGGGTTTGAAGTGGATATTGCCAGGGCGATTGCCAAGAAAATTTTGGGAGATCCCAATAAAGTTGAACTTCAGGCTGTGACGGCGAAAACCCGTGGTCCCCTGCTCGATAACGGAGATGTCGATATCGTGGTAGCAACGTTTACGATTACGGAAGAACGCAAGAAAAGCTATAACTTTTCCGATCCATATTATACGGATTCTGTAGGGCTTATGGTGAAAAAAGACTCCGGCATCACCGGTTTGAAAGATCTAAACGGCAAGACCATTGGAGTAGCCCAAAGCGCCACCACGAAAAAAGCGATCCAGGAAGCAGCCGACAAGCTAGGGATCAAGGTGAATTTTCTTGAATTTGCCACCTATCCCGAAATTAATACGGCGTTGGAATCCGGCCGTGTCGACAGTTTCTCGGTGGACCGCTCGATCCTTGCGGGTTACCTCAATGATTCGAAGGTGATTCTTGATGATAAATTTAGTCCGCAAGATTATGGCGTTGCCAGCAAAAAAGGGAATGATGGATTGGCCAAGGTGGTAAATGATACGATTCGAGAGCTGAAAGATTCCGGTGAACTGGACAAATTGATTCAGAAGTGGGGTCTTCAATAGTGGTTGGACCTTTCGCATGGTTTAAATGGGAAGCCTTATTTCGCGATTGGACCCTATTTGCAGAAGGGTTTGGAACAACCATTCTGGTATCCGTCCTTGGCTTAACGTTAGCGATGATACTCGGGACAATCTTTGGAATGCTTGCGACTTCCCCTTGGAAACCATCTAAACTGATGAGCAGGGTGTATGTAGAATTTATTCAAAATACTCCCTTGGTGATTCAGGTATTTGTCTTATATCATGGTCTCCCGCATTTGGGGATTATGCTGCATGTCTTGGCGGTGGGAATTTTGGGAGTGGGAATTTACCACGGGGCATATATTGCCGAGGTGGTGCGTGCCGGCATTCAGTCCATTCACCGGGGGCAAATGGAAGCGGCCCTATCCCAAGGCTTCACCTATTGGAAAGCGATGCGCTATATCATCTTGCCTCAGACATTAAGAGTTGTTTTCCCTCCTCTAACCAACCAGGCGGTGAACTTGATTAAAAACACCTCCGTTCTTGCCATGGTTGCCGGGGGGGATATCATGTATCATGCCGATTCTTGGTCGAGTGACACCTTGTATTACGGCCCGGCTTATGTGGTTGTCGGTTTACTTTATCTCTCCCTCTGCTATCCGTTGGCCAGGCTCGCTCGTTATTTGGAGCGTAGAGCGGAGGTGACGGCATGATTTCTGAGCTGTTTAAACCGGAAATATTTCGATTCCTCGCCCAAGGATTGATGACCACATTATATATTGCGGTGATGACGATTCTCTTTAGTTTTCTAATCGGTACGATCTTGGGAATCGCGCGATATTCTAACCACTTTTTACTGGGGAGAGCTGCCGCGTTTTATATTGAAGTCGTTCGAAACGTTCCCTTGCTTCTCTTTATTTTGTCGTTTCGCTTTTTGACCACCCTGGAACCCGTTTATTCAGGAATTTTAGCCATGACGGTATTTACGTCGGCGATTATTGCCGAAATTGTGCGTGGTGGGCTGAACTCCATCGACAAAGGACAATGGGAAGCGGCAAAGTCTCAAGGGTTTACGTACAGGCAGACGCTGGTTCACATCATTCTCCCGCAAGCTTTGCGAAACATGATTCCGCCGCTGGTATCCCAATTTGTCACCGTAGTAAAAGACACCTCTTTTGTTTGGGCGGTGGGGGTTGAGGAGCTGACGGGAAAAGGAATGATCATCATGGGCCAATACAATACACCGGCACAGGTATTTTCAATCTTCGGCATGGTTGCCTTAACCTATTTTGCTTTGAATTATACTTTGTCGGTTCTAGCCAGACGCCAACAACGAAAAATGATTCATCAAAGCTACTGACCAAAAGAGCCAACCCCCCGATGGGAAGGCTCTTTTTTTATCGTCCGATTAACCTTTTTGCTTGAATAAAAGGAGAAAGACCGATAGAATAAATAGATAAGAAATCAGAAAATAATAGAATTGTTCGATTGAAGGGGAGGGAAATCGATGAGCACCATGCTGGCGAGAGACTGGGATTCGACGGCTCCATTGCGAAGGGATGTAAAATTTCTCGGGCGATTGCTTGGGCAAGTCCTGATTTCCCACGGAGGAGAAGAACTCCTTAACACGGTAGAAGAGATCCGTGAGATGACCAAGTCTTTGCGGCAATCTTACCATCAAGAGATTTATGAACGCCTTAAGGAACGGATTCACGGCTTAACCCCTCCATTGAGGGGGGATGTGATTCGGGCATTTACCCTCTATTTTCACTTGGTAAATATTGCCGAGCAGAACCACCGCATTCGGAGGCGGAGGCAATATCGCAGGAATGAGGAAGAGATCCGGCAGCCCGGTTCGATGGAAGAGGCGGTTCACCGCTTGAAAGAAAAGGGGGTGACGGTCGAAGAGCTTAAAGAAAAGTTGGACCGGATGTCCTTGGAGTTGGTCATAACCGCCCACCCCACCGAAGCGGCCCGGAGGACCGTTTTAGAAAGTCACCATCGGATCTCGCAGCTTCTGGAAGAATTGGATCATCCCCTCCTAACCCACCGGGAGAGAGAACTTTTGGAGGAAGATCTTTTTAATGAGATAGCCATCTTATGGCAAACGGAGGAACTGAGGGATCGTCGCCCCACCGTGTTGGATGAGGTGATGAATGGGCTCTATTACTTTGACGAAACCCTTTTTGACCTCCTGCCCGAAGTGCACGAAGAATTGGAAGAGGTATTGAAGAAAGAATATCCCCAAGAAAGGTGGCAAATCCCCCATTATCTCCATTTTGGCTCTTGGATCGGCGGGGATCGGGACGGCAATCCCAATGTGACGCCGGAAATCACCTATGAGACGATGAAACGCCATCGGAGCCTCGTGCTTCGAAAGTACCGAACTGCCCTCTATCGGTTGATGAGGCAGTTAAGCCAATCGGTTCATTGCGCCCCTATCAGCGGTGAAGTGGCCGCCCTCCTGGAAGAGGAGGAGCTCCTTCCGCCGGAGGAGCGCTGGCTCATCCCCCACGAAGGGTATCGTCGGGCGATTCGGGTGATGATCGAGAAATTGGAACGGGTTGAGGCGGGAAAAGAGGGAGGATATGAGAATGCGGAGCAGCTTTTAGCCGATCTGAGGAAGATCGAAAGCTCGATCCTCCGGCATCATCCGAAGGGCCATTTTGTCCGTCCCCTTCGCCATTTGATCCGTCAGGTGGAGCTTTTTGGCTTTCACTTAGCCACCCTGGATATCCGGAATCACAGCGGAGAACATGAAGGAACGCTGACGGAAATTTTTCGTGCCACCGGCCTCGCAGAAGATTATCCCTCTCTATCGGAAGAGGAGAAGGTTTCTTTGCTTGTCCGGGTGCTGGATGATCCCCGGCCCCTTATCTCATTCATCGAGGAATACCCTGCATCGGTTCAGACCGTTTTCGCGGTCTTTCAAATGATCGCCCGAATTCACAAGGAGTTTGGAGAGCGTGCCATCCAGGTTTATCTCGTCAGCATGAGCGAGTCGGTAAGCGATATCTTGGAAGTTCTCGTTCTGGCGAAGGAGGCGGGACTATATCGCCGTCACCGGGACGGAAGGGTTGAAAGCAAGCTCCATGTGGCCCCTCTCTTCGAAACGATCGAAGATTTGGAGGCGTCCCCCGCCATCCTTAACGCCCTCTTCACGCTTCCCCTCTACAGGGAACATCTAAAAGCCAGAGGGGACCTTCAGGAAGTCATGCTGGGTTACTCCGATTCCAGCAAGGATGGTGGAACTCTTACCGCCAATTGGCATCTCTATAAGGCACAGCAGGAAATGTACCGGGTCGCTTCGCGATATGGGATCCGGCTCAAATATTTCCACGGACGGGGGGGTGCTTTGGGGAGAGGTGGAGGGCCCCTAAATCGCAGCATTCTCTCCCAGCCCCTGGAAGCGAGCTGTGGCGCCATAAAGATGACGGAACAAGGGGAGGTCCTTTCCTCCCGTTACCTCATCCGGGAGATCGCCCATCGCAGTTTGGAACAAGCCACCTCAGCCCTTTTGGAGGTAACCTTTCGGAATCAGGAGCGGGGGGAGGAGGTTCTCGAGAGGCGGAAAACCTGGGAAAAAGCGATGGAGGAAATCTCAGCCTATGCCCATGGGAAGTATCGGGAGATCGTCTTCCAAGATCGCGACTTCTTCCAATACTTCAAGCAATCCACTCCTTTCCCGGAATTGGGCTCTCTCCCGATCGGCTCCCGACCCATCAGTCGGAAGGGGAGTGGGCGTTTTGAAGATTTGCGGGCAATCCCTTGGGTTTTCGCTTGGACCCAGAGTAGGCAGCTTTTGCCTGCCTGGTATGCCGCGGGGTATGCCTTGGATCGGTTCGCGGCGAGAGGGGGAGGGGAGCTCCTGCAGGAGATGTACCGGGATTGGCCGTTTTTCCATAACCTGATCGACACGCTGCAGATGGCGCTCATGAAGGCGGATCTGTTGGCAGCGAGGGAATACATGCATCTTGTTCAAGATCAGGCGGTGGCCAATCGCATTTTTTCCGCCATTGAAGAAGAATATCGCCGAACAGAGAAGATGATTCTTTTCATCTCGGGGCAGCGGGAATTGATGGAGAGAATCCCCGTCATTCGTTCCTCCATCCGTCTGCGTAATCCTTATGTAGATCCCCTCAATTTCCTGCAGGTGGAACTGATCGGGCGGCTTAGGAGTTTGGCGGAAGGGGAAGAGGATCCCTCCCTGCGCAAAGAGGTCTTGTTAACCATCAATGGCATTGCCGCTGGGCTTCGGAACACCGGTTGAACTGAACCGTTCATGCTGCCTATTTATGAGGGGGTTATCTGCCCGGGAAGGATATGGTATTTGTCGGTGAATTGCAAAGGGTGTAGAATAGAATTATAGGCTATTAACACGTTGACAATAGGAGAAATCCGCCTTAAAATACCATATAGGGTATATATCCATGGATAGAACCCCGGCGAGTTTGATCTTCGATAGGGAAAGGAGCATGAACAGGTGCCGTTTACAGAAATCTGGGCCGACGAGCTGTATGAACGGATGAGGAATGGGGAGGAAATTTATCTCCTTGATGTCCGGGAATTGGTGGAGTGGCTGGCAGAACATATTCCGGGAGCGATACACATTCCCCTGGGTGAGATTCCGAGGCGTTACGTTGAACTGGATAAAGAGAAGGAAATCTACATCATCTGCCGCAGCGGCAACCGGAGCGCCATGGCGGCCCGTTATCTGTCCCAACTCGGGTTTAAGACGGTGAACGTCGCGGGTGGGATGCTCAACTGGCCGGGGGAGATTGAGGTCGGGGCTTAATGCTTTGTGGAGGAGATGCGAGGCCATCTCCTCTTTTTTCTTTTAAGGAAGGTAGACAATCCGCCCTTTTTATCGCCTACAGCCGGTTGTTTCGGTGCGTGCAGAAAACGATGACGTCAACTTCGCCAAACTGTAATACTGTATAAATATAAACTGTTATATTGAAATAAAGTGAGAAATGGTGTATACTTTCTATAGCGACAGGCGATTTGTAATATATCAAAACAAGACCTGTTATATAAAAATTGAGGTGATCTGCATGGAAACTCTTCGTTCCATCGAATGGAAAGTGGGAGGCCAACAGGGGGAAGGGGTAGATTCTACGGGGGAGATTTTAACAAAAACCCTTTTTCGTTATGGCTACTATGTAACCACTTACAGGCAATTTATGAGCCGCATCAAGGGTGGGCATACAAACTATAAGCTGCGGGCTACGGCAGAGCGGACGCGGTATCATGGCGATTTTACGGACATTCTCCTATGCTTTGACAAGGAGACTTTGGAGGTAAACCGTCATGAGCTTCGACCCGGCGGGATCGTCATCATGGAGGAGAAGGAACAAGACATTCGTGAAGAAGATGGACTCTTGATGGCCTCCTTCCCGTTGAAGAAATTGGCGACGGAATTGGGCAATCCCTTGGCAAAGAACATGATCGCCCTGGGGATTACGGGGGGGTTAATCAGCCTGCCGAAGGAGGAATTCTTCTCCTTCATCGAGGAACAGTTCGCTAAAAAAGGAGAAACGGTCATTCAGTCGAACAAGGCGGCGGTGGAAAAAGGATATGAATTGGTAGAGCAATATCTATCAAACTATGTCCGTCGGTTGGAGAAGATGGAGAAGGGAGATCGCCTCTATATCTCCGGCAATGAAGCGACGGCGTTCGGCAGTTTCATGGCCGGCTGCCGTTTTCTCTCCGCTTATCCCATCACCCCTGCCAGTGAAATCATGGAATGGATGAGCGCCAATCTGCCTAAAGTGGGCGGTACCATCATGCAGGTAGAAGATGAGATCGCGGGCATTACCTTTGCCATCGGTGCGGCTTATGGCGGAGCAAGAGCAATGACTTCCACCTCCGGTCCGGGGCTCGCATTAAAGACGGAGGCGTTAGGGCTTGCGGCGATGAGCGAAACCCCGGTGGTCATTGTGGATTCCCAACGGGGTGGTCCTTCCACGGGACTTCCTACCAAACATGAGCAAAGCGACTTAAATCACCTCCTTTTCGGTTCCCATGGCGATGCTCCTCGGATCGTCCTGTATCCCAGCTCCGTTGAAGATGCCTTCTATGTGGCGGCGGAAGCCTTTAACCTGGCGGAACAGTATCAGTGCCCGGTCTACATCGCTCTGGACCTCGCCCTCAGCATGAACCGGACCACGATTCCTTCTTTAGATGCGAAGAGGGTAAAGATCAATCGGGGAAAATTGGTCGGCGCAGAAGAGGCAAAGAAGCTGGGAGAGTTCATCTTTAAACGTTATCGCTTCACCGAAGATGGAATCTCGCCGCGGGTACTGCCGGGAACCGAAGGAGGCGTCCATACGGCAAGCTCCAACGAACATGGCGAGGATGGCTATATCTCCGAAGATATTACCAATCGCTCCAGGATGGTGGAGAAGCGGATGAAGAAGATTTTGCCTGCACGCCTTTCCACTCCTTTCTATATCTCCGATGGGGATGCCGATGTCATTTTGCTGGGAGCAGGATCTACCCGGGGGGTGCTGGAGGAAACTCAGGCGAAGCTCAAGGAAGATGGGATTCGGGTAGGAGTCCTCATGATTCAGCAGCTTAACCCCCTTCCCGTGGAAGAATTGAAGCCCTATCTCTTGGGCAAGAAAGTGATTTCGGTGGAGAATAACTACAGCGGTCAGCTTCTAAATTGGGTGAAACAGCATCTTCCGATTCATGGGTCCAGCTTCCTCATCACCCAATATGACGGCAATCCTTTCACGGTTTCCCGTGTCTATCATGAAGTAAAGGAGTTGTTGTAAAATGGCGATGGTGAAACCAACCTTAAGCCTGAAAGATTATAAAGGGGACACCCCCACCTGGTGCCCGGGTTGCGGTCATTACAGCGTCATGGCGGGGGTACAGAAGGCGCTCCTTAACCTTCAAATCGCTCCCCATGAAGCCGTCATCGTAACCGGAATCGGCTGCTCCAGCAAAATCTCCGAATATACGAGGACCTATGGTTTTCATACGATTCACGGACGTTCTCTTCCGGTGGCGCAGGGAGTTAAGATGTCGCGGCCGGAATTGACCGTCATTGCGGCAGGCGGTGACGGCGACGGGTACGGGATCGGTGCGGGACACTTTATCCATGCCGTTCGCCGCAACATGGATATTACCTATATCGTTATGGATAATAACATTTATGGGCTGACCAAGGGGCAGACCTCTCCCCGGAGCGCCCATGATTTCATCACCAAGACGACGGTAAAGGGAAATAAGGAATATCCTGTCGATCCCCTCTCAACAGCGATCGCCAATGGGGGAACTTTTGTCGCCCAGGCGTTCTCCGGAGATATTAAGGGGATGACGGAAATCATCGAAAAGGCGATTCGGCATCGGGGCTTTTCCTTGGTCAACATCTTCAGCCCATGCGTCACCTATAACAAGGTAAATACCTATGATTTCTATAAAGAGCATCTGGTTCCCGTGGAAGCTCCCCTTCCCACCCGGGAAGAGGCGATACGCGTCATCAAGGAACGGGAAGGCTTGGTGCAGGGAATCCTCTTTGTAGAGGAAGGGCGAGACGACTTCCAGACTCAACTGGGAATCAAATGGAATATGGGTGTTGAAGAGGGAGAGATGAATGAGTCACTCCTCAGGGAGATTGAGAAGACGTTTAAATAAAACCCTAATCATATCAAAAGGGTTAGGTGCGCCAACACCGCACTCGGCATAATCAAGGAACATGAAGCGGCAAAAAGTTTAGTACCCAAAGAAACAACCCCAACCTGCTTGCGCGCGGTGGGGTTGTTTCTTATAGAAGAACCGGTGTTAATCGGCGATATAGGTGACCAAATGATTCCCTTGCATTTGTAAATATAAAATATTAAGCTCGCAAATATTTCGCGACAGTCGGTTCAAATACTCCATTCCATGATAGAAGGCATCTTCAGAAGGCTCTTTTGCAAAGAGATAATATGAATCGCGGTACTCCTTTTCTAAAGCTTGGATCCGTTCAGGGATCTTACCGCTAATCTCCTCGAATTTCACCTGAAGATCTTCCTTTTCATCCTCACTTAATTCATCGTAAGGAACGTAAAGATGCGGAATCTCAATCCCCAATTCCTCGACATAGTGGAATTCATATTTCTCCATTTCTGCTCCCTCCCGTTTTAAAAATTTTTATGTTGATCCTATTGTTTCTCATCTCAATTCTTCTGTCAATTCAAAAAAGGGATCCACCGCATAAGTGTCATCTTTCCTTACGAAATATGTAACAATATATACAAATAGTTCCCTTGGAACTTTCTCCAATCTAAAAGTAACACTTGCGAAAAAGCGGAGCGCTTCTCCCATTAGCCGCCTTGATAAGAGGTAAGGTACTTTCCCTGCATTTGCAGATATAAGATATTTAATTCACTAATCAAACGTGAGATCTGATTGAGGCGCTCCATTCCATCAAAAAAGGTTTGATCGGAATTTTCCTGTGATACTCGATCGTACATTTCCTTATATTCATGTTCCAGTTGCCGGATACGTTCCGGGATCTTACCGCTGATCTCTTCCATTTTGGCGTATAGTTCTTCCTTTTCCCGTTGGTCCAGCTGATCAAAGGGAACATGGAGGTGGGGAACCTCTATACCGAGCTCTTGATCATATTGGATCGTAAAATGGTTCATCTTTATCCTCCTAACGCTGTCCGGTTTAACTCCGATCGACTGCAATGCTCATTGACCTTGAACCTTTGTAGCCCTCATTATTCCCTTCTTTGAGGGGGTTGTCAATGCCCTTCCCCTTATTCTCTCCATTTTGAGAATATTTCCCTTTTAAGGTTTCCCCTTTTCAGTTTGATCCCTTCGGGGGTAGAATAGATAAGAAGCGAGGAAGGGGATATGGGTTGACGACAAATAAGAGAGAAATAAAAAAGAAAAATCAAACGCCCAGGTCGTTACTGTTGCTTAGCATAGGTGCTGCGATTAATTCGACGGGAACATCCTTTCTCTGGCCGCTTACGACTGTTTTCGTTACACAGGTGATGGGAAGGAGCGTGACGGAGGCCGGATTGGCCCTATTTCTTCAGGCGGGAGCCGGCATGCTTGGGAGCTTGATCGGAGGGGCGATGTATGACCGCATGGGCGGAAGGTGGACGATAGGGATCGGGATATGGTTTGCAATCCTCTCCGTTCTTTCCGTCGCTTTCTTTCCTGCCTGGATTCTTTATCTGGGGATGATGATCATTTTAGGATTTGCGACCGGCATGATCTTCCCGTCGATTTATGCGATGGCAGGAGGGCTTTGGCCGGAGGGAGGGCAGCGTTCATTCTCCCACATTTATATCTCCCAAAATTTAGGGGTTGCCATCGGCGCCTCATTAGGCGGGCTGGTGGCTCAATTATCCTTTTCCTATACCTTTTTACTGAATGCCCTTACCTATTTCATCTTCTTTCTCTTCCTCTTTTTCGGGATTGATGAGGAAGCGGATCGGAAGGGAGTAGGGAGGATTCCGGCAGGCGGGGAGGTGGCGTCCGTTTCCAAAGGGAATAGGGTTCAGGAATGGTTCGAGCATAAGATATTTCACTGGGATGCCGGTTTTCTCGCCCTTTTGCTCCTAGGGCTCGGATACCTCATCACTTGGGTTCCCTATATGCAATGGTCGACGATTATGTCGAAGCGGATGACCGATCTCGGCTTTCCCCTCTCTAGTTATAGTTCTCTATGGACATTAAACGGGGCCTTAATCCTGCTCCTCCAACCCCTGATCAGCAGGATTCTACGGAAATGGTTCCCATCGGTCAAGGTGGATCTTATTCTCGGTGCGCTTGTCTTTGGGATCGCTTATCTCCTCCTTCCCTACCAGGAGAAGTATGTCGGCTTTTTCATCGCGATGGGGATTACCACCTTGGGAGAGATTCTGGTCTGGCCGGCTGTTCCGGTGGCGACGGAGGAGCTCTCTCCCCCTGGAAAAAGAGGGTTATATCAAGGAGTGATCAGCAGCTTCGCCACCGGAGGCAGGATGATCGGTCCTTTCTTTGGAGGGTTCCTCTTTGACCGGATGGGTTTGTATATGATGTTCACCGTCATGATCCTCCTGATTCTTTTGGCGCTTCTCCTCTTCTTCTTCTATAACCTGTTGCCTAGATGGCTGAGCCATAGCGTCCAAGAGAGGAAAAGCCCCGAAGGGAAGAACCCGATCCAGGAGATGAAACCGTAGGATCGATGCAGGCGAACTAAATGATCATCCGGATGAGATCTAAGGGTGTATCGTAGGTGACAATTGACGGCCCGGAGAAAGGTTCTGTTCATCATCATGCGAAGAGAATGCTGTTAAGAAAGGGGGGGTTTTCATGCCTAAGGTGGAAGTGCCCTGCGTGGGAAGCTGGGAAGTGGAAGAAGGGATCAAGCTGGTTCATGCTTTAGAAGAAAATGGAATTGACATTTTGCACCGTTGCGGAGGAAACGCCCGTTGCGTCAGCTGCAGGGTAGAGATCATAAGGGGAGATCCCGGTTTGATGGGGGAGCGGGAATACCAGATGTTAAAGGCGAAGGGTTTGGATAAAACAAATATTCGCCTTTCTTGTCAAGTCCGTGTCCGTTCCAATTTGGTTGTCCGTCCCATCATGACCGTCTCAGAAACGGGAATGGAACCCGGTCCAACCCCGTCGATGTAGAACCCAGGAAGCTCCCCGCCCAACCTCTTCCCTTTACGGAAGCCCCCGCCAATGTTTTACGGAGGTTTCGAATGCCGCTACCAAATCAAGAATGCTTTTCTCCGTTGTCCCCCACCCCATGGAGATGCGAAGGCCCTCCAATGCCCGTTCGGTGGATGGATTCATGGCGAGAAGTACATAGGAGGGTTCCATGGAATGGGCGCTGCATGCCGAGGCACTGGAGGTGGCGAACCCCTTTTGATCCAAGTCAAGCATCAAGGCTTGCCCTTCAATTCCTTCGATGGCAATATTCATGAGGCTGGGAAGGGTATGGTCGGGGGAACCGTTCAGCCTCGCCCCGGGAATGCGGCGCCGAATTTCCTGCAAAAAGAGACGGCGTAACCCTTCCATTCGCTTTCTTTCCTCCTCCATCTTGCCGCGAGCCCATTCCCATGCCGCGGCGAAACTTAGGATACCCACCACATTTTCGGTTGCCGGCCGAATTCCCCGTTCCTGTTCACCCCCGAAATAGAGAGGATCGATACGCACCCCGTTTCTGAGATAGAGAGCTCCTATTCCTTGAACACTTCCAATTTTATGCCCATTGAGGGTGAGAAGATCGACGTGCAATGAATTGACTTGAATGGGGATCTTTCCGAAGGCTTGGGCGGCATCGCTGTGAAAGAGGATTCCTCTCCCTTTAAGGAGATGTCCGATCTCCCGGATGGGTTGAATGCTCCCTACCACATTATTGACCATCATCACGCTGACCAGCACCGTGTCGGGGCGGAGGGCTTTTTCCACATCCTTTGTATCGACTAGGGCATTTCTGTCGACCGGCAGGTAGGTCACCTCAAAGCCTTCCGTCTCGAGGGCTTGAAAAGCCCTTAACACCGAGGGATGTTCTATCTTTGTAGTGATCAGATGGTTTCCCTTGCCCATCCTCTTCATTCTCCGGGCTCCGCCGAGGATCGCCAGGTTGTTCGCCTCCGTGCCGCTTCCCGTAAAGATCACCTCTCTGGGGCGGGCTCCGATGCCTCCCGCCAACGTCTCCCTTGCCTTCTCCAGCGCCTCTCTCGCCTCAAGTCCTAAGGTGTGGAGGCTGCCCGCATTGGCGAAGCGTCCGGCGTAGTAGGAAAAGGTCTTTTCCATCACCGGATCCGGCATGGGAGAAGTGGCGGCGTAATCAAAATAGCGGGCGATTTCCTTTTTCATCTTTCTCTCTCCTCTTCACGGATAAATTGGCGTTCTATCTCTATCTCCTAAACCTATCTCCTAAACACCCGATCAAAACGGTCATCATTCTTTACATTATCATAGAGATTCTGTCTTGACATCTGTAAAAATCGCCTTCATAATGGGATGTAATCGATTCAATGCTCGGGAAGCCTATATCCATCTTGTGAAAAAGAGCACAAACAAGAAAATTTTTTGGGGAGCGAAGGAGACGGAGGGGCATGTGGAGAGTCGTGGAGACCGATTTTCTGGTCATCGGAAGCGGATTGGCCGGGCTTACTTTCAGCTTAAACGCAGCCGATCCATTTCAGGTTATCGTAATCACCGCCGGGAAAATAAATGAATGCAATTCCTATCGGGCCCAAGGGGGAATCGCCGTTCCCCAAGATCTGGAGGGAGATCTTCGCTCCCACTTGGAGGATACCTTAAGGGCGGGAGCAGGATTGTCCGAACGGAAAGCGGTTGAGGCGCTCCTGAGAGGAGGGTGGGAAGCCCTCCGCTTCTTGGAGGGAGTGGGAGTCCCCTTTGATCGAAATCCGGAGGGGGATTATTCGCTGGGAAGAGAGGGGGCCCATAGCCGGAACCGCATCCTTCATGTAGGCGGGGACCGGACCGGCAAGGGAGTGATGGAGAAGATGATGGCCGCCGTCCTCTCCCATCCCAAGATAGAGGTGTTGGAAGAGACAAGGGCCCTTGATCTTGTCCTCCGTAAAGGGCGGGTCATAGGCGCCGTCGTCCAAGCGGCGGGGAAGGATCCCTTTCTCCTTTTGGCGAAGGGCGTGATCCTGGCGACCGGCGGGATAGGTCACCTTTACCCTTACACCACCAACGAAAAGGGCATCGCCGGTGAAGGGATGGGCATGGCCTATCGGGCTGGCGCCCTTCTCCGGGATATGGAATTCATTCAGTTTCACCCTACGGCATTAAAAGCGGACGAAAGTCCCCTTCCTTTAATCTCTGAAGCGGTCCGCGGCGAGGGGGCCCTCCTCCTTAATGATCGGGGTGAGCGTTTTATGCTCCAAGTGGATGAGAGGGGCGAGTTGGCTTCCCGGGATATTGTGGCCCGTGCCATTCACCGGGAGATGAAAGAGGGGAGAGAGGTTTTTCTCGATGCCCGGAGCGTCCGTCTTTTTTCGGAGCGGTTTCCATCCATCACCCGGAACCTCTCGCAACATGGGATCCATCCGGCCCATGAGCTCATCCCTGTCGTACCGGTGGTCCATTACGCCATGGGCGGAGTTTACACCGATCTGGATGGGAGGAGTTCCCTTCAAGGCCTGTACGCGGTAGGGGAAGTAGGCTCGACCGGGGTGCATGGGGCCAATCGCTTGGCCAGCAATTCCCTCCTGGAGGCCGTCGTTTTTGGAATCCGCGCCGCCAAACGAGCGAGGGAAGATCTCCTTACAGGATCTGCAAAGAGGCTTTCGTTCGGGGAACTCTCTCTCCCCTATTCCCCGAAGGAATTACGGTCCGCATCGGAAAAGGCGGATCAAAGCGTAATGGAAGAGGCAAAACGGGTGATGTGGGAGAATGTAGGATTGGAACGGGACGAGAAGGGACTTCGGAATGCGAAGGAAATCCTTCGCTTGTTGCAAAAGAGACTCCCCCCCCTGCCCACCCCGGTGGGTCATTCGATAACGACGGCCCTTCTTATCGTGGAGGGGGCGCTCATGCGCAGGGAGAGCCGGGGCTCCCATTACCGGAGCGACTTCCCCGGTCAGGAGAAAGAGGCGTACCATCTCTATCAAGGAGGAAACCATGAATCCCTTATGGATCGAAAAAGAATTGCGTCGTTTTCTAATTGAGGACATCGGCAGCGGGGATATCACTTCGGAAGCCATTTTTACGGAAGAAGATCGCATCGTCGGTACGTTCATCGCAAAAGGAGAAGGACGATTGGCAGGGCTTAAGGTGGCTCGGAAGGTCTTTCAGCTTTTAGACCCTCAGGTGGAGATGACTTTCCTCCGTCATGACGGGGCCGATTTGGTGGAAGGAGAGGCATTTGCCCGCATCAAGGGAAAGGCACGCGCCATCCTGGCCGGGGAAAGGGTGGCCCTCAACCTTTTGCAGCGGATGTCGGGCATCGCCACCGAAACCCGTGAGGTGGTGAAAAAGGTGGCCGACCTACCCGTAACCATCGTGGATACTCGGAAAACACTCCCCGGTTTACGCTTATTTGACAAATATGCGGTTCGGGTGGGAGGAGGGAGGAACCACCGTTTTGGCCTCTACGATGCGGTGATGATTAAGGATAACCATTTGGCTGCAGCCGGATCTATGACAGAGGCGGTGAGGCGGGTTCGCCATTCCGTCGGGCATATGGTAAAGATCGAGGTAGAGGCGGAGAAGTTGTCCCAGGTGGAGGAGGCTCTTTCCTTGGGGGTTGATTTGATCCTTTTGGATAATATGGGCTTGAATGAGCTGCGGGAAGCCGTGTCGTTCATCGGCGGTAGAATACCGACCGAAGCATCGGGAGGGATTACTCCGGCGAATGTCCGCGCCGTCGCGGAGACCGGAGTCGATTACATCTCCCTAGGATGGCTTACCCATTCGGTGAAGAGTTTAGATCTAAGCTTAGAGTTAGAATCGGAGAAGTAAAGGGAGCGAAGAAGGGAGGAAGAAGAGATTGTCTACCCGAACCCATGAGATTCTCCGGGAAGTGATGTTGCAGGAAATTAAGACGGCAAAAGAGAAATTAGGAAAAGAGATGGTGATCCTCGGGCATCATTACCAGCGGGATGAGGTGATACAGTTTGCCGACTTCCGGGGAGACTCCCTCCGCCTAGCCCGTTTGGCGGCGGAGACCGATGCCCGCTTCATCCTCTTTTGCGGGGTCCATTTTATGGCGGAAACGGCGGATATCCTTACCGCTCCGGAACAAACCGTCATTCTCCCTGACCCTAAGGCGGGTTGTTCCATGGCCGATATGGTGAATCGGGATGAATTGGAGGAGGCGTGGGAACTCCTTATAGACACGTATGGAGATCCGCCTTTTCCGATCACCTATGTAAATTCTTCCGCCGAGGTAAAGGCTTTTGTGGGTCAACATGGCGGGATGACGGTTACCTCCTCCAATGCGGAGAGGATCATGGCCTATGCGCTCCGGGAAAGAAAGAGGATCTTCTTTCTTCCCGACCAGCATCTGGGAAGAAATACGGCCTACCGCCTGGGAATCCCTTTAGAAGCCATGAAGGTGTATAACCCCCGGGAGATGAGGATCGAAGGGGGAGAGGCGCGGGAGGATACGAAGGTGATCCTCTGGAAGGGACATTGTTCTGTCCATCAACGCTTTGACCCGGTTCATGTGCGGAAGATGCGTGAGGAGCACCCCGGCATTCGGGTGATCGTCCATCCTGAATGCAAGTTTGAAACGGTCCAGGAAGCCGATGAGAGCGGCTCTACGGAATACATCATCAAAGCGATTGAGCGGGCTCCTGCAGGGACAAAATGGGCGATCGGGACGGAGCATAATCTCGTCTACCGATTGGCGAAAGAGCATCCCGAACAGGAAATCTATTCCCTGAATCCGATCGTCTGTGCTTGCTATACCATGAACCGCATCGATCTTCCCCATCTTCACGAGTCCGTGATGAACGTTTTAAATGGGGAAAGAAAGAACGTGATTCGGGTGCCCGAGGAGATCGCTTCATGGGCTAAAGTGGCGATCGAACGGATGCTTCGCCTCGGATAAGAATGAAAGGAGAGACGAAGTGCGATGAATCGAAGGGAGGAAATTCTTCGTATTCTAAAGGAGCATAAAAGACCGGTAAAGGGGGCGGAATTGGGAGAGCGGGTCGGGGTTAGCCGCCAGACCCTCGTCCAGGACATCGCTTTTTTGCGCAAGGACGGATACCGCATCGTAAGCACCACCCATGGATATCTGCTGGACGATGCCCTGCCGGAAGCCTTTCAAGAGGTGATCGGCATTACCCACACTCCGGAACAGCTTCGGAGGGAATTGGAGATTCTCGTCGCCCATCACGTCTCTATTCTTGACGTGATGATTGAGCATCCCGTTTACGGGAAGGTGAGAGGGGAATTAAACATTCGCACGCCGAAGGATATCCGCCGGTTTCTGGAGAAGAGGGAGAAATCGAACCTGCCCCTTTTCAGTGAAGTGACGGGCGGTTTTCATTACCACACCTTGGAAGCGGATGAACCGGAGTATATTGAAGATGCCTTGGACTCCCTCGTGAAAGCGGGCTATCGGATCGTACGGACTTAAGCTTTTTTGGATTTCCAAATGAACCGGAGATCATATCTGGGGAGAAGAGATGATATAATAGTTGAGACAGGACCGTGGAGAGATTTTCGCCGGGCAGGAAACAGAGAGGTCTTGGCAGGGATGAAAAAGAGACCGGAGGGAGTCATGCATTTCAGACATTCTTTTCTTAAATGGGTAGGGGTCTCCGTGGGAATGCTCCTCCTTCTTTTCTTGTTCAGGGGGGTTTGGCTCCAAGGAATCGCTAATTTTTTGGTCACAAAGGAAAATTATGTCCCCAGCGATGTGATCATCGTACTTGGAGGAGAGACGCGGGGAGAGCGAACCGCCCGAGCCGTGGAATTATACCGGAAAGGGCTTGCGCCGAGAATTCTTTTTTCCGATGGAACTTCACTCTCTTGGCGCATCCGGGCCATCGATGAGATGGTGGCTCTGGCGAAAAAGTTAGGAGTACCGGAGGAGGCGATCTTTAAAGAGGACCGCTCTCGAAGCACGTACGAAAATGCCGTCTATACGAAGGAAATCTTGCAACGGAATCATTGGAATTCCGCGATTGTGGTCACCTCCTATTGGCACTCCCATCGATCCAAAATGACCTTTGACCGCGTCTATAAGGGGAGCGGGATCTCTCTGACGTATGCGAACTCCGGCGACCTCCTTACCCCGAACCTGGACCGCTGGTGGGAAGATTCTGAGAGACAGCAGGTGGTACTTACCGAACTGGCCAAATACCTCGTCTATTGGATTAAATATTAAAGAAGAAAATGGATTTGCGGAAATGGCCGAACTATGGTAGAGTAGCAGGCGAATATGCCTGTTTTTTTGAAGCGTAACATGCTAAAGGAAAGTGATCTCTTATCTTGGAGTTGAGAAGCGATCATGTTTTTGCAACGTATCCATCGAATCGGATATCGATTTCTTCTGATCCTCACCCTTCTTTTTTTCTCCTATTTGTTGAGACCCACCTGGTTATCGATTCAATCCCTCTTTGGAACCTGGTATACCCTCGCAGGTGCTCTTTTTTTCTTCCTTCTTTTTCTCTTTGGAATCCTGGCGATGAGCCGATGGAGGTTAGGAAACCGCCATTTTCTCCTTCTTCTATTTCTTGTTGCCTTTCTCCTCCGGTTCGCTTGGATATTGGCGGTTCCTACAGAGCCCTTTTCCGACTTTAAACTGATGTACGAGAGTGCCGTGAAGGCTTCTCAAGGGGATTATTCCTTTAGCCGGAGCCCGTATTATTCCCAATGGGTTTACCAGCTTGGCTTTACCATGTATCAGGCGCTCATCGTCAAGATCTTCGGGGCAGGGCTTCTCCCTCTAAAAATCTTAAATGCCCTTTACCAGACGGGGATTGCCCTTCTCTTGTACGGGATCGGCCGGCATCTCTTTGGAGAGTTTGCAGGAAGGGTTGCAGGATGGGTTTATGCCCTCTATCCTTCCAGCATCATGATGAGTTCTGTCTTAACCAATCAACATATTGCCGATTTTCTCTTTTATGCAGGGTTTGCCCTTTTGATGATCAAAGGGTTGGAGAGCCGCTATGCCTGGATCGGGATCGGGCTTCTGCTCGCCCTGGGGGATATCATGCGTCCCTATGGCCCTGTCGTCCTCCTGGCGGTGGGATTTTATTTTCTCCTCCACTATGTCCTACAAGCGAAGGGGAATCGATGGATCTATACCGGTCGATTGGCAGGGCTTCTCCTCCTCTTTTATCTCCTTCACATAGGAATAAGCAGTTGGCTGATCGCCCTGGGGGTTACCTCCTACCCGCTGGGGAACCGGGATCCCTATTGGAAGTTCGTGGAGGGGTTCAATGTAAAATCGATCGGCCAATATTACCCTCCCGATGACCAGAAATTGCGCGATCTCCCCCTCGAGGAAAAGATCAAGGTGGAAAAAGAGATGATAAAGGAGAGGCTATCGGACAGCAAAGCCATCTTGCAGCTTCTCCGAAAGAAAATGGAATTTTTGTGGGGTTCTCCGGATCAGGCGGCTTGGTGGAGTTTGCGGGATCTATCCCTCCCCTGGGTGGAAAGATGGGAGACGAGGCTGGAACGCTTCTTCTTCTTCGCCGCTCTTCTCTTCGGCTTGGCGTCACTGATCCGGTTGTGGAGGGGGGAAGGGGATCAGAAAGAAGCGTTTTTCCTCCTCCTGATCCTAGGGTACGCGGCAGTTCATCTTTTGATCGAGATTCAGGTGAGGTATCGTTACTTTCTCATTCCCGGCTTCCTTCTCTTTTTGGGGAGCGGCATGGGAGGGGTTCTTTATTGGTGCAGGCTTTTCTTTACCCGGGGAAAGGTGAAGAGCCTGTGACCGGTATAGTTCAGGATCGTATAAAGCCCGGCGCCGATCAGGACGGCGCCGCTTTCAATCCAGGAGCCTGGGATGGGAAGGAGGGCGATCACCCTCTCCGCCAAGAGAAGACCCAGCCCATAGGCCAGGAAATACGAGAGGAGAGTTACGAGCAGAAAGCGGGGGAAGCTCCGGGAGATGTCTCCCGTATCCCGGAAAGTGAAAGAACGGTTCAGGAAAAAGCTTACCACCACCCCGATGCTGTTGCCGATAAAGGTGGACCACCAGTAGTTCCAGTGAAATAAGTGAAGGAAGATAAAGGTCGTCCCAACACCGATCACGGTATTGATGATACCGACGAGGAGAAAACGGAGGAAGGTATGGGGTACGGCGATGATCACCTTTCTCTTTATATCCATTACGAACGACTCCCCATTTTGTCGTATGAAGTATCCCTTTGTGGCAAGGGAGCAAGCCTTTCTTCGATGAGATAGCGGGGACGCTGTTTGGTTTCCAAATAAATCTTGCCGATATATTCTCCGATGAGGCCGATGCTCATCAGATTGATTCCGCCAATAAACCAGATCGACAGCATGAGGGAGGTCCAACCGCCGATGCTCCGGCCTGCCAGTTTGCTCCATAACGCGTAGAGGCCGGCTGCGATACTTATGATGAAGATGGAAAAGCCCATGAGGGTAACAAAACGGATGGGAGTAACGCTAAAGGAGGTGATGCCTTCGAAGGCAAAGGCGAGCATTTTCCTCAACGGGTATTTCGATTGACCGGCGTAGCGTTCATGGCGGTCGTAGTAAACCGTGGCAGACTTAAGCCCTAAGAGGGGAATAATTCCCCGAAGGAAGAGGTTTCTTTCCCGGTATTCCTCCAGGTATTCTAACGCCCTCCGGCTCAGCAGGCGGTAATCGGCATGGTTGAAGACGATTTGCACTCCCATGGCCCGCATGAAGCGGTAAAAGCCCTCGGCCGTGGTACGCTTAAAAAAGGTATCCGACGCCCTGCTTTTTCTCACCCCGTAGACGATCTCAAAACCTTGCTTATACTTCTGCATAAATTCCCTCATCACATCCACATCATCCTGAAGGTCGGCGTCGATCGAGATCACGCAATCCGCCTGTTTTTTCGCCTCCATCAGCCCTGCGAAGAGGGCGTTTTGATGCCCCGCATTATGGGCAAGTTTAATCCCATGAATCATCGGCTGTTCCCGGGCGAGGGAGCCGATGATTTGCCAGGTTTTATCCTTGCTCCCGTCATCGACGAAGAGGAGAAAACTGTTTTCCGAGATCAGCCCTTCCGCCTTCATCTGCGAAAGCATAGAGGTAAGCCGTTCTGCGGTAACGGGAAGAACCTCCTCCTCATTGTAACAAGGGATTACGACCGAGAGAACGGGTGAGGCGACGTTCAGGTTCCCTTCCCGGTTGGGAACGCGAATGCTCAACAGGAAAACCTCCTTACTCCCAAGGTTTTTTCATCGTCAGGAAATCGGCCAGTTCTTTGCTCTTCGCCCTCTTCTGTTTCCGCTCGATTAGCCGTTCCGGGGCGGTCTCATGCAGCTTAATTTCTTCGGGGGATTCGGGAACCACTTCCGGAACAGGAACAGGATGGAAGTTTTCATCCAAGGCGACAAAGGTAGAAAAGGCGGTGGCGGCAATCTTCCGTTCCCCGGTGAACAGATCTTCCGTGATCACCTTCACGAAAACCTCCATAGAGGTATGGCCTGTCCATGTTACGTAGGACTCCAAGCAGACGGAATCGGTTCGATGGATGGGATAAAGAAAATTTACGGTATCCACAGAAGCGGTCACAACCCGCTGCCGGCAATGGCGCATGGCGGAGATGGAGGCGACATCATCGATATAGGACATGAGCCGCCCGCCGAAAAGCGTGCCGTGATTATTCGTATCGTTTGGCAGCACGAGGCTCGTTTTTACAACCCTTGATTCCCTGCAAAATTTTTTCTCCATGGTCTCCCTCTTTTTTCTGAAAGGATATTCTTACTTTAACGCATTTGGGTACATTAAACAAGGAGCATGACGAAGGGTTCCCTTACAGAATTCTGCCCACTTCACAAAAAACCCCCACCCCGCTTAAGCAGAGGGTGAGGAAAGGGTGATGCGCATGCTCATTCCATCGGGAGATCATTTTCACGGAACTTATTGGAAATCAATGTCGATTCTTCTTCGATTCTCCGGATTCAGCTTGGGGATGCGGATCTCCAACACCCCGTTTTTATAGCTGGCCTTCGCCTCATCACTTTTAACGGATACCGGGAGAGGAATGGAGCGTTGAAAATTTCCTTCATACCGCTCTTGCCGGTACATCCGGTCCGATTTCACCTCTTCCATTCGCTGGACGGTTCCGTGTATGGAGACGTGATTTTCCGATACCTCAATGTGGATATCTTCTTTTCTCTCTATGCCTGGAAGGTCGCAACGGACGACTACCTCTTTCTCCAATTCGTAAACATCTACTCTGGGAAGTCGAAAAGCATCCATCAGGGAAAATGTTCCCGGAAAACCTGCCGAGAAGATGCGATCCAGTTCATTCTTCATGTTTTCTAGATGGCGGAAAGGATCAAAAGGAACAAGATTCATGAAACTCCCTCCATTTCACCAGAAAAATGGCCACGAACCGAGACTGAACCCACACCATTCACGATCCGTAGGATCTTTCTTTTTCCCATCGCCTCCTGAAGGTTTTCATGGTTCATAGAGGATGACTTCTATGACCAATCTTATAATATCCTTTTTATGGTAATGTGTCAAGGGTTTTTTGATGACAAGATCTTGAACGGCCCCGACGTATAGGATGATTTGACTATACAATTTAAAATTCGGAGGGAAAAAATCGATCGGAGCGAGCGGGAACTAGTTCTAAGTACCTATGGAAAAGAGGCGAAGAATGGGTAATCCTGCCTATATACGCTTTTCTATATTCGTGATAGGGTACTAAGTTAGGATGGTTTTGTTCGTATTTCCCGGGAAAATGGTCGAAATTTGCTGGGATATGAAGGAAAAGAGGGAGTTTTGTAAGGAAGCTGGGTGGAGGGAGTAGTACCTCATGCGGGAAGAGTATGAACCACTCTACAAAATGGCCGGAATGGTGTATGGATTTAGAAAGGAAAAAGGAAGATTTGTACATACGTTTGCGATGGGAAACTTATTAACCCGATTAGGTTATACCCCTCAAGATTTTCTTAACCATGATCTTCAAGAGATATTCCCGGATGGAACGATCGCCGATCAGTTGGAAGAGGTCTATGAGCGGGCGTGGCGGGGAAAAGAGCAGGGGATGGTCATGATGCAGCTCTCGGGCATTCCGATCCTGGGCAGCCTGACTCCGGTCCGACAGAAGGGGAAAATCACCGATGTGGTGGTGATCTGGATGGAACTATTCCTGAAGGAGCGTTTCAGCATCATTGGGTTGGACCGTTCTTTTGCCACATCTTTCGATGAGGCGTATCCCCTTTCTCCGTCAAAGCTGAACCCCGGTACCGTGGACATCGGAAAACTTTTTCAGAAGGAAGATTTTTCTCTTCTCCGTTATGCCTCTGTGATGGTTCTTCTCTTAAATAGGGAGGGGAAAATTCTTTATGCTTCCCCGGTAGCCGCCGATTATCTCGGCCTGGATTGGGAAGGGAAGGGGATTGGCGAATGGTTGGAAGAAGAGGGGTCCCTCCTTTCCGCGCTGCAAAATCTTCCCGGCAACAAAACGATCGAACGACGCATTCGACTTCGGCGCGGAGAGAAAGGAGAAAGGATCTTCCAGGTATGGTTAACAAGAATCAGCCCTGATTTCGATTATGGGGCAAAAAGAGATCGCTTTCTATGGATCGGCAGGGATATATCACGTCAAGCGTCGCAGGAGGAGTTTTTGGAGAAGAGCAGCCATCTCGCGATGATCCAAGAATTCGCCGCCGGGGTAGCCCATGAACTCCGCAACCCCATCACGACGATCCGAGGATTTTTAACCCTCCTGCAGCAGGAGAGCAAGGGGATAAGCAGAGAGGGAGTATCCTATTTTCCCATGATTCTCGCAGAAATAGACAAGATTGAAGAAGTGGTCAATCATTTTCTCCTTTTCGCCAAATCTTCCAGGGCTAAGAAGGAAGAAGTTCTCCTCCGTTCCATTCTTGAGGAGGTCATTCGGGATGCCGAACAGGAAGGTTTGATTGAAAAGGATGGGATCACCGCTCTTTTTGATGGGGAGAATCCCATCGTCATGGGGAATCGGGAGATGCTGAAGCTTTCGTTTAAGAATCTCCTGCGGTACATCCTCGAAGGAAAGGATGAAGGATCCCCCCTAACCGTCAAAGGGGAAAGGGATGAAGGGAATTTCTATTCCATTCGGTTTATCTATGTAGACGTAAGAACGAAGGAGATCGTAGAGAAGGCGGGCCTTCCCCACTATTCCCTCAACGAAAAGGGAATCGGCATCGAAATGATGATCAGCTATAAGGTGATTGCCGATCACATGGGACAAATCGCCATTGAGAGGGATGAAGGAAAGACGCTGCTTCAAGTCCTCCTTCCTTATTCTCGCGCCTCTTCTTACGAGACGGAGCTCGAAGAACAGATCCTAGGCCGAAGCGAATTAACCAATCGGGAGAAAGAGGTCTTGAAACTCGTCTGTCTGGGATATAAAAATAAGGAAATCTCGGAACAGCTTATGATTAGTGAGCATACGGTGAAAAACCATGTTTCCAATATTCTGCAGAAACTGGAATTAAACGATCGCTCGCAACTGATGGTGATGTTCCTCCATCCCCAAAAAGGGATGAAATCATCGACGTAGCCCGCCTTCATTTTCTTCGAAACAAGAAAGAGGAGATGGAGGCGGAAAAGTATTAGGAAAGGTTTTATAGGAAACGTTTTGGATGTCGATGGGGAGGAGAAAAGTTGCAGGTGAGGTTGGGACTTTTCGCCGTGAGAAAAATAGCCTATACTGAAATTAGAGAGCGAATCACAGAAGGGGTAACAGGTTTAATGCAAAAAGGGAAGTTCTCCATGCTCGAATTCATTCGATAAGCCCGATGAGGGGATGAAAAGGAGGGCTGGGTTTGATGGAGAGAGAAGGTCTTGGGAAAGAGAGAAAAAAATATCCTCTTTGGCACCTGCACATCGAACCATTAAAGGTCCGACTCATTGTAAAGCAAGGAGAAGGGGAGGCTCCCTTTACGGAAGAAGAGGTGAAGCGGCGTCTCATGCAGGAGGGGATCAAACTTCCCATTCAAGAGGAAGAATTGAGAGTCGCCCTCCATGCGCCTCCACCGGGGGAATATCTCTTGGCGGAGGGAACTCCTCCAGAGAATGGGAAGGACGGTTGGGTGGAATGGTTCGTTCAAACTCAGGAAGAGCATCGCTTCGTGGAGGAGAACGGAAGGATTAATTATCTGGATTTCTTTCGCATTCCCAGTGTAGCCGCCGGAGACCGAATCGCCCAGATCTTCCCTCCTCAGCCGGGCAGGGAGGGCAGCGGAGTCCGTGGGGAACCGATCCCTCCCCCTCCGGTTCGGGCGGTTAACATCGCCCTTGGGCAAGGGGTTCGGCTGGATGAGGAAGGAAAGGTGATCTACGCCACGATCAATGGATACTTAAAGGTAAAGACGAAAAGCGGGGGTTACCACATCAGTGTCGCTCCAACCCTCATCCAGTCGGGAGATGTGGACCTTTCCACCGGGAATATCCGCTTCCGCGGAGATATTCAAATCTCCGGCAATATAAACGAAGGAATGACCGTGGAGGCAGACGGGGATATCCGCGTCGGGGGAAATGTGATGAAGGCCACCGTAAAGGCAGGGGGTTCGATCCTGGTTCAAGGTCAGGCGATAGGCAGCCATCTTTCTGCTGGTGTTAGCCCCTTGCAAGAATTAAAATTCACCTTGGAAAAGATCAAAGAGGATCTGGAGAAAGTGGACGTCGGGATCCATCAAATATCCCAAACGCCCCAGGGGAAATGGATCTTGCAAGAGGAGCAGCAAACGATCCTTCCGGTCGTCAAACTGTTGATCCAAAAGATAAATCCCCGCATCGGGGAGGAGATTAAAGAATTGGCCAAGGAAAGACAAAAGATCAGCCTTCCAAAAGATTGGCTGGAGGTGATCGATGGGCTTCAACAGGTACAGGCACAGCTTTCCCACACAGGGGGAAGTCCGCCAGACATCACCTATGTCCGGTTTCAAAAGCTGCTCTTACATTTAAAGCAGCTTTTGAAAGAGAATCCGGCGGAAGATAAGAAGGATGTGAAGGTGGTTCTTTCCAGTCTCCTTAACAGTAAAGTGGAATCAAAAGGGGATGTGGAGGTAACCCAACGGGGAGGATACCATTCGATCATCGATGCCGGAGGAAGCGTGAGAGGGAAAGGCTCCTACCGGGGCGGCGAAATCAGGTCCGGCCATAGGGTAGAGCTTGAAGAAGTGGGGTCCCAGGCCGGAGTGCGCACCTTGGTTGAAGTACTTGATCCTGAAGGAGTGGTTCGTCTTAATAAAGTATATCCGGAGACCGAAGTTCTCATCGGCGGGAAAGGGCATTTCTTTACCCGGGAGGAGGCAAAAGTAAGCATACGCATCAAGGAAGGGGAGATCCATCTCACCAGAGGATAGGAGAAGGCAAAGGATACGATTTTGCCTTCTTTTTTTTTTATGGTCGTTTCGTGGCCATTTCACAGAGGCTTTCATTCTTCTTCACAATTTTATGGTAAAGTAAAAGCAAGCATCGGAAGAAGAAGGGATTCTCATGGAAAGCATATGGACAAAAGAGATCCTAGACCAGTTCCCTGAGGGCGTCATCGTGATGGATCAACATCGGGTGATCCTCTACATCAACCGGATTGCCAAGGAACAGATGGGGTGGAAGGAAGGGGAGAAGGTCCCCCACTGTTCCTATTGTGAGATGCGAGAGGTGCTGCCTGGAGAGGAACGCTGCATTCTTATGCATGACCATGCCCTTCCTGTCTTCGAATCCCATATGCCTACCTATGAAGGAAAACATAGTTTTTTTCAAATGAGCACCAAAAAGATCCTCCTGAACGGGACGGCAGGGTACATCCTGATCATCCGGGATCCCCTCCGCATCGCGGAGGAACAGACGAAAAAAATGGAGCACACCTTGGTCAAGGAGACGATACTCGCCCAGGAAAGGGAACGGAAGCGAATTGCCAGGCTGCTCCATGACGAGATCGGACAAACCATTTACAGCGCCGTTTTAGGCCTTCAAGGGATTGAACGCCACGAATGCGATCCAGCCATGAAAAAACACGCCCGGAAACTAACAACCGGTTTGGAAGAGGCGTTAGAGCGCATTCGCCGGATTTCGAGAACCCTTCGCCCCCTTCCTTCGGATGCCTTTGATCTACATGAGGCGGTTTTAAGGGCGGCGGAAGATTGGCGGGAGATGGAAGGGATAGCGATTCATCTTCATCTCCCTCCCCGGAAACTCTCCCTTTCCCATGAAGCGAGCCTCCACCTTTACCGGGTGCTGCAAGAGGCGGTGTTAAATGCGGTCCGCCATGGGAAGGCGAAACAGATTGATCTTCTCCTGGAGCCAAGGCAAACCCGGCTCTTTTTCCAAGTGCGGGATGACGGAAGAGGGTTTAAGGTAGAAGAATGCAAAGAAGGGGTGGGGAGATATCATATGAAAGAGAGGATTGAAATGATGGGAGGAGAGATCAAATGGTTTAGCAAAATCGGAGGGCCGACCGTCGTAGAAGGATATATTCCACTTCAAGGAGGGGGAAGTTCGTGAATCTGCTCATCGTGGATGATCATGAAATCGTTAGGGACGGGTTATCCCTCCTCTTAAATGACTTTTTTCCGATCCAATCGATTCTCTTTGCCGAGGAAGGGGGAGAGGCGCTCCGCCTCGCCGAAAAATACCCCATTGACCTCGCCCTCCTGGATCTCTCCATGCCTGGGGGAATGGATGGTTTCCATGCCATTACCCGACTGCGCCGGATCAATCCGAAGATGAAATTGGTGGTTTTCTCCATGCATGATGAGGATGAATACAAAAGGAAAGCCTACTTGGCAGGCGCCGATGGGTATATCGAAAAACGACTTCATGGCGAGGAGATTGTAAGCAATCTCCGAGAGGTGTTAAACGGGAAGAAGGTCTTTCCCGCCCACATTATGAAGGAGGAGAATAAATCCCTTCATGATGAACATTGCCCATTATCCTTTCGGGAGAAGGAGATCTTTGTCTTGACGGTCTTAGGATATACCCAAAAGGAGATCGCCGAGCAATTGACGATCTCCACGAAAACGGTAGAAAACCACCGCTTAAATATTAGTAAAAAGCTGGGCACGAACCGGAAGAGGGACTGGGTTCAACTGGCGAAAAAGTATCACTTGGTTAAGTTGTAAGGGCTTTCGGTTTTCTAAGGTGGATGCGAAGATTCCCGAATGGTGAATTACTCCGGAATCATGGACCAGCCTACATTTCCTTTCATCTTGTAAATAAACAGGGTAAATATATAGGGGAAATCCCTTGATTTTTTGAATGATTATAAATATTCTAGGGAAAGTTTGAAGAAAGATTGGTGAATTGGTGAAAAATGATGAAAAAACCGGACGAGGCCCGTCCGGTTCGACATAAAACGTTCAATTCTTATTCTTCCTCTTTCCAGTTCGTATGGAAAATTCCCTCCCGATCGACCCGCTCATAGGTATGGGCGCCGAAATAATCCCGTTGGGCCTGGATGAGATTGGCCGGGAGCCGTTCGGAGCGGTAACTGTCAAAATAGGCTAGGGCGCTGGAGAACGCGGGGACAGGAATCCCCCGCATGATCGCAAAGGCGACCACCCTGCGCCATTCTTCTTGGTAAGACTCCAAAATGCTGCGGAAATATGGGGCGGTGATGAGATTTTGGAGGGAGGGTTCCTCTTCATACGCCTCCATAATATTTTGCAGGAAGCGGGCCCGGATGATGCAGCCTCCTCTCCAGATCATGGCGATTTTCCGGTAATCGAGCTCCCATCCGTACACATCGGAGGCCGCCTTCAGTTGGGAGAACCCTTGGGCATAGGAGATGATTTTGCTGGCATAAAGGGCTTTTCGAACCGCTTCTACCAGGGAGGAACGCTCTTTTTCCTCTAAAAACTTCCCCGCCCCTTCTCCTTTAGGTCCTTTGATCAGTCGTCCGGTTTTGACCCGTTCCTCTTTTTTGGCGGAAAGGTAGCGGGCAAAGACCGATTCGGTAATGACCGAAAGGGGAACTCCCAAATCCAGGGCGCTTTCGCTGGTCCATTTCCCCGTCCCTTTTTGTCCGGCCCGATCCATAATGAGATGCAGGAGGGGTTTCCCGGTCTCGGGATCTTTTTTCTTAAAGATCTCAGCGGTAATTTCGATCAGGTAGCTGTCGAGTTCCCCTTCCTTCCAAGCGGCAAAGACCTCTGCCAGTTCATTCGTTTCCATGCCTAAACCACGGGAAAGAATATCATAGGCTTCACTGATGAGCTGCATATCTCCATACTCAATGCCGTTATGGACCATCTTCACATAATGTCCGGCTCCGTCGGGGCCCATGTAGGCGGAACAAGGGGTTCCTTCCGCTTTGGCCGCAATGGACAATAAGATCCTTTCCACCAGTTGATATGCCTTTCTCGAACCTCCGGGCATGAGGGAAGGACCATGGAGGGCTCCTTCTTCCCCTCCGGAAACGCCCATCCCTAAGAAGAGAATGCCCGCCTTATCCAGCTCCATGCTCCGCCGCCTTGTATCCTGAAAGAAGGAATTCCCCCCATCGATTAAGAGATCCCCTTTCTCCAAATGGGGGAGAAGTTGCCGAATCGTGGCATCGGTCGCCTCTCCGGCTTGGACCATGAGGAGGATCTTCCGTGGGCGTTCCAGAGATGCGATAAAATCCTCGATGGTATAAAACCCTTCAATCTTTTTCCCCTCCGCCTCGGAGAGCATCTTTTTTGTCTTGTCCGGTGAACGGTTAAAGACCGAAACGGAATACCCTCTGCTTTCTATATTGAAGGCTAAATTTTTTCCCATTACTCCCAAACCGATCACGCCGATCTCATTTTTCATGGATGAACACTCCTTCCCTGCACTCTGCCTTCCGTTCCACTACCTTATTTTCTCCTAAATAGGGGAGAAAATCAAAGGGGGAAGGGTTTAAAACTTTCAATCGTTCATCGATTCACATCTTCGCAACAACTTTGCCATGATGCCGTAACAACTACCTTGGGAATAGTGGAAAACCCCTATAGGTTTCAGGGAGGATTCATCATAAAGTAAGAATTGGGAACTGATTTTATAAAATTTTATTGAAAAAGGGGGATATGAGGATGTCGGGAATTGTGGCGCTAAGCCGTTGGCAGTTTGGACTCACGGCCTTCTTCCATTTCCTGTTCGTCCCGCTCACCATCGGGCTGGTCATCTTGGTGGCGATTATGGAAACGCTTTACGCCCGCAAGAAAGAGGATATTTACCGCCGGATGGCCGATTTTTGGGGCAAGTTATTCGCCATTAACTTCGCCCTGGGCGTGGTGACGGGAATTACCATGGAGTTTCAGTTTGGGACCAACTGGTCAGAGTACTCGAAGTTCATGGGGGACATTTTCGGTTCACCGCTGGCGATTGAGGCGCTATTGGCATTCTTCCTTGAATCCACGTTTTTCGGGGTTTGGTTCTTCGGCCGGAATAAATTTTCTCCGAAACTGCGGGCCTTCTCCATGTGGATGGTGGCGATCGGTACGAACATCTCCGCCTTGTGGATTATTACGGCGAACGGCTTCATGCAAAACCCCGTCGGTTATTCCATCGTGGATGGGAAGATTCAGTTGGAGAATTTCGGCGCCGTGATGGCAAATCCGTATGTTTGGTATATGTTTACCCATACGATTTTTGCCAGCTACATTGTCGGTTCTTTCTTCGTGTTGGGCGTTAGCGCGTATCATTTGCTTCGGAAGCACCATCTCGAGTTTTTTACCCGTTCCTTTAAAATGGCCCTCATCATGGCGGTCATCTCGACCCTCATGGTACCCATTATCGGCCACTTCCACGGAGTGAATACCGGGAAGGTAAATCCTGTGAAGGCTGCCGCCTTTGAAGCGGTTTGGGAAACCGGTAAAGACCTCCCCTTCTATCTCTTCCAGATTCCTGATCCGGCCAATGAGCGGAATTCCGTGGAGCTTTTAGGCATCCCGTATCTGGGAAGTCTCTTCAATAAGAACGATATTCACGGTGAGGTCAAAGGATTGAAGGAAGTTCCTGCGGAGGAGCGTCCAAACGTATCCGTTGTCTTCTGGAGCTTCCGCCTTATGATCGGTTTAGGGCTCTACTTCCTCTTTATGGCCATCTACGGCTTTTACCTCTATTCGAAACAAAAATTGCTTGATTCATCCCGCTATCTCAAGGTTCTCCTCTACACCATCCCCCTCCCTTACGTGGCCATTAATTTAGGGTGGGTGGTTGCCGAGATGGGACGTCAACCATGGATTGTATTTGGTCTGATGAAGACCGATGAGGCGGTGTCCCCGATCGCTATGGGCGAAATGATCTTTTCGATGGTAGGTCTCTTCCTTTTCTACGGCATTCTCATCATTTCTGATCTTCGTCTGCTCCGAAAATATGCTGTGGCGGGCCCCGAAAACGACATTCCTGGAGAAACGCCAAAGGTGGATCCTGGGAAAAGCGCCCGTCCTATACAGGCGTAAGGAGGGATTCTAAAATGAGCCAAGAAGTGCTGGCCATCATTTGGTTTGCTCTTTGGGCGGTCCTCTGGATGGTTTATTTCGCACTGGATGGATATACGCTGGGAACGGGAATTCTTTTTCCCTTTCTCTCGAAGTCCAAACAAGAGGAATTGCAGCTGCAGGAGACCATCGGTCCCTATTGGAACGTAAACGAGGTCTGGGTGATTACGGCAGGAGGAGCGACCTTTGCCGCCTTCCCCCTCACCTATGCGCTGATGTTCAGCTATCTCTATGTTCCTCTCTTCCTCATCCTGTTTGCCTTGTTCTTCCGGGCCATCGGTTTGGAATTTATGCATAAACATGAAGATCCCAAGTGGAAAACCTTTTGGAAATGGGCCTTCTTCGCAGGCAGTGCCGCCGTGGCTTTGCTCTGGGGAGTTGCCTTCGCCAATCTCTTTCAGGGACTTCTTATCGATGCAAACGGAAGTTCCGACACCCTGCTGACGCTCCTCAATCCCTATGGCCTGATCGGGGGTCTTACCTTCGTCTCCCTCTTTGCTTTATCCGGCAGCCTCTGGATCGCCTTTAAGGTGAAAGGGGATGTGGAAGAGCGGGCCTGGAAACTGTCGAAAACCCTATGGGCTGTGGCGGCCGCCATCTATGGCATCTTTCTGATCGCCACCGCCGCCATGACCCCGCTGCTCCATAATTTCGTCACCTATCCCGTCCTTTTCCTGGTACCGGCCTTAGCGCTGGCTGCCCTCCTTTTGGTCCGTTTCTATCAAAACAAAGGGAGGAAACTGGCCGCTTTCCTCTCTCTCTTCGGAACGATTCTTTTAACCGTAGCGACAGGGTTTATCGGGCTTTTCCCCAATATGCTCTTGTCCAAGATTGATCCCAAATATAGCATCACCCTTTTCCAGGCGGCGGCCAGCCAAAAAACCCTCACCATCATGTTTATCGTTGCCGTTGTGATGGTTCCCATCATTATCGCATATCAGCTGTGGACCTACTTCCTCTTTAAGGAAAAGATCACGATTCAAAATGCGAGAGGGTACCATCAGTAATCGGTTGCGCCAAGTGTTTCAAATCTTATAGAAAAACCGTCCACGCGAGGTGGGCGGTTTTTTTGTGACAAGATTGTTACAGAGAAAATGAACATTATATGACGATCTTCCCTCTCCTCTTTTGGGATGAAGGGCAAGGGGATATGATAAAACTGTAATGACTATAAAGATAGTACAAATGAGTTAAATAGAAAAACAGGAATGGGATGAAACGGGGAGTGAAAGAATGGGAAGGGACCGACATGATGAGAAAAATGGTGAGGGGATCTGCGCTGTGAAGCAGGTGTTGGACGGAAAAGAACATGGAAAGGAGGGAAGACCGTGCTCCCTGCCTATGATCCGGTGCTATCAAGCCGCATTCTTACCATGACCACGCTGGCCTTTCACATCCTATACGCCACCGTCGGCGTTGGCGTTCCCTTGATGATCGCCCTGGCTCAGTGGAGGGGAATCCTTAAGAAGGATCCCCATTACCTTCTCCTGGCCCGGCGCTGGACCCGGGGGCTTGTCGTCACTGTGGCCGTGGGGGTCGTGACCGGAACGGCGATTGGATTGCAACTTAGTCTTCTTTGGCCTCGCTTTATGGAGATTGCGGGACAGGTGATTAGTTTGCCTTTATTTCTTGAGACCTTCGCTTTTTTTATCGAGGCGATCTTTTTGGGCATTTATCTTTATACCGGTGATCGCTTCAAAAATCCATGGATCCATTTTCTGCTCTTGATTCCCGTCGTTTTGGGGTCCTCCCTTTCCGCCTTCTTCATCACGACGGTTAATGCGTTTATGAATACTCCTCAAGGATTTGTACTGCGAAATGGGCAGATGACGGAGATTGATCCCCTCGCCGCCATGTTTAATCCGGCCACTCCGACGAAGGCCTCCCATGTTCTCGTTTCCGCCTATATGGCCTCCGCTTTCCTTTTGGCCACCATCGCCGCATGGCATCTCCTCAGGGGAAAGGCGCATATTTACCATAAGAAAGCTCTCCATCTCACCATGGCGGCAGCCCTGATTTTTTCCATCGCCACCGCCGTCATCGGAGATTTCTCCGGGAAGTTCCTGGCCGAGTACCAGCCCGAAAAGTTGGCGGCGGCGGAATGGCATTTCGAAACGGGGAAGAATGCCCCTTTAGTTCTCTTTGGCATTCTCACCGACAATCAGGAGATCCAATATGGAATTAAGATCCCGTACGCATTAAGCATACTGGCTCATTCGATGCCTTGGGCCGAGGTGATCGGGCTGAATCAATTTCCGCCCGAGGATCGCCCGCCTCTCATGATCCACTACTTTTTTGACCTGATGGTGGTGATCGGCGTTGCCCTCACCGTTCTTTCCCTTCTCTATCTATTCCTTTTTTATTCCAGGAAGAACAGGAATCCATACCGGCCTGCCCTCCTTTACGGAATCGCAGCCGGTGGTCCCATGGCCCTCATCGCCGTCGAATTGGGTTGGGTCTTCGCCGAGGTGGGAAGGCAGCCCTGGATTCTCCGCGGGGTGATGCGGACGCCGGAAGGGGCAACGACCTCTCCCTATGTTGATCTTCTTCTTCTCCTCTTCGCCTGCCTTTATCTTCTCCTCGGGGTGATGAGCTTTGTGGTCCTCCGGAAGATATTTGCCCGTCATCCTGTTGAACAGGAACTGGCGGCCTGGGAAGAAAGCGGCAAGATGAGCCTATGGCGGGAAAGCCCCGGTGAAGGGGAAAAAGGGGATAGGATAGGCAAAACGCCTCTCAGGGGAGGGAAGGGCTGATGAGCCTGGCACTGATAGGGATCACGGTACTGTGGACATTCCTCTTCGGCTATATGATCGTGGCTTCCATCGATTTCGGCGCGGGATTTCTCCATGTGTACAGCGAGCTGTCGGGAAATCGACAGGTGATTCGCGGTGTGGTGGAGCGGTATCTCTCACCCGTTTGGGAAGTAACCAACGTCTTTCTCGTTTTCTTTTTCGTGGGGATTGTCGGTTTCTTCCCGAAAACCGCCTATTATTACGGTTCCGCTCTTCTCATCCCGGCCAGCATCTCCATCATCCTGCTCGCCATCCGCGGCTCTTACTATGCCTTTCATGCCTACGGTGGAGGGAATCGATATTATACCCTTCTTTATGGTCTGACCGGCCTTTTCATCCCTGCCTCCCTCTCCATTGTCTTTCCCATATCGGAGGGAGGGTTTATGGCTGTGAAAGATGATGGTGCAGATCTCCTTTATGGGGAGCTTCTCCGAAGTCCTTATGCCTTAAGCGTTGTCCTCCTCGCCATTACGAGTATTCTCTTTATCTCGGCCACTTTTCTTACCTTTTATGCCAAGGCCGCCGACGATAAAAAGGCGGAGCAGCTTCTTAGACGATACGCCCTGCGATGGAGCCTTCCCACTTTATTGGCGGCCTTGGTTACCTCCTATTCCTTGCGCCTGCACAATCCGGAGCATTTTAGACGCATGACGGATAGTTGGTGGCTCTTTGCCCTTTCGCTCTTATGTTTTGCCGGTGCGGTCATGCTTCTCTACCGCCGAGAGAGATACGGTCTCGCCTTTTTTCTGGTGGTGCTTCAATTCGGGCTTGCTTTCTTCGGGTACGGCTTTTCCCATTATCCTTACCTACTCTATCCCTACCTCACCATTGACGACGGATTTACCAACCAGGCCATGGCGAAAGCCTTGATGATCAGCTTTGTTTTAGGCTTGTTTGCCTTAATTCCCGCCCTCTATTTATTGCTCCGCCTTTTCCTTTTCGATCCGGAATATGTGAAGGGAAAAAAGAAAGGAGGTCATGGATCATGAAGGAGTTTCTCCTTTTTTACGCACCGCCCTTAACGGTCTTGGCCAGCATCTTACTCGCCTTTCTTTGGGGGGGTAAGGCAGATTTTTTAAGGCGAGAAAAATAGGAATCCGTGCGGGGCACGGGAAAAAGGAGTGACGGAAAGGGCTGCCGTGTTTCACCGGCGGCCCTTTTTCAGAGCATTTTTCGATGTCCGCGAAGCCAGACAGGACAAGGGTTAAGAGATAAGTGAAATAATTTTTACCCCAAAATTAAGCGGAAAATAAGGGGGGGTTGGACATAAAAAGAGAGGCTGAGCGAAATTCCACCCCAGCCTCCCGATGTGGTAAAAAAATAAACAGATGAATCCTTCCATGGTAAAATTGTAATTAACCAAACCACAATTTTGTCCTTGGAGAGGATCGTCCGTTATGGCCTTTTTACCACAAATGAAACTGTTTGTGTGGAACGAAATTCAAGCACTCGGAGATTTGGAACGTCACACCACAACTTATCCACAAGCCGTTTTTGTGGATAAAGGGATCGTCTGCTCTTTTTACCCACAAGGTACTCCAAATCATACCAGTTCGTCTTGATTTCCTTGTAATACCGGATCAAAATGGGGTTATGTAGCGTAAATGAACTTGAATTTCACATGCTAAAGGGGAAGAAAAAGGTACAAAGCAAATAGCTCTTCCTAAATCTTCCTTGACAGTTCGAATAGGAATAGTTAAAATATTGCATAGGCAAAAATTGCTTAGATCAGATACGATCAAGAATACGAGAAGTGCAAGCAACGATGAGTAGAGCAGAGAAAAAATGAAGCAGTGTAACATTAGCAGTGTAACATGGTCTTTCCCTTTTAAGAAAAAGGAAATAATTAAAAGTGAATATATAGATCTTCTGCATCACGATATTCCGATATTTTATAGTTATACTGACTCGCTTGATCTGATAGACAGCAGGGGACATAAATATAGCAATTTTTTTGAAGATACAGGTTATCAAGTTGTCATGAATAAAATCAAACATTTAACGCAAGCGGAAGTCAATAGACAAATTTCCGTGATGAAAGTCTCATTGGGCGTATACCCATCAATGGTTTCTAAACCAGTGTACCACGAGACGTTAGCATCAATCGTATCGGTTCAAAAAACAAGAAGTATTGAGGAACGGGAGATATTTATCCGTGAGGCGGAAAGAATTAGTGATCTCTTATTAGATGAGGCCTTTATCGATCAAGACTCCAATTTGATATCGTGGTTAACTGTCAATCCGAAAAATAAAGATCAGTGGAATATTGGACCGGTTGATGGAACGTTTTACGACGGATTATCAGGTATGACTTTGTTTTTTTACTACTTATATCGGCTTACCAACAAGGCGAAATATGAAAGGATTTATCGAATCGTTTTGAATTCCGCAGAACATAAAATAAAAGAGTTTCCCAATGTATCCGGTTTTACCGGTAGAGCTTCTTTGCTTTACCCACTACGCAAAATCTTAGCAAATGAAAAAGAAGACAGATTAGCAAGAGTTCTTAACGAAATCATAGAAGACTGCGATCGCCAATATAAAACGCTAGACCAATATGATTGGGTAGGCGGTACAGCCAGTTTAGTTTATCAATTCTTAGATCATTATCTAACCACAAGAAATCTTGATGCTTTAACTCTTTCAATTAAGTTAGGAAACCTCTTAATCCAACAGCTCGATGAAAACGACGAACCGATGAGTGGCTTTGCGCATGGGGCAAGTTCATTAGCATTGGTACTTATAAGGCTTGGGGAAATCGCCAAAAATCGGAAATTTAAAGAACGTGGATTAATGTTGTTAGAATATGACCGATCCAAAATAAACGCAGGAAAAGAGGACAGTACAATTAACGACGGAATTTTTAAGGAAAGCTGGTGTCATGGAACAACGGGTGTTGGTCTTAGTCGAATAAAACTTTCAAGAATTTATACTGACCCATGGTTGGATGATGAAATCGATAGGTCGATATACGATCTATTTAAAAGTAAGTTTCATGGAGACGATTGTTTATGCCATGGAAATATGGGAAGTACCGAACTGTTCCTCAGTAAATATGAAGTAAGCGGCGAAAAACGATATTTGTATACCGCGCGTAAAATTGCGATTGACATCATCAACAAGGCAGAGAAACGTGGGCATTATCAGGTCAGATCAATTCCTGGATTCACGGCGATCGGACTATTTACAGGCTTATCGGGAATTGGTTACCAGCTATTGAGATTGGCAGATCACAAAACGGTTCCATCTGTTTTGACGCTAGACTAATGATTGAGGGGTGTTGGTTATGCCGCCCAAAAAAGTGTTTATTTATGGAGGAATCAGAAATGAAGAATCGCAGCTAATGAAATATCTTCGACGACTCAAAGAAGAGCTTCTTAGTCAACAAGAGGACGTACGGTGTGATTTATTTAGTGCAACAAATACACACATACATCATTCAACGGGCTGAAAAATTTGTTTTGAAAAAGGGTATTGTGAGCAAGACAATCTTCCGGATGATGATATGAATCTCATCAAAAAAAAGATGCTCGCTGCAGACTTCATCATATTAGCCAGTCCGGTTTATTCCCATAATGTATCTGCGGATATGAAAGCTTTAATCGATCGATTGTCCTACTGGGCTCATTTATTCCGATTACATGGGAAACCTGGAGCAGTGATTGTCTCTGCTGCAACCAACGGAGCCGAATTGGTTGAAGAATATCTATCCAAAGTGTCCAGATATATGGGGATCATCGTTGTGGACCGGACATCCATATTTACCATCGATACAGAACAAGAGAAAGAAAACAAGTTTCGTAAAACACTACGAACAATACTTGAATATCTTAATGGTGTAAAAATAACAAAGACTAATGAAGATTTAGAAGCTTCCTTTGCAACGATGAAATTAATCATGTTAGCACAACCGAAGGATCAAGCGGAGTTCAGATATTGGCATGAAAACAGATTATTTGAATGCGACACCTTTCAGGAATATATGGATCGAATGGATCGATTGAGAACGAGTCCAACTCAGTGGCAAGAACGTACATGATGTTTATTCGTTTCTGGATAGTCGTGAAAAATTCATATAGATGCGGGGGGGCATCAATCTAAATTTCCAGGGAGGGGCTGTGATGGATCGATTATTAAAACCATTTAGACTAATCACGGTTATTGCAGTGCTATCTATTCTTGTTAGTCAGGTATTCCCGCAGTTTTCCTCAATCATTCATTTCGTGTGGATTTTATTGTTATTACTTTTTGGGGGAATTGCTTTTCACGAATTTGGCCATGTGGTTGCCGGGTGGTTGGTGGGTTTCTCTTTTAGGCAAGTCATTATATGGCCAATAAATATCATAAAAACTGATCATGGATTAAAAATTAAGGAGTTCCCTTATTTGTGGGAAGGTGGCGGAGTGACGATCATGGTACCTTTAAGGGGGGGAGTGGGTCGCATCCAACTCATCATTTATGCTTTAGGGGGTCCATTATTTTCACTCATTGCTGCATCAACCAGTTTATACGCTTATAAATCGCTATCGACGAGTGAAACGCTATTTCTATATAGTTTTTTGATCAATTCTTTCCTTTTTTTCGGAACTGTTATCCCATTCGGCCAATTCAGCAATGATGGAGCTGTTGCCTATTTTTTGATTCGGAATAGGGTAAAGTTTTCCGATATCGAAAGAAGCATGAAAATTGTGGCTGAGATGATGTCCGGTAAGAAACCAAGGGAATGGGACAACCGCCTGGTATCATCTAGCAAACAAAGCATGATGGAAAAAAAGATGAATACGGATTTATTTGATTCATTTTTTTTCCCATCTGATATCTTTTTCCTTTTTTATTATGATTTGGATGTTTATGGCTTGTCTCAAGCCATTTCAAACCTCAAAAAATATATAGAAGTAGGTCTTAAATCATCGTATAAGGATTTCCGAAAGATACTGATTAGTTACTATTACACTTATAAAATCCTTCATCTATTTCTCTATCACACAGATCAACTCACATATGAGACCGCTCAATCGTTGGGTCAACATGTAAAGGTGAAAGAAAATGTTTTACTTATTCGTATAATTATGGGCGTCTTGAAGGGGAATAAAAAGGAAGTCCAACAATTGATGAAAAAATACGATAAAATTTTACGAAGCATGGAGGACATTCCGTATATAGAGATTGAACGAAATCTGTTTCTGCAATTGAAGGAAAAGATATCTCACCATTTCAATAGTGATCAATCAAACCCTCTTTTTATTGAACGTGTAAATATGGATGAATTATGATCGATGGGAATGATAAGAATGATCAAAAGGAAAAGGGTTCCATATGTGGAACAAATGGAGCATAGCGATTGCGGTTTGGCATTTTTGACTTAGGTAAACGTGGGAGACATTTACTGCAACTCCATATCCTATCGAGTGTTGAAGGGAAAATAAAAATATTAGTAGAAAAGAGGTTGTGTTAAGATGTCAGACGAAAACCTGATTAAGGCGTGGAAAGATCTGGATTACCGCAAGCATTTAAGTGCTCCGGTAAATCATCCTTCGGGGAAAAGCGCCGATGAATTATCTGAGGAAGAAATGATCCATTTGTTTGGTGCCGAAGAGAATAAAAAGATACCAAGGTCAACGATGGTATGTGGTGGAATCGTCAGTTTTGTGGTCACCTATCTCGCTACAGAGCTTGTTTGTAAAAATTAAAGACTCCATTGAACATCTCCCTCTTTTTTAAATTTAATAAAGCGCTATCATTATGCCACAGCTCTAAAATTTCTTAAATATAAGTTTTTTATACCTTATAATTTTTTTCGCCCTATCACAGCCGAGTCACAAATGTACCGAGATACATTTAAACATTGGACTATACTTTCATATCGGCGTGCTGTAGATGCGATTTTTCCACCTGAATGGTCGTATGCATGATCTTAAACCGTTCCTCTATTTTGTGAATGGCCTGTTGCAGAATAAGCTGACCATCCTTTTCGTCTCGGATCAATAGATGGCAACTGAGCGAATCTAATCCTGAAGTAATGGTCCAGATGTGTAAATCATGAACGTCAAGCACCCCTTCAATTTCTAATAATGCTTGTTTTACCTCCCTTTGATCAATCGTAATCGGCGTTCCTTCCATTAATATATGAATCGTATGTTGAATCACTCCCCATGCTCCCCTTAATATTAACAAAGCAACGAAGAGACTAATCATAGGGTCGGCAAGAAACCATCCGAAGAAATAGATGACTGCCCCCGCGACAACAGCCCCTATTGAACCAAATGCATCCCCAAGGATATGAAGATAGGCGCTACGAAGATTAACATTCTCCTTCACGTCGCCTTCCCGCACAAGGATCCAAGCGCTTAACAGATTGGCAATCAGTCCAGCGGTTGCGATCATCATCATAGCACCACCTGCGACGGCCGGGGGTTCAAAGAACCGCCGGATGGCTTCCCACATGATCAATCCGGCAATCACAAATAGGGTAACTCCATTAAATAATGCGGCCAATATTTCAAAACGATAAAAGCCATAGGTTTTCCTTGGAGAAGCCGGTTTTGTGGCGAACCAAACGGCTACCAAGCTGAGGGTAAGGGAGCCGGCATCGCTAAGCATATGACCGGAATCGGAAAGAAGAGCTAAGCTGTTGGTGATTAGCCCTCCAAAAAACTCCAACAACATCATTGCGGAGGTAATCAGAAGCGCCATCAAGAGCCCTTTTTTGTCTCCCTCTCTGCGATGATCACGATGGTGGTGGTGATGATGATGGTCGTGAGCATGGCGGATGTGGTCTTCCGTTCTCATTCGTTTCTCCTCGCTGTATCTATTACCTATCCATATATAGTTGTAAGTATGATAATAGATATCGGTCAGACCGTCAAATCTGAGTGGCCTCCCTTTCCTATCCTTAAAGAAAGAGCATTTTGAGATGTCCGCGAAGCCAGACAGGACAAGGGTTGAGAGATAAGCGAAAATAATTTTTACCCCAAAATTAAGCGGAAAATAAGGGGGGTTGGACATAAAAAGAGAGGCTGAGCGAAATTCCACCCCAGCCTCCCGATGTGGTAAAAAATAAGCTGATAAATCCTTCCATGGTAAAATTGTAGGTGAGTAAGCAACAATTTTGTCCTTGGAGAGGATCATCTGTTATGGCCATTATACCACAAATGAAACTGTTTGTGTGGAACGAAATTCAAGCATCAAGCACTCGGAGATTTGGAACGTCACCTCACAACTTATCCACAAGCCGTTTTTATGGATAAAGGGATCGTCTGCTCCACCCACAAGGTACTCCAAATCATACCAATTCGTCTTGATTTCCTTGTAATACCGGATCAAAATGGGGTTATGTAGCGTAAATGAACTTGAATTTCACATGCTAAAGGGGAAGAAAAAGGTACAAAGCAAATAGCTCTTTCATGATAAGGATTTACTTCTCGTAGATCTCAAGTTATAATTAATATTGTTAATTTGCATAAAGCCAAATTCTTTAATGAACAACCACTTTATTGTTTTCATACAAATGAGTGAAGGATTCTCCAAATTTTAAGGGGGATCGCAGAGGGGAGGATGAAAGGTGCGAGAAGAAATCAGCGTGCATCAAGGAAGTTGCTCGGCAGCCGGTTCTACCGTTCATGCGGCCCATGAAGTGCTGCAGGGGAAAAGGCGGGGGTTAAAGAAGATACTCCCCTTCTTGGGACCTGCCTTTATTGCCTCCGTTGCTTATATTGATCCGGGGAATTTTGCCACCAATATCGCATCCGGGTCTCAATATGGATATCTGTTGCTTTGGGTGGTCCTCTTTTCAAACCTGATGGCCATTCTGATCCAGATGATGTCGGCCAAATTGGGGATCGCCACCGGATTCAACTTGCCGGAGGTATCGAGGGACCGCTTTCCCCGCTGGGTTTCTATCGGGCTGTGGATTCAGGGCGAGTTGGTGGTGATGGCAACCGACCTGGCCGAATTTATCGGGGCGGCGTTAGGGCTTCATCTCCTCTTTGGCCTTCCCATGATTCCGTCCGCGTTGTTGGCCGCCCTTTTATCCTTTGCGATCCTGGAACTGCAACGGCGTGGTTTTCGTTCCCTGGAGATCGGCATCGCCATGATGGTGGGTGTGGTCGTCATCGCCTTTGCCGTGCAGGTTTTCTTCACCCGGCCTGCCATCGGCGGAGTGCTTCAGGGGCTTTTCCTCCCCCGTTTTCAGGATATAAACAGCATGATGCTGGCAGCGGGGATTCTAGGGGCGACGGTGATGCCTCATGCCATTTATCTCCATTCCGCCCTAACCCAGAGACGTGTGGTCGGAACGAATGACAGGGAGAAAGCCCGTATTTTTCATTTTGAAAAGATCGACGTGCTGATCGCAATGCTGATCGCCGGCGCCGTCAATGCCAGCATGCTCATCGTCTCGGCGGCCCTTTTTTACACCCATCGTCTCCCGGTGGAGGATATCGATGCGGCTTTCAACCGGTTCGGTCAGCTCATCAGTCCGATGGCGGCCGTTCTCTTTGGAATTGCCCTCCTATCCTCAGGCCTTTCCAGTTCTTCGGTGGGGACCCTTTCCGGGGATATCATCATGCAGGGGTTTATCCGGCGGAGGATTCCCCTTCTTTTGCGCCGCTTGATTACGATGATTCCGCCCTTGGCCGTAATTCTTTTGGGAATAAATCCAACCGATGCCCTGGTCGTAAGCCAGGTGATCCTTTCCTTCGGCATTGCCTTTGCCCTCATTCCCCTCATTCTTTTCACCAGTGATGAGAAACTGATGGGGGGATTGGTCAACCGGAAAAGCACGACGGTGCTGGCGTGGTTGGTGGCCATCCTCATCATTTCTCTAAATCTCTTCCTCCTGTATTATACCGTTTTCGCATGATATAGGGACATCATATGTTCGGTATTTTTAACATGACCTTGACGGGGAAGGGCGCCTTCCCCTATAATTATTTTAGATTTCTGTAAAGTTAATATGATTTTCCCGGGAGACTCCTAGTTTTGTGAGGGAGTTTCACAGAAATGAATCCTTTAAAAAATGAGGAGGTGCGCCTATTCTTCAACGGAGGTTCCGGGAATCACCCCATGGAGAATAGGAAAACATTTGGATAGCGACCCATTGCCTATGTGGTTTAACATTGGTCTGGTATTCTTCCTTGTCTTTCTCAACGGCTTTTTTGTGGCAGCCGAGTTTGCCATTGTGAAAGTAAGGAATACGCGCATCGAGACCTTGATTCAGGCAGGGAATCATAAGGCGAAGATTGCTCGGAATATCGTTGCCAATTTAAACGCATATTTATCGGCAACGCAGCTGGGCATTACCCTGGCCTCCCTGGGATTAGGTTGGGTAGGGGAGCCGGCCGTGGCCGATATGATACGGCCGCTTTTAGCACTGATGGGGCTTGGCACTTCAGAGGCCATCCTTCACACCCTCTCTTTTGTGATCGCCTTTTCCCTCATCACGGCACTTCACATCATCCTCGGGGAATTGGCGCCGAAGAGCATGGCCATTCAACAATCGGAAGCGATCGCCCTATGGGCGGCCCGGCCGCTTCATCTCTTCTATGTGATCATGTTTCCGTTCATCTGGATTCTAAACGAGGCGGCCAATCTATTTCTACGGTTGCTGGGATTTAAACCGGAGACGGATCATCAGTCCGCCCACACCGAAGAGGAAATTCGCCTCTTGATGAAAGAGAGCCATGAGAGTGGCTTCATTGACAATACGGAATTAACCTTGGTAGACAACATCTTTGAATTTTCCGAGACCCACGCCCGGGAGATTATGATCCCCCGGACGGAGATGGTTTGCCTTTATACCGAGAATACCTATGAGGAGAATCGGGAGATTACCTTCAAAGAGATGCATACCCGCTATCCCCTCTGCGATCCCGATAAGGATCACATCATCGGGTTTATTCACATTAAAGATTTATGGAAAAACGACCAGGTGAAGGATATCCGCCGGCTTGTCCGTCCCATCACAAAGGTGCCGGACTCCATCCAGATCAGCAAGCTTTTAAAGATCATGCAGAAAAAAAAGACGGAGATGTGCATCCTGATCGATGAATACGGAGGGACATCGGGGCTGGTCACCTTGGAGGATATCCTGGAGGAGATCGTCGGGGAGATCCAGGACGAATTTGACGAGGAGCGCCCGCCGGTGGAGAAGAAGGGCGAAGAAACGTGGTCGATTGACGGTCGTCTTCTGATCGATGAAGTGAACGAACAATTTCATCTAAAAATCGAATGCGAGGACTACGATACCATCGGGGGATGGGTCTATTCCCAAGTCGAGATCCCGCCGCGCAAGGGTCAACGGGTTTTGTACGATCAACGGGCCGAGTTTATCATCGAAGAGATGGATCAGCTCCGCATCTCCCGGCTTACCGTTCATCTCCTCTCTCCTACTGAAGATACCCTTGTGGATGAAGCGGCAGCAGGATGACGAGGCAAGACGTGGGCTTTCCCTCTTTTGCAAAAGAGAAGGAAGCCCCTTCTATTTTTATGGATTCTTACCTAAGTGTAAGAGATTTTTCATGGGTTTTTCATTTTTCGGGATGTATAATAGGGAGGATTGAACAGAGGGATATCCCAAAAGGGATGAAACACCCGGAGCGATGAAGACCTGAGAAATTCTCGGGAAGCATGAAGGGAGCGTCACATGGAATCTTTTATTTACGGAGTACTCACCTTTTTAGCCGATTTGGGATATCTGGGCATCATGCTGGGTCTTATGATCGAGGTGATTCCGAGCGAGATTGTCCTGGCTTACGGCGGGTTTTTGGTGGCGCAGGGCAAGATTCATTTCATCGGGGCGATGGTGGCAGGAACGATCGGCGGCGTCTTCTCCCAGCTGTTCCT